>CAJTYN010000057.1:0-7692 GCA_910584115.1 uncultured Lachnospiraceae bacterium
CTCTAGATCATCACGGATCTTCAGACAAGCAGTATAGCACACATTTTTCCAAAAGACAATGTACAGGGACAGAACAGGTACTACAAAAAAGTACAGTACTTGAAAAAACAATGTACACAAGTATAATGGGTACAAATGACAGGAAAAGGAGTGATGTTCATGCATTACACAGGCACCATCTGGCGCCCGCCCTATGAGGCATCTTCGCTTCTGCTGGAAGTGACGGCGGGCTGTACGCACCACAAATGTAAATTCTGTACTTTATACAATGAACTGCCGTTTAGATTCAAGATGTCCCCGCGAGAGGATGTTGAGGCAGATCTGCGGGAGGCAAGAGAAGCGCTCGAAAGCTGGGAGGACGGACACATCGACCGAGTGTTCCTGACGGGAGCGGATCCGTTCGCGCTGTCTTATGGCAGATTGGCAGCGATCGCGGAACTGATCCACAGATATCTCCCGTCGGTAAAGTCGATCGGAGCATTTGCGCGGATCACGAACGTGACGCCCAAGACGGATGAAGAGCTTGCCAGGCTGCGCGCGCTGGGATATGACGGCCTGACGATCGGGATCGAGACGGGTGACGATCAGGCCCTGCGGTTCATGAACAAGGGCTATGGCTCTTCTGATATCATCGCCCAGTGCCGGAGGCTGGATATGGCCGGGATCCATTACAGTTTCTTTTATCTGGTGGGTATCTCAGGCGCTGGCCGGGGCGAGATCGGGGCGCGGGCGACGGCCGCCCTGTGCGGTCGGCTGCATCCGACGCTGATCGGGGCCAATATGCTCACGATCTATCCCGACTCGGAGCTTTACGCCGAGATACAGCGGGGCGCCTGGCAGGAGGAGGGCGAACTGGAAAAATACAGAGAGGTCCGCACACTCATCGAAGAGCTGCGGATCCCCACGGCCTTTGCGGCGATGGGGGCCTCCAATGCCTACCAGTTCTACGGGCGGCTGCCCAAAGATAAAGGGAAGCTCTTGTCTTTTCTCGATGGGATCATCGAAAATGTCAGTGAAGAAGGACTGCGGCAGTATAGGGAGAATGTTCACCATCTGTGAGCGGAAATGGAGGGAAGATATGCATTTTACTGGAAGGACCTGGCGTCCGCCCTATGAAGCGCATTCGGTGATCATACAGGCCACCTCCGGCTGCACCTATAACAGATGCAGGTTCTGCAGCCTGTATAAAGGCGAGCGGTTCCGGATGTCGCCGCTGCGTGAGTTTGAGGAGGATCTGGCAGAGATCAAACGGTATCAGCCCCATGCCCGGAGGATTTTCTGGACGGGAGCGGACCCTTTTACGATGAGTTATGAAAACCTCCGGATCCGGGCGCTGACTGTCCGGGACTATCTGATCAAATGCCGGACGATGGCCATGTTTGCCAGTATCCGCAGCATCCGGGATAAGGAAGTCTGGCAGCTCAAAAAGCTGCGGGCCATGGGGATCAACGGGCTGAGCATCGGTGTGGAGAGCGGAGACGCGGAGACGCTCGCCCTTGCGGGGAAAGGATATACTCCGGCAGATATCCTGGAGCAGTGCCGGAAATTGGACGAGGCGGGCATAGAATACTATTTTGTCTATATGACGGGACTCGCGGGAAAAGGCGGCGGATATCGGAACGCGAAGAACAGCGCGGAACTTTTCAGCCGGCTGGATCCGTATTTCATCTCCGTGGATTCCCTGACTCTCTTTCCGGGCACAGAACTGTATGAAAGGACCCGGCAGGGCGTGTTCGTGCCCGCCGGGGAAAAGGAGCGCATCCGCGAACTGCAGATGCTGATCGCCAGCCTTGAGATACGCACCCATCTGTTCGCCGACACGGTCACGAACTTCGCGCCGCTTACGGCTTACCTTCCGTATGACCGTGCAAGAGCGATCGATGAGCTGCGCTATGTCCTGGATCATACAGATGAGGAGGAGATGCGGGAATATCGGAGGAGCCTGAAGTCTTTATCCTTAAACGACAGATGATCAGGTTCCCCTATCATTTCTTTTTGTAATGGTCGTGGAGGGAGCGGAGCATCTTCATGAAATAGGCGACACCCTCCTCGGCCACCCCGGGCAGCCTGTATCTGTCCTTGTATTCCAGCATCAGCCCGTGGAACAGGCTGCATTCCATATCGCTGAGCATCCGCGAGTCGTCCAGCGAAAAATGGCCGGTCATGGCGGCCCTGTGGACCATCATATGATTCCGTTCCAGGATATCGTTGTTGAAGAAGACGCTGGTGAACAGGCCGTCCAGGTTTTTCCATTCATCCGGGAACATCTGATAGTATTCGAAGATCGTATCCCCCAGTTTCTCTTTGTATTTCCCCCAGAAAAGTTCATTGAAGACTTCTATATTTTCAAATGCGTATTTGGCAAAGACTTCCCACAATGTCTCCAGCATCTCCAGGGCGTCGGTCTTCTCGTTGGTGATCCGCTGGATATCGACGATATAGTTTTCCAGGAAACGCACCGATGCAAATCGGATCAGATGGTCCAGGTCGTCGAAATGCCTGTAGATGACGGTACTCGTGCAGCTGCAGGCTGTCGCGATCGTACGGATCTTGATGTCGTAGGGGCCGGCTGTCTTGAGGAGTTCGTACGTCTTCAATACGAGTTCATTTTTTTTGCTCATCTTTGTTTTTCCTTGTGTATATTATTGCGCATACATAAGATTATAGTACCAGAACGGAGGAAAAATCAAGTCTTTTTGGCGGATCATGGGCACGAAAAGAAGCGGGTCTGGAAAATACAGATCCGCTTCTTGATATATGTGAGCTTTTTGCGGGGTCGGGCGTGTTTTTACAGGTTTTCCATGTATTTACGCATGTCAGCGTCTACGTCGGCCGGAAGTGCGGGCTCTTCGTAGTCAGCCAGGATCTTCTTCCATTTCGCGTTCGCGACCTTCTCGATCGGGAGAGCGCCGTTGTCTGCCCACTGCTCGTATGGTTTCCTGTCGCTCAATGTGGGGATATAGAACTCATCCCTGAAGTTCTCAACGGTGTGGTCGTGGGTCAGGAATACGCCGCCCGGGCCGACTTCTTCGATCACGTCGTAAGCCAGAGTCTCTTCATTGACGGTCACGCCCTGATCGATCCGTTTCAGGTTGCCGATGATCTCGTTGTCGATGATCAGTTTCTCGAAGGATGTACAGTTGTATGTCTCGATGATGCCGGCCGCGTGCAGGATGAAGTTGCCGCCTGCCATCTGGGTCATCATCAGTGTGATCGCGGATTCGTATGCAGCCTGAGAATCCATGATCTTGGCATCGGAGAGCGCGCCGCTGATCCGGCATGGGATCTGATAGTATTTGGCGAGCTGGCCGTTTAATAAGGAGACGACAGCGTCTTCCGGAGAACCGATGCACAGGGAACCGCTGCTCATGTCGGCGTTGGAACCGGAAGCGGAGTATACGACAGGTGTCCCTGGGTTGATGCACTGTGCCAGTACGATGCCGGCCAGGACTTCTGCGTTCTGTAAGGAAACGAGTCCGGCGATCGTGGCGGGCGTGGTCATCCCGGCCATGGACAGGGAATTGATCAGCTGCGGCTGTCCGGTCTCCGCGTAAGCCATGATCGCGCCGAGCTGCGCGTCATCGTAGCTCAATGGTGTCAATGTACAGGGGATGGAAGCGATGACCGGTTTTTCCTTGATCGCGTCCAGTCCGCCGAAGGGGATCGCCGCCAGCTCGATGCAGTGTTTGGCGTTCTCATATCCGTATACGCTGCCCATCAACGGCTTGGCACTGTATTTCATCGTGTTGTAGACCATTGCGGTGGGGCGCTCTTTGACGGCGACATCCTGGGGCTCACAGGAGATGTGGCTCTGGATGTCGATGTTTTCCAGCCTGTCACAGATCTTTACGATATTGATGAAATCTTCCAGCTTGCCGTCGCGGCGGCCCTTGTCCAGGTCAGTGACGAAAGGAGATCCGTAAGGACCCGCGTAAGCGGCCCGCTCCGTGTTGATCTCCACGTTCTTTTCCGGATCCCTTCCGTAGATGGTATAAGAAGAAGGTGAGTTCTTGATGGCTTCCTCTACCAGGGCGCGTGGGAAGAACGCTTTCTTGCCGTCGATCTTCACGCCGTGTTTCTTTAAGATCTCCAGGGCCGGCGCGTGGGTCATGATGATACCGATGTTCTCCATGATCCTCAGGGAATTTTCGTGGATCTGCTCCAGCTCACTCTGGCTGATCATCTGATATCTCTGCATAATAGTATCCTCCTTTATCTAATGATGATCTTTGTAAAAAAGTAACACGAATAACGGTGTGCTTTATGGTTATGATCATACATCAAAAAGTTATCATTGTCAACATAAATTTTTTGAAAAAATTTACCGGATTGACAATGAGGGAAAAATAATATACAATAAACAAAGAATGATGGTGTGAAATATCAGGCGAAATTCCCAATAATATCCGGGGACTGCCAAACTAATAGTGCAAAAAATAGACAAAATTCAGAAAAAACAAACGCAGTCATCGTGTCCGCAAACGGAGGATCGTGTGATCGTAGATAACAAATATATGCGCGCATATGTATGGATCCCAACAAAAAAAGGATATCCATGGTGACTGGATAAAGGAGGAAGTGATCGAATGAAAAATTTTGGTTTTAAGAAACTGATGGTCTTTATCGTATTGAGTGCGGCGGTGGCGCTGGCTTATCAATTACCGTATCTGAGGTATACATTTTATGATCAGATGACGGCGGCGTTCAACCTCAATGATACACAGATGGGTCTGCTGGCGACGGCAGTCTCGCTGACCAGTACCATATGTTACCCGATCGGAGGCTTTTTCGCAGATCGTTTTTCCATGAAAAAGCTGATATGCGTTTCCTTCGCGGCTTTTGTCGTGCTGAGCGCGATGTTTGCTTTTACCACGAATTATGCCCTTCTGATGGTGATCCATATCCTCTTTGGCTTCTTCGGGATCGCGACGCTCTGGTCCGCGTATCTGACGGGACTCCGGGGGCTGGGCGACGAGGATACCCAGAGCCGTCTCTTCGGGAGCAGTGAGGCGACCAGGGGGATCATCCAGACGCTGACCGCTTTTGTCTTCCTGGCGCTGATGAACGCGGCGGCGACACCGGTGGCGGGCTTCCGCGCAGTCATGATCGCGGGGACGGTGATCTGCGCAGTCTTTTTGGTACTCGCCATCATCTTCCTGCCGGAAGAGAAAAAAGAGCGGGATACGGCCGGGGAGAGCGCGGAGGAGGAGAAATTTTCCATCAAGGATGTGCTGACGAATAAAGGCGTGTGGATCACGATCTGGGTCGTATGCTGCGCGTATGTGGCATGGACTCTGGGGAACGGCTATCTGACGACTTATACGGTGCGTGTATTGGGGATCTCGGAGGCTACGGCTTCTTCCCTGGGTATCGTGCGCAGCTATATCATCGTTTTCCTGGCAGGGTTCATCGGCGGCTGGGTGTTGGATAAATTCTCTTATAAAGGGAAAGGCTTTTTAGTGCTCTTTACCGCAGTGATCGTGACGATGGCCGGGGTCATGCTGACGAATAAAGCCGTGCCGGTGTGCGTGGGCCTGACGATGCTGCTGGCTTTCCTGGCCAACGTGATGAAATCTACATATTGGAGCGTGATGGGGCAGGCGGGCATACCGGTCAATATGACGGCCATGGCCACCGGGATCATATCATTTATCGCGTTCATCCCTGATTTCATCGTGCCGACCGTGTGCGGTGTATGGCTGGATGCGGCGACAGCGGCCGGGGATGTCAGCGTTGGCTTCAATAAGATCTTTATCATGCTCATCGTCTTTGCGGTCGCAGGGGTGATCGGCGCGGTCATGCTCACCAGGCAGACCCGCGCACTGCGTGAGAGCGGGGCGAAAGTGTAAGACGCCGCTGGAGGGTGTCTGAAGACCCATTTCGCAAGGGAGTTTCATCATCTTGCGGGATATCTGCGCTGAGGCGGATATCCCGCAAGAGCCAGAGTGCAGATGATCTGTCTGAGGCAGGGCGTGTGCGGGGTATGCGTCCCGCCTCAGATAGATCCATGCACATGCCGCACATGTTCTGAGTTTCTGGAGGATCGTACACTTTGAAGGAGGAAGATCATTGAAGGAAGACAATAAAAAAGAAAAAAATATCGTATTTATCTCATCGGCGGGCATCGCGCTGATCATCGCTCTCTGGGGCATCATCGACAACCAGTCCTTCGCCGTGATCGCGGATGGGATGATGAAGATGCTCAAGGAGAGGTTTTCCTGGCTGTATCTGGGGGTCATGTTCCTGTTCGTGCTGTTTGCGCTCATCCTGGCGTTCAGTAAGTACGGGAAGATCCGTCTGGGGGATGACGATGAGAAGCCGGAGTACAGCAACGTCTCCTGGTTCGCCATGCTCTTCGCGGCGGGCATGGGGATCGGGCTGGTGTTCTGGGGCGTGGCGGAGCCCCTGTCCCATTATGTGGCGCCGATGAAGGGGATCGAGCCGCAGAGCGCTGAGTCGGCCGATTTCGCGATCCGCTCCTGTTTCATGCACTGGGGGCTGCATCCATGGGCCTGTTACGCGGCCATGGGGCTGGGCCTGGCCTATTTCCAGTTCCGCAAGAAGGACGCGGCCCTGGCCAGCAATCTCCTAAAGCCCATCCTGGGCGAGAGACATGCCAAGGGCGTGGTGGGCAAGGCCGTCGATATCTTTACCACGGTCCTGACGGTGACGGGGGTGGCGACCTCCTTTGGGATGGGCTGCCTGCAGATCAGCAGCGGCCTGGAGTATATGTTCGGGATCCCGAACAATATGATCACATGGATCGTCATCATCGTCCTGATCTGCATGATCTATCTGCGCAGCGCACTCAGCGGCGTGGGGAAAGGGATCAAACGGCTCTCGAACTTCAACATGCTGATGTTCGTGGTGCTCATGATCGCGGCGTTCCTGATCGGGCCCAGCCTGGATATCCTGGGGATCGAGCTTAATGGGCTGAAGGATTACATCGTCTACCTGATCCCGGACAGCCTGCGCCTGACCTCCCAGGGGGATGCCTCCTGGATCCAGGACTGGCGGGTCTTCTACTGGGCCTGGTGGCTCTCCTGGGCGCCCTTCGTGGGCGTGTTCATCGCGCGGATCTCCCGTGGGCGGACGATCCGGGAGTTCGTCCTGGGCGTGATGATCGTGCCCACGCTGGTATCAACGGTGTGGTTCTCGATCTTCGGCGGGATGTCCCTGCATGTGGCGGACCGCTTCCCGGCAGAGGAACTCTCAGAGATCATCGCGTCCATGCAGACGGCGCTGTTCCACGTGTTTAGCCAGTACAGGTTCGGGGTCGTGCTGTCGGTGATCGCGATCGTACTGCTGATCACATTCTTCATCACATCCGCGGACTCGGCCACCTTCGTGCTGGCCATGCTCACGTCGGACGGCGCGCTGGATCCGCCGGATGGCAAGAAGATCTTCTGGGGGCTCTTGATGGCGGTGGTGGCGTTCGCGCTGATCATCTCAGGGGGGATTTCCGTCATACAGACGATCTCCACGGTGATCGCGTTCCCCTATCTGTTCATCCTGATCCTGGTCTGCGTCAGCCTGGTAAAGGAGATGCGCAGGGAAAACAAGAACAAAAAATAGATATCATAAGAAATAAAACGGCAGCGGGCCGGAACGTGTTTGAGCGTTCTGGCCTACTGCCGTCTCTGTTCGGGAATACAGCGTAAGGGGCGGGACCCTCAGGTGGGTCTGGCTGTC
>CAJTYN010000057.1:7792-16840 GCA_910584115.1 uncultured Lachnospiraceae bacterium
TCGATCTGGTTCCGTATATCTGCGTACCATTGTTCGTTCGTCATTCCCATATCTTCCATCCTTACTTCCTCCTTTTTATATTTCGGATCCATGTGGATCACCTCTGATGATACCATTATGATCTTTTTATGATCTGTTATCAACGCGTTTTTTCACACGTTTTCGGAGAGTTCCTGATCGGCAGTGCCGGGCATGCAGGCTGATCAGGAGCATAGGGGATTTAGATAAAAAAGATCGAAACACGTTCGGAAAACGTATTGACAAAAAGTAAATATATCCGTATAATACAATTCAGAACATGTTCGGATAAAATAACACTAAATGATCTGGAGCTATAAGGAGGAGGTTATTATGGACTATCAGAGTGAGAGACTGCAGCGATTACATAAAGCTGCTATGCGGATCGTTGAGAATGTGGGGATGAAGTTCCACCATCCGAAGGCTGTGGAGATATTGAAGGCGAATGGGATACGCTGTGAAGGCAATGTTGCTTATTTTACGGAAGAACAGCTGATGTACTGGGTGCACAAAGCTCCTTTCAGTTTTACTTTGTATGGCGGGGATAAAAAGTATGACTGTGATCTTGGCGGGAAAGAGGTCAATCCAGCACCTCCGTATGGGGCGCCCTATATCACAGAGCCAAATGGGGAAAAGAGAGCTGCGACAGCAGAGGATTACGTTGATCTTATCAAACTCTTTGAAGCGAACGAAGATTATAAGATGAATGGCGGACCGATCGTCGCGATCGATGGCGTAGACCCGCGTCTGGGTGCGCTGGCCATGTGGTATGCGACGTACACGCATTCCGAGAAGGTGATGATGATCCATACGGGGGATCAAGAGGTCGTAGGCGCACTCATCAGAGCGGCCGAGGTCGCATGGGGAGGCAGAGAAGCTCTGCGTGAGAAGCCGCGTATGTTTACGATCGTGGATGTGAACTCGCCGATGCAGTTTGGGGTCACGATGACAGAGACGCTCATCGCTCTAGCGGAAGCGGGCCAGGCTTTTACCGTGGCAAATTGTTCCATGGCCGGATCCACTTCGCCGGTGACCCTTGCAGGCACGGTGTCTTTGATCATCGCGGAGAATCTCCCGGTGATCGCGTTGGCGCAGATGGTGCGCCCAGGGACTCCCGTACTGATCGGCAGCCAGTCCTGTACCGCGGATATGGCTTCCGGACAGATCGCCGGCGGCTCTCCGGAAGGCGCGCTCTGTTATAAATATGTGGCAAACCTGTCCGATCATTATGGGCTTCCTTCCCGTGGAGGCGGTGCGATCTCAGATTCTAAGATCGTGGATCCGCAGAGCGCATATGAATCCATGATCACGCTCATGGCTTGTTATGAGAACGATATGAACCTGATCATCCATGCGGCAGGTATCCTGGACGGCTACAACGCTGTTTCCTATGAAAAGGTGCTCCAGGATTTTGAGATCCTCAATTATGTGAAACGTTATGTCCGGGAGTTTGACATCAATGAGGAGACACTTGCATTTGAAGAGATAGAAGAAGTGGGACATTCAGGCGAATACCTCACGTCAGAACATACATTTGAATGGTGCCGTAAAGAGCCGATGGCTCCGCGTGTGACTACTCGTGGTGTCGTGGCAGATCCGGTACATCAATTCCAGAAACGTTTGGATGCTTACAAGGAACGTCTCCTTGAGCGATATGAGAAACCCGAGATCGATCCGGAAAAGCTCGGTAAGATCAAGGATATCTTCGAAGAAGCAGGGCTCAGCCGTGCGTGGATGGATATGGTAGACGGATTGTAAAGATAATACGGCTGTGATTTAAGATTTGACATTTTACCTGGAGAAAGATATAATATCTTAGATATTTATGGTACATACCACATATGCTTTCGAAAGGTCAAGAGTAAGTGTCTACACATAAGAGCAGCAAACAGATAAAAAAAAGATTGATCGAGTGTGTCTATACGGAGCTTCTTTCCAATCCTGTCTCAGCGTTGAAGGTCAGGGATCTGGCAAAGAAGTCCGGATGCGCACCCTCGACGATATATCAGCATTTTTCCAACCTGGATGAATTGATAGCTGTAGCGTCCATTAAGTTTTTTGACGATTACGCTTCTGAATATAGTAAGATGCTCGATGAACATCGGGATCTTATAGACAGCTATCTTCGTGGGTGGGAGCTTTTTTGTGAATTTGCTTTTGGAAGGCCTGATATTTATTATCATTTGTTTTGGGATCTGAATGCGTGTGATCTGGAAGAGGCGATCGGAAAATATTATAGCGTTTTTCCTTTGAAACCGCCGGAAGTGTATTCTGTACAGTATTATCTGACTTTTTTGGGGGGCGATGTGGTCGAACGCGATCATGTACTCATGCGGAGCATGGCAAGCCATTGCCTGGTCTCTATCGAAGATGCGCGTTATGTGAGCATCGTGGTCACCTCTATCGCCCGCAGTCTCCTTGCGGATTGCAGGGGGGCGGGTGAAGAAGAGAGGAAAGAAGCAAGTGCACGATGCATGGGATTGGTCAGGCATACCCTTGATATGGCGCTCGATCTGTACAGATATAGAAAAGGGATCCTATAAAACAGAGTAATCCAAACAAAAAGACAAATAGCTTTTGCGGGGTCATGTCCAGGCCGGGGAATTTATTTCCTCGGCCTTTTTTTAAAATAAAATGATAAAGGAGAATATAGATGAAGATCACTGGAATAAAACGATGGATCATGCTCATCGTCGTGTCGATATTTTCGGGGACGATGGTGATCACCCCTTATCTGAGATTTAGCTATTATGATCAGATCGTCCTTCTGTTTACAGAGTGCAGGCAGATCGTCGATCCGGCGTCAGTCAACGAATATATAGGCGATCTGGCGATGGTCTATGGTGCGATCGTGATGGTCATGTATCTGGTGGGCGGGGTCTTGGTCGATAAATTTGGCGAAAAGATCATGCTCGTGCTGGGCGGTCTTATGATGGCCGGCGGGACGGCCCTCTATGGCCTGGCCCTGAACAGGGCTTCCCTGTGGGTCGCTTTTATCCTTTTTGGATTTGGGACGGGCACCATGTGGGGCGGATACCTGAAGCTGACGAGAAAGCTGGGGACTTCCGAGGAACAAGGGCGGATGTACTCGACATCTGAGTTTGTCAGAGGCGTCACCGGGACTGTCTTGGGCCTGGTGGGCGTGGCGATCTTGAACCAGGCGATCCTGCCTAGCGGTGAAATGGATCCTGTCCTGATCGGGAGCAGATGGAAGATCATGCTCTTTATGCAGGCGGCGATCTATATCATATGCGTGATCGTCTGTATCATCCTCGTGCCGAACAGAGTAGTCGGGGCAGAGGAGACAGAAGAAGGATCTGAAGCGTTCACGCTGAAAGGAGCTGTCACGGTCCTGAAGATGCCTAGCACCTGGATCGCTACGGCGGTGCTGTTCTTCGGGTACTCGATCACGGCCTGCGCCAGCGGTTATCTGGGCGCCTATACGTCCAATGTGGTGGGCGTATCCTCCTCGCAGGCTGCGACCTTTGCGATCATCAGGAACTATTTCATCGCGGCGATCTCCACATTCCTCATCGGGTATGTGGCGGTGAGATTTAAATCAGAGTCGAAGACGATCGGCATCTACAGCCTGGGATCGGGGGCCCTGGTCGTGGCGATGCTGCTGTTCCAGAATGATTTTGCCCTGTGTGTGGGCTGTACATTTGTCTTTGCCGCGATCTATACCGGTATGCGCGGATTGTATTTTGCCATACCCTCAGAGCTGGGTGTGCCGGTCCATCTCTCAGGCGCCATGACGGGGATCATGTCGTTCATCGGATATCTGCCGGATGTGTTTTTTGCTAAATTAGCCGGGGGATGGTTGGATAAATATGGGCTGAAAGGGTATCAGTATATCTGGTATTGGGCGATCGGCTGCGCGGTCATCGGAGCCATAGTCTGTTTCTTTGCATGCAGCTATGCGCGGAAGCAGAGAGCACAGTAGAAAGATCCATAGCATACAGACCGCAGATGTATTCTGTTCATCCTGATCCTGGTCTGCGTCAGCCTGGTAAAAGAGATGCAAAAGGAGGGTAAGAACAAAGGATAGATAGTGCAGGCCGGAACGTGTTCGAGCGTTCTGGCCTGCTGCCGTTATGTTTTATAAAAGTTCCTGGATATCGATCGTCAGATCCTCATAGATACAGACGGGGATCTGATCATCAAAGGCGTACAGGGCCGATGCATTGCCGCAGGCCAGATCAAAGACATTTACGGCGCGTTTCATAGGATTTACGATCCAATACTCCCGCACCCCGGCGGAACGGTATTTGAAGAGTTTGATCCCGTAATCCATCCGCTCAGTGCCGGGAGAAGCGACTTCGATCACCCAGTCCGGCGCCCCGATGCAGCCCCGGTCGTCCAGTTTGGACTTGTCGCAGATGACTGAGATGTCAGGTTCCACGTAATTTTTGTCATCTGCGTTCAGGAATACGGCGTAGGGGGCGAGGTAGATCTTACAGTCGCCTCTGTGTGCATCGATGTAGTCCGCGATCTTACGGGAAATGGAAAAGATGATGTCTTGGTGGCGGGCGCTGGGCGGTGCCATCATGTAGATCCGGCCGTCGATCAGTTCGGCGCGTCTGCCGTCTGGCAGGGCGTAGATATCCTGAATGGTATAGAGTTTTTCCTGCGGTGATGCCATGGGAACCTCCTCAGATGTGTCTGCTATATCGAACTTTGAACAGATTATAGCACAAAATGGATAAAAAGTCAAGTCTAGCAAAACTTCTGCACAGAGTATATAATAAATCTCCACGATACGATGAGGGATGTCTTTACAGGAGGTGCGGATTTGGAGAAAAAGGACTGGCTAAACATCATGTCAGAACAGGTGCAGGTGCGGCAGATCCTCGATACGAATGCATTTACAGAAAAGCACGGGCTCGTCCTGAGCGGGGAGGAGGCAGCGCTCTTGGCGAAGGAGAGGGTGGAGGTCCTGAAAAAGGAGCGCAGGATAGAATTTGGCCAGGGCATCCTGCCGAAGATCATCTATGCGTTCTGCGATTCAGCGTACATCACGCCAAGCGACTACTGCGATACGCTGCTGCGGCTCCAGGAGATCTTCTACCTATATAAAAATGAGATGCTGGATGAGATCACGGACGACGAGCTGCTGGAGTTCATGCGCGAACAGTTTGAGACGGTCTGTGCAGGGGATCTGGGATATCTGGAGGGGACCTGTCTGGATATCTTCGCCCAGGCGATCCGCGCGGGGTATCAGGGCCACAGGGCATCGGGCGGCCGCGGGGAATTTGAAAGACTTGACATCGTAAAGCGATGGGACAGGGAACTGTACATGGAAGCGTTGGCGGAACTGTGCTGGAGGTGAGCGGTATGGTGGAAATGGGTTATCAGTTGGAGGAGCTGCTCCCGGTGGTCGCGGAGCTGGCGGCCCGTTACACGGGATATGAGCATTCATCCATCACGTATGAAAAGGCAGAGATGCTGATGGGCGCGGTGCTCTACTGCATCCATGAATATACAGGTCCCAAAGAGGCCGTGCAGCCGGCGGGGTCTGTTCCGGCGGAGGAGGCGTATCGGATCGGCCGAGCGATCGTGATCCAAAAGATACGGCAGCTCCATGCGCTCTACAATGATATGATCCTCGACTTCCGGGACTATGGCATGGAATGCCTGCGTGATACGATCGTAAATGGGATCCCCCAGTTCCTTTTGCGCTACGATGTGGACTATGCGCCCCAGGAAACGCTGCTGACATTGGACTATCCGGTGCGGGAGGATCTGACGGGCCTGAGCGGCATCGATGCTGTCTTGACATACGTGGAGTGCGTGGAAAAGGAACAGAGGTTTTTGCGGCAGTTTGACGAGGGCTTTATCCTGGAGAGGCTGCGGGCGTATCATCCGGAATACGAGATGCTCGTGGAAAATATCAGCGGGATGGTCTTTGGCAGACGGTGAAAAGAGATCGATCCGATCATTCCGTAAAAAGGGGGATCTCAGCGAACATTTTATGCAGCCTGTGTCCATCAAACAATGCTCATCCAGTACATTGATATTGAAGTGTACCAGGATATGGCATTTGGATAGCCGTCCTCCACGGTCGATACGTCAGGATGGGCATCGATCCAGATGATGCCTGTATTTTCGTAAATTCCATGAAGATGGTCAAATGGTGCTAAAGATACCACGCAGGCCTTTCACTGCTGGTTTTCGGACGGATATCCAGTCATCTATGATCCAGTATATCAGATCAGATAAAACAGTGAAATTCAGGAGGTAATTCTTATGTTGAATGAAAATGTAAAAAAGTACTTCCAGAAATGTGATCATAACGGCGGTGGCAGATGATGGATGGAGCACTAGAAAAATCCTCTTAAAAAAATTAGCACTCGACACTTGACAGTGCTAACAACAAGTGTTATATTCTTATTAGAACAAAGAGACCATGCAGGCATGGGAGGGATCGTTATGAACATCGCTAGATTTACACAGAGATCGATACAGGCCGTCCAGGATCTGGAGAAGGCCGCTTACGCATATGGAAATCAGGAGATCGAGCAGGAGCATCTGCTCTACACCCTGTACCGCCAGGAGGACAGCCTGATCAAAAAGCTGTTGGAGAAGATGGAGATACAGCCCCAGGCGTTTGAGGCGAGTCTGGAGGCAGCGCTGCAGGCCCGGGTAAAAGTATCCGGCGGCAGCCTCCACTACGGGCAGTATCTGAACAAAGCCCTGGTGGAAGCCGAAGACGAGGCTGCGCAGATGGGAGATGAATACGTCTCGGTGGAGCACCTCTTTCTGTCACTGATCCGCCATGCCAGCCCGTCTGTGAAAAAACTCTTCCAGGAGTACGGCATCACCAGAGAGCGTTTCCTCAAGGCACTCTCCACCGTGCGGGGCAACCAGCGGGTAGTCAGCGACAACCCGGAGGCCACGTATGATACGCTAAATAAATACGGCCAGGACCTGGTGGAGCGCGCCCGTGAACAGAGATCAGATCCGGTGATCGGGCGGGACGCGGAGATCCGCAACATCATCCGCATCCTGTCCAGGAAGACGAAGAACAACCCGGTACTGATCGGGGAGCCGGGCGTGGGCAAGACGGCGGCCGTCGAGGGACTGGCCCAGCGGATCGTCCGGGGGGATGTGCCGGAAGGTTTAAAAGAGAAACGGATCTTCTCGCTGGATATGGGCGCGCTGGTGGCCGGGGCCAAGTACCGGGGCGAGTTCGAGGAGCGGTTAAAAGCGGTCCTGGAGGAAGTACGAAAGAGCGAGGGCGAGATTATCCTCTTCATCGATGAACTCCACCTGATCGTGGGCGCCGGCAAGACGGACGGAGCCATGGACGCTGGCAATATGCTAAAGCCCATGCTGGCCCGCGGGGAACTCCACTGTATCGGCGCCACCACCCTGGACGAGTACCGCCAGTACATCGAGAAAGACCCGGCCCTGGAGCGGCGGTTCCAGCCCGTCCTGGTGGATGAGCCCTCCGTGGAGGATACGATCTCCATCCTCCGGGGTCTGAAAGAACGGTACGAAGTGTACCACGGGGTAAAGATCACAGACGGCGCGCTGGTGGCGGCGGCGACCCTGTCCCAGCGGTACATCAGTGACAGGTTTTTGCCGGATAAAGCCATCGACCTGGTGGACGAGGCCTGCGCCCTGATCAAGACGGAGCTGGATTCCATGCCCACGGAGCTGGACGAGATGTCCCGGAAGATCATGCAGATGGAGATCGAGGAAGCCGCTCTGAAAAAAGAAAACGACCGGCTCAGCCAGGACCGTCTGATCGCCCTGCAAAAAGAACTGGCGGACCATCGGGATGCCTTCAATTCCAAGAAGGCCCAGTGGGACAGTGAGAAAGCATCCGTGGAAAAAGTCCAGAAGATCCGCGAGCGGATCGAGGACGTGAACCGCCAGATCGAGAAAGCTACCCACCACTATGACCTGGAGAAAGTCAGCCAGCTGCAGTACGGGGAACTGCCCCGCCTCCAGCACGACCTGGAGCTGGCGGAAGAGCAGATGGCCAGCACAGAGCACAGCCTGCTCCACGAGCGGGTCACCGACGAGGAGATCGCGCGGATCATCTCCCGCTGGACCGGGATCCCGGTGGCAAAACTCACCGAAGGCGAGCGCAGCAAGATCCTGAACCTGGAAGACCAGCTCCATGAGCGGGTGGTAGGGCAGGACGAGGGCGTGCAGAAAGTCACGGACGCCATCCTCCGCTCCAAAGCAGGGATCAAAGATCCTACGAAGCCGATCGGATCCTTCCTGTTCTTAGGCCCCACCGGCGTGGGCAAGACGGAGCTTGCCAAGACCTTGGCCGAGAGCCTGTTCGACGACGAGAACAACATGGTGCGCATCGATATGAGCGAGTACATGGAGAAACATTCCGTGTCCCGTCTGATCGGGGCGCCTCCAGGATACGTAGGATACGAAGAAGGCGGCCAGCTCACGGAAGCCGTCAGGCGCAAGCCCTACAGCGTGGTGCTCTTTGACGAGATCGAGAAGGCGCACCCGGACGTGTTCAATGTCCTTCTGCAGGTGCTTGACGACGGCCGCATCACCGACTCTCAGGGCCGGACGGTGGACTTCAAGAACACCATCCTGATCATGACGTCCAACATCGGAGCGGCCTATCTGTTGGAGGGCATCAGCGACCAGGGCGAGATCGAGAAAGAGGCGGAGGATCTGGTGATGCGGGATCTGCGCAGCCATTTCCGCCCGGAATTCCTGAACCGCCTGGACGAAGTGATCTTATTCAGGCCGCTGACGAAAGAGCACATCGGACGGATCGTGGATCTTCTGATGGCAGATCTGGACCGCCGTCTGGCCGACCAGGAGCTGCGGCTGAAACTGACCCAGGAAGCCAAAGCCCATGTGGTGGAAAATGGCTACGACCCGGTATACGGCGCCCGTCCGCTGAAACGTTACCTGCAGAAGACCGTGGAGACGCTGGCGGCCAAGAGCATCCTATCCGGACATGTCAGCGCGGGGGATACCCTCATGCTGGATCTGGAAAACGGCCGGATGGTCTGCAAGAACATCAACTAGAGCGTATTTGAAAAC
>CAJTYN010000058.1:0-2064 GCA_910584115.1 uncultured Lachnospiraceae bacterium
TCTGCACGGATACATCCAGCGCGCAGGTGGCCTCGTCCATGACCACGATCTCCGGTTCCAGCACGATGGCCCGGGCGATCGCGATCCGCTGCCGCTGGCCGCCGCTCATGTTGTGGGGATAACGGTCCGCGAACTCTGCGGGGAGATCCACCATCTCCAGATATCTTTTCGCCACCGCGTCCTTCTCACTCTTTTTGATCCGTTTGAAATTCATCAGCGGCTCACAGATGATGTCGCGGATCTTCATCTTCGGGTTAAAGGACCCGGACGGATCCTGGAAGACCATCTGGATCTTCTGGCGATTTTGCCGCAGCGCCTCCCCTTTCATCTTCGTGATGTCTTTTCCGTGGAAGAAGATCTCGCCCTCCGTGGGTGTGTCCAGGGAGACGAGGAAGCGCATGAACGTACTCTTCCCGCAGCCGGATTCTCCCACCAGCCCCAAAGTCTTTCCTTTATAGAGTTTCAGATTTATGTCGTTGCAGGCCACCAGCGTCCTGTTATCCGCGGCCGGGAACTTCCGGGTGACATGCTCTGCTTCTAATATGATGTCAGACATAGCGTACACCTCCCAACGATGGTACTGCCTCCAAGAGATTTCTGGTATAGCCGCTCTGCGGATGGTGCAGGATCTCCTCCCGGTCCCCTGCGTCCACGACTTCTCCGTTCTTCATGACCACGATATGATCCGCCATGTAAGCCGCCACGCCCAGGTTGTGGGTCACCACGATAATGCTGGTCTTGTACGCATCCCGCAGCTCCATCATCTGGCGGACGATCTGTGCCTGAGTGGTCACATCCAGCGCGCTGGTGGGCTCATCGGCCAGCAAAAGCTTCGGCTGGAACGTCATGGCCATGGCGATCCCCACTCTTTGGCGCATACCGCCCGAGAGCTGGAAGGGGTAGCTCTTCATGATGTTGTCCCCGCTGGGGAGGCGCATCCGCTCCAGCATCTGGATCGCGCGGTCCCAGGCGTCTTTTTTTGACATGTCCTCGTGGGTGCGTATGTATTCCACGAACTGCCTGCCGATAGTCCGGGTCTGGTTCGTCATGGCGCCGGAATCCTGGAAGATCATGGAGATGTCCGTGCCGCGCAGTTTTCTCCACTCTTCCTTCGTATTTGATAAAAGGGAGCGTCCCTCGAAGAGGATGTCGCCTGCCGTCACTCTCCCGCCGCCGCCCAGCAATCCTAGGATGGCGCGGATCACCGTGGTCTTTCCGCTGCCGCTCTCGCCCACGATGCTGCAGATCTTTCCCTGGCCGAGACTGAGGCTGAAGTTCTTGACCGTTGGCCGTTCTTTATATGATATGGTCACATCTTTTAATCCCAACATGATCTTCTCCTCCTTTACTCATCCCGCGGGTCCAAGACGTCCCGCAGTCCGTCGCCGAACAGGTTGAAGACCAGCACGACCAGGAAGATCGCCAGGCCGGGGAAGATCATCAGCCAGGGCGCAGCCGCCATGTAGGCCCGGCCTTCGTTCAGCATGAGACCCCACTCCGGTGTGGGTGCCTGCGCGCCAAATCCTAAGAAAGACAGCCCCGCAAGCTCCAGCATCATGCTGCCGATATCCGTTGCCCCGGTGATGATCAGCGTGGGCAATGCATTTGGCAGCATATAGCGCAGCAGGATGTAGGGCGTCTTCGACCCGGTGACCACAGCCGCCGCCACGTAATCCCGATGGCGGATCTTCAGCACCAGGCTGCGTGCCAGGCGCGCGTATTTTGTCCAGCTCACCATGGAGATCGCCAGGACCGCGTTCTGGATGCTGGCCCCTAGGATACCCGCGATCGCGATTGCCAGGACCATCCCCGGGAAGGACACCATCATATCGGAAAAACGCATGATCACCGTATCCACGATCCCGCCGAAATATCCGGCCAGGATGCCTAGGATCGTGCCGACGACAAAAATGATCGCCACCACGGAGAGGGCCGCCGTCAGGGATGTCCGCGTACCGTAGATCACCCGGGCAAAGATATCCCTTCCTAATTTATCCGTGCCGAACCAATGCTCGCCGCTGGGTTTCTGCAGGGCGTTTGCCAGGGCGCCCTCCGTCGGGTCCT
>CAJTYN010000058.1:2164-16537 GCA_910584115.1 uncultured Lachnospiraceae bacterium
TGCTCGCCGCTGGGTTTCTGCAGGGCGTTTGCCAGGGCGCCCTCCGTCGGGTCCTGTCCGCCTGATAAAAATGGAGCAAAGACCGCGACCAGCACGACCAGCAGGACTAAGAAGCAAAAAAACAGAAACGACTTATTTTTCTTTATCAGATCCTTCATGGTTTACGATCACCTCTTCTCTCTCATTCTCGGATCCACAAAGTTATAGGAGATGTCCACCGCCAGATTGATCACCATGTAGATCAGCGCGATCCACAGGACGTACCCCTGGATCAGCGGATAATCGTAGGATGTGATCGCGGCCACCGCCAGGCTCCCCAGGCCCGGGTAGGAGAAGATGACCTCCACCACCGCGGTACCGCCCAGCAGGGAGCCCACGGAGAGGCCCAGCATGGTGATCAGCGGGAGCAGGGAGTTGGGGAAGACATTGAGCCAGAGGATCTTCCACTCTTTCACGCCCCGGGCCCGTGCGCCTGTCACGTAGTCCTGGTTCAGCTCTTCCAAGACCGCCGTGCGCACCTGCCGGGTGTATTTGGCGGACATGGCGAAAGCCAAGGTCACCGCCGGGAGGATCATGCTCTTGAACGTGATGTCCGTCGAGACGACCTGGAGCCATTTTAATCTTACGCAGAAAAAAGAGATCAGCAGGAGCCCTACCCAGAAATTGGGGACTGAGACGCCCAGAAAAGTAAACCCGCGGACCAGATGATCGATCCATTTATTCTTGTGTACCGCCGCCAGCATCCCGAAGGGGATCGCGATCACCAGCATCAGGATCATGGAAAAGAGCGCCAGCTTCATAGTCGGCCACAGCCTGCTCCCCAGAAGATCCAGCACCGTTTTTTTCAGAGAGTAGGACGTGCCGAAGTCCCCTCTGACACAGCTCGTCAGCCAGTCTGCGTATTGTACGAGAAACGGCCGGGTGAGGCCCATCTCCTCCCTGGTCTGCTCCATCACTTCCTCGCTGGGCACTATGCCCCCTGCCGCATACATGGTGCGCACCGGATCGCCGGGCGCCATATAGGTCAAAAGAAAGGTCAAAAAACTGATGCCGATCAGCACGATCACGATCTGGCCCAGCCTTTTTCCCAGTTGTTTGATAGACAAATCCTCTTCCTCCTTTCGTCGGGGGACCGGGAAGGCTCACCCCTCCCGGCCGTCCGGACTTTCATCTGTTTATTTCGGCGCGATCTCTGTGGAGAGCCAGTAATAATCCACAGTGTGGATGTCCGCGCCGGTCACTTTTGACGCGTTGGAGAGGAATGTGCTGTTGTAGTAGCCGTGTACCAGGACCGCGCAGTCGTCGATCAGGATCTGCTCCATCTGGATGACCAGGTCCGCGCGCTCATCCAAGTCTGTGGAGGCCATGTACTGGTCGTAGAGCTTGTCGTACTCGTCGTTCTCGTACCAGCAATAGTTGGTCCCCTGGCTGTTCACGTAGAACTCGCTGCCCTTGTCGCCGCCGTACCAGTTCTTCAGGAAGGCGCTGGGCTCGCCGGTGCCTATGGTGGTCCAGTTGGAGTCGCACAGGTCGTATTCGCCTGCCTGCATCATGTTCCACTCGGTATCGGAGTCTGTGTTGGTCACATTTACGTCAATGCCGATCTCGGAGAGAGAGATCTGGATGGCCTCCGCGAAATCGCTCAGGCAACGATTTACATATGTGATGTATTGGAGAGTGATCTTCTCGCCGTCCAGCTCGCGAAAGCCGTCGCCGTCGCTGTCCTTGATCCCGGCGTCGTCTAAAAGCTTCTTCGCTCCCTCCACATCGTACTCGAAATCATTTTTCAGGGACTCGTAGTCATAGGAAAGGGTGGACGGCAATACCGCCGGTCCGTATGTATACATGCCGCCGACCGTCACATCGCAGAGGGTCTGGCCGTCGATCGCCTTGAAGATAGCCTGGCGCAGGGCTTCGTTCTTGCCGAGGATGCCGTTGAAGTTCACATAGGCGAAACCGCTGCGCATACCAGGCGTCTTGGATACATAGAAATCGTCGTTGCCGAAGAGTTCTTCCAGGTCGCTGGCCGTGGTGATGTTCTCGGTCAGGTCGATGTCGCCTGTCTTTAAGGCGCTGGCCTTGGTGCTGTCATCCTCGATGAAGATCACGGAAACACTGTCGTAGGGGACTTCCCCGTTCCAGTAATGCTCGTTCTTCACCAGCTCTGAACATTTGGTCGTCTCGTCCATGGATTTGATCACATAGGGACCTGTTCCGATGACGGATGTGCCGTCCGCGGTGTAATCGTGCTCTGCGTCTGTGGTATCGCCCTCCACGTCGATGATGGCGTAGAACGGGAAGCACAGGATGGAGGTGACATCCGCATAGGGCTGTTTTGTCACGATGGTCACGGTGTTCGCATCCGCGTCTGCGGTGATCGACTCCGTCTCCAGATATGTTTCCGGCGTGGAGCTCTTTGCATCAGTCGCGCACACTGTGTAGAGACGGTTCAGACAGTCCGCCACCGCCTGGGCGTTGCAGTCGTTGCCGTTGGAAAACTGCACCCCGTCGCGGATGTGGAGCGTCCAGGTCTTGTTGTCGTCGGACACCTCGTATTTATCACAGAGGTTGTAGTCCACGGTCAGGTCGTCCTTGAACTTGAACAGACACTCGACCACCCCATGACGGGTGCCGTCCCAGGCTGCGTTTACATATTCCGCCGGATCATAAGAGGTGGAATACACGTAGCATCCGAAATCCAGATGCTTGCCGTCCGCGCTCTCTGTCTTCGCGCTTCCGCTGTCTGCCGCATTTTCCCCGGAGTCCCCGCCGGAGCCTCCGCACCCTGTCAGCATGGCGGCTGTCATCGCCCCGATCAGGCCGAATGCCAGCATTTTCTTTAACAGATCTCTTCTCATAACTCTTTTCCTCCTCATGTTTTTTGCCTCTTCCTCCCGCAAGGACCTCCCGCCACGAAAAAAACGCCCGTATCATTACGATACGGACGTCAAGATCTAAAGACTCAAAAAATAGCCTGCTCCCTATCTTCCGTAAGGATCATACTCTCTAAAACGGATCGCAAGCAGGTCTCCTGACTCAAGATCGACACTCTTGGAACACCTTCCCAGGCTTACTTAAACAAAGCCCAGTGGCATGAACGTCCAAAAGCTCCCTCATACAGTGACGGGATCGTACCGGAATCGCACCGGTTTCCCTATTAATCCTCGCGGAACTTGTGATCGGCTGGTTCCCAAACCAGCAAATGATATTTATCTTTCACAGAAGATTATAGGACAAGATCGGAAGGTTGTCCAGGACTTTTTTGACTTTTTCCCCATGATCTTATCCCCCCGGGAGGGTTGGGGGCCCAAAATATGTGTGATATGATCTGGCGATATCAAGACTGATCAAAAAAGGAGGCATACACAAAATGCAGACAACGATCCGAAGGAAGAGTCAGGACCTGACGGAAGGGACCATCTGGAAGCAGCTCATAGTGTTCGCCCTGCCTCTTCTGGGATCCAGCCTGATCCAGCAGCTCTACAACACGGTGGATCTTCTGTTCGTGGGAAATCTCCTGAGCAAGGATCCTTACGCGGCGGTGGGCGCCAGTTCTATGATCATCAGCTGTCTGGTGGGTTTTTTTACCGGCATGTCCGTGGGCTCCGGCGTGGTGATCTCCCACGCCATCGGCAGCCGCAACAGGAGGCTGACCCAGGATTCCGTACATACCGCCGTGGGCCTGAGCCTGGCCGGCGGCATCATCCTGATGATCGTGGGCCTGATCGGGGCGCCCTATTTTCTCACATGGATGCATGTGGATCCGCGGATCCTCACGGAGGCCGTCTCCTATCTGCGGATCTATTTCCTGAGCCTGACTTCCGTCCTTGCGTACAATATGGCCTCCGGCATCATCCGCTCTATGGGAAATTCCAGCGTTCCCATGCTCACCCAACTGGCGGGCGGGATCGCCAACGTGATCGCGGAAGGGATGAAGCTCATCCGGATCACATTCCTCTTCTACTGGCTGTATGATATCCTGGAGATCCTGGCTGATACCATCCGCGGGGCGGAGAAGGCCCTGCCGCCTATGCTCATCATCTTGTTCGGGATCTGCATCCTGCGGACGGTGCTCTTGTTTACGATCATGCCCAGATGGCATGATATCCGGGGGATCGCGGTCACATATCCGATCACTTGGGGGATGACGGCGGTGGGGATGATGATCTATTACGCCCGTATGGAACATAGGAGTAAAAAAGATCGGTGACGAGTCCAGCTCTTTTTCGCTCCTCATATTTCAATGTCTGTATACGGCCCCTGCATCTTAAAAAAATATGAAATCTCTCCCATACTATTGAATATCTCTTGTTTTTTTTGTAAACTTAAAAGAAATACATAAAAGGAGCGGACGATATGAAAAAAGCAATGGATCAGTCCAGACTGATCTCGATCTTGAACGGAGTCTCGATCCTGGCATTGGTACTGACAGCCCTCCTCCTGATCATCTATGGCAGCACCACCGACCGGCTCAGCATGGCCAACGAGGAACGGTTTGACCTGACCTATAACGCAAACCGTTTCATGAACGGCTCTGCATATCTCACAAATGAGGTGCGCGCTTATGCGTCTACCGGTGACCGGGAACATTATGACAACTATTGGAGGGAAGTCAATGAACTAGATAACCGCACCAAAGGCGTGGAAGCCATGCAGAAGATCGGGATCACCGCCGAAGAACAGGACCTGATCGACGAGATGTCTTCTCTTTCCGATGAGCTGGTGCCATTGGAGAGCGAAGCCATGGATAATATCCAAGCCGGGAACAGGGATGCGGCGCTGGACTACGTATACGGGAAAGAATACAGTGCGTCGATCGCAAAGATCGATTCTCTGAAAGAACGATTCCTGGATACTCTGGATGCAAGGGCCCAGACACGGGTCAAGGAACTGACTATCCGGACGAGGATCATCAAAGCAGCCATATTTATCGCGGTACTCTTTGTCGTGGCCATGCAGATCCTGATCTCGGCTGTCACCAGAAGACGGATCTTGAACCCCGTGATCTCCGTCCGGGATCAGATGAGCGAGATCTCCCGCGGGAATCTCTCCGCAGAATTTCTGTTGGAAGCTGACAGCTCAGAGATCGGCATGCTGGTGGACGCGATCCACGAGACAAAGCGGGAATTGAAAAAATATATCAGCGATATCGATGAAAAACTGGCGCAGATGGCCGACGGAAATATGGATCTGTCCATCGACAACGACTACCGCGGGGAATTTCTCCCCATCCAAAACGCGATGCGCCAGATCCTGGACGCATTGAACGAAGCTCTCTCCCACATCCATGCAGCGGCCGAAGAGGTTTCGTCTGAATCCGAGCAAGTGGCATCCGGCGCCCAGGTACTCTCCAAAGGCGCCGTGGACCAGGCGGCGGCAGTCCAGGAGCTGCTCTCCGGCATCCAGTCCCTGTCCGAACAGGTGAACGCCACCTCCCGGGATGCAGATGCCGCCCGCAAATGCTCCAGCGGCGCCGCAGAACAGATGGCCGTCTGCAGCCAGAAGATGGAGGACCTGACGACAGCCATGCAGGATATATCCAGGTCCTCCCAGAAGATCAGCGGGATCATCCAGACCATCGAAGACATCTCTTTCCAGACAAATATCCTGGCCCTCAATGCGGCTGTCGAAGCCGCCCGCGCCGGATCCGCCGGAAAAGGGTTCGCAGTGGTGGCCGACGAGGTGCAGAGCCTGGCCAATAAGAGTTCCGAAGCCGCCCAGGACATCTCCAG
Organism: uncultured Lachnospiraceae bacterium; assembly: GCA_910584115.1. Classification (GTDB taxonomy): domain Bacteria; phylum Bacillota; class Clostridia; order Lachnospirales; family Lachnospiraceae; genus MGBC164599. The sequence continues at coordinate 7,897 of CAJTYN010000058.1, forward strand.
ACTGATCAGAGAATCCCTGAGCCTGGTGGAACACGGAACGTCCCTGGCGTCAGATACCACGGAGACTTTTGCCGCAGGCGTCACAGAGACAGACCGGTCCACCGAACTCGTGGACCATATCGCAGACTCTGCAACACAGCAGGCGGAAGCGCTGTCTCAACTGGCAGAGGGGATGGATCAGATATCCGGCGTGGTCCAGACCAACGCCGCCACTGCGGAAAGATCCGCGGCTCTGGCAGAGGAACTGCTCAGCCAGGCGGAAAAACTGAAACTCTCCGTCCAGAGATTCCATCTGCGCGGCTGATCGCCCTGTTTCACACTATCCGTTCATCCTCTCCCCCGCCGCCCCAACACCGCGGAGAGCGCCTGCAGCGCCACCGCCAGGCCAATCAGGCAGGCGGCGGCGATCTTCCCCGGCGTGCTGGAGAGCACCTGGGCGGCTCTGCCAGCCCGCGGGACAGACAGGCGCACTTTCCCGATGAAGTCGTCATAGGGGACGGGCGTCATATCCTCTTCCGGGTTGGCGTCGCCTTTTGTGACAAATTCGCCCATGAACACACGATTTTCCACGACTCTGTGGGTGATGATGGCTGTGCGGTCACTGCCGCCATAGTAGGCGATCACGTCTCTTTCGCTCATGTCCTCCGGCGGGACCTCCTGGATGTAGAGGAGGCTCCCCACGGGGATGGCCGGCTCCATGCTCCCGCTGACCACTGTGTAGATGTGATAGCCAAATACCCGAGGGAGCGTGAGCGGCAAGCAGACCGCCACGAGGATCACCAATAAAAGAGCGCCCAGTGTGCCGCACAATGCAGCCACTGGGCTTTTCCGCCCTATTTTAGGACTCCTTTCTTACTCTTGCGTTTTTTCAGTACGACCACCGCTGTGACCAGTCCGGCCGCGGCGGCTGCAGCGATGCCTATGGACGCTGCCAGAGGAAGTCCTTTCTTGACCACCTTATCCAACTGGATGTCGCTGGCCGGGACCTCTTCCTCGTCCAGGTCTTTCAGGTCCTGACTCGCCAAGGGGACATCCTGATCCCCGATCTCCTCAAGGGGCGCCGCTGCCTCTTCGTCGGCCGCAGCTTCCTCGGGAGCCGCCTCCTCTTCTTCCGGGGCTGTCTCCTCGTCGGCTGTCCCGGCTGTCTCAGTCGTCTCCGTGGTCCCGGTTGGCGCGGTCGTCTGGACGGTCGTGGGCGCTCCGGGCACCAGTTCCGTGATCGTTGAGGTGACCGTCCCCGGAGTCCCTACCTGGCGTGTGACCACTTCTGTGCTCACAGGTGCATAGACGAATGTAAATACATTTTCCGCCTCGTTGGCCTTTAATGTCTTGGTCAGCGCCGCCACTTCCGGTTCATATCCCTCTACGTAACGGTACGCGACCACGGGCTTATCGCCTACGCTGCCGTAATACGTCTCCGATGGAGACAGCTCATTCCCGGCGGCATCCTGGTAGCTGACCGTATAGGCGACCATATTTCCCCGCACGCCATAGGCCACTACATAATCTTCATCTCGCTCCACGTCGAAGATCTTCGTCGCCATCTTGTTGTCCCAGCCGCTCTGACGGACGCCTTTCACATAGTAGCGGCCCTCGTCCAGCTTCAGGGAATCGGTCCCCAGATCGATGCTGATCCGGTCTTTCTCCACGAGGCCGCTGACCGTGATCATCCCTTTGGCGATCTTCACCTGGCTCTCGTCCGTATTTCCGCTCTTTCTGTGGTCCACACTCAATTTTACCGCGTCGGTGAATGTGCCCTGGTCGCCCGCGTAGATATTGACCGTGTATGTGTATCCTTTTTCCGCCGCCTGCACGCTCTCTGGGGCAAAACAGGCCAGCAGGCAGGCCGAAGCCAGGATCGTCAGGAGCTTCCTGCCCATCGTCTCTTTTCCTCTCATCCCTGGCTCCCTCCTTTCCCATCCGTTCCCTCCGGATCTGCGCCGCGCCGTTTTAAAGACATGATCCCTAAGACCAGGAGCACGATCCCGGCCGCCAGCGCCGCCGCGCAGTAGGGCAGAATCTGGGTGGGGTCGCCAGTCTGTACGCTGCGCGCGATGACGGCCCTGGGCGTATCCGGATCCAGGATCTGGCTCACTGTCCGGCGCACCGTGTTGGTGATCGTCCGCGGCGTGGGGGTGACTGTGACCTCCGTGCTCCGGGCGTCGTTTTCCACGGCAAAGTTCATCTGCAGTCTGGCCAGTGTATCCTGATAGTCGTTGCCCTGGCTCTCTCCGTCCAGCCCGACTGTCAGGAAGACCTTCCCGCTCTGGCCGTTTTCCAGGGTATCCAGGAAGAAATAGTCTTCCAGGGAGCCTGTGGCCTGCTTGAGGCCCTCCCCGGCTCCTTTTGGGGCGTCCTCGCCGCCGACGGCTTCATTGCTGAATAAGATATCCTCCGCGCCCTGGGGATCCGTGTACGTCAGCCGATAGGTATACGCCCCGCCGGAGGCTGTATCTACCTCGTCTTCCAGCGTCTCTATGACCTTGTTGGACATGTACCAGCCCGTGGCCCGGCTGCTGGAATTTTTCAGGGCGATCTGCAGGCGTACGCTGTCCCCAGGCTGGATGCTGGAGATCTCCTCGGCCATCTCGGCGGTGCTGACATTGCTGCCCATCTTGCTGCCGTCGAAAGTCACCTGCCAGTTTTTCGAACTCATATGGTCTTCCGCAAGGACCGGCAGTGCCGTACCCAGGCTCAGAGCCGCCGCCATCATCAGGCAAAATATCCTCTTCCTCAATTCTTGGCACCTCCCATCACTGCTGCAGACTCAAGGTCCCGTCCGCCGCCACATCCACATCCACGCCCCAGGCGCTCTTGATGGCCTCCCGGGCGTTGTGTGTCTGCACGGCATCTACCTCCGCTGTCAGGTTAAAACGATAGTCGTCATAGGCATACTTGGTCGTAGTCGTCTTGTAGTCCCCGTTTACTGAGACGGTCGTCTCGGCCTTCTCGGCGATCTGCGGGCTGATCGTCAGCGTGCTGCTCAAGTCGGGACTCTGGCTCCCTGCGGGGAGGATCCTGGTGTAATAGTACACGGTGCGCTCCGCCGTGGAGGCTTTCTCATCCTCGATCCATCCCGACCCGGCATTTACGGGAAGCTGGATCAATGTGGGGGACAGCGCCCTGTCTTTCTCGCCTTTTTCATTTCGCCAGTCTTTATAGAGGGTCACGCGGACATATGTGTCGATGTCGCCGCTGTTTTCCACATTCAGTCTTTCCTCGTAGCCTTTCCCCGGCAGAGCCTTTTCCCTGCCGTTCTGGAAATATCCCAAGAGTTCTCCTGTCTCCTCGTTCCATTCTCCGTCGCCCTCGTAGTCCCGGTAGCTGACACGCTCGCCGTTTTCCAGCAGGCTGACCCCGATGCTGGAGATCGTCATCTGCGCGGAATACACGTCGCTGACATAATTCAGCGCCGCCTGGGCGCTCCCCAAGGTGCTCAGCGCCAGCAGAAGGGCCGCCGCCGAGAGGAGGAATACAGGCTTTCGCAAAAAATCTATGATCTTCTTCATGTCGTCCCCCTCTCTAACCTTCCCGGACCGTGTCCATGATCACATCCCAGTCCGCGTAGGGCGCGCCGCTCTCATCATACAGCACGGGTGTGCTCTCCTGGACCACGATCACGTTGAAATCCTGTTCACTGCCCATCGTGTCGATCGTCACCACCAGTTCATCCGGCGTGGCCGTGCCGGGAGCTACGACATTTTCATAATGATAGTAGCCGCCCTCGCCCAGCGTCCAGCCGCTGCCTTCGACCGTCAGCCCGCGCTGGTACGTCTCCCCGGCGAAGATCTTGACCCGAACGAAACAGTCCCGCTCTCCCGTGTTGGCCACGGTGATGTGCTTCGACCGCTCTCCGAATGTCTCGTTCGGCTCCGTCTGTGTAAATCCGAGGCTCACCTGCGCGCCTCCGGAGGCCGTGGCGTTGGTGGTAAAATAAGCCATGGCGTTCCCCGCTGTCACACTCCCGGCCAGCAGGAGGGCCGCCCCTGCCAGACAGAGGCTCTTCTTTCTAAATCTCATCCCTCTTCCCCTCCTTCTCATTCCTGTCCGCTCTGCGTGCTGTCTGTCATCTGTACGGGATCGTTCCAGATCCCATCGCCCCTGTAGGTGTAGTGGTTCACGATGCTGGAACCGGTGTTGGGGCTTCCGCTGTAGGTGTTCCCGAATCTGGCGCTGGCCGTATCGTCCGCTATGATCTCAGCCGTCTGCACATCGTCCCCGACGACCTGGTAGCTGGCTCCCGCATATACTTCCCTCACGGTCACCTGTGCGCCTGCGGGGATCCCGTCTGCCGTGACGGTCTTCCTGCCCGCCTCGTCAAAGACCAGGGATACCGCGTCGCTGTACACCACTTCTCCATCCAGGAGAGCTTCCACCGTGAAGATGCATGTGGCTCCGCCCAGGGTGGCGTTGTAGTCGTCCAGGTTCTTTTCGATTGCCAGGCTCCCGTAGCGGATCTGCTGTTCCGGTTTTAACGCCGACTCCACGTCGTACACCCACTCGTCCGACCCTGTGGCCGCGTAGTAATTTCCGGGCAGGGCGAGCAGATAGGGGATGAAGTCGTATGTATACCGCGCCGTCTGCACGGATCCGGCCTCCACCAGATACATCCCCGCTCCCAGACCGTCGACCTGGGCCGTCCCCTCTCGGATCTCCGTGGACGCAGCCGGCGCGGCCGTTCCTTTATCCTGGGATGCCTGCGCGGCCATCCGCGCCCATTCCTCCGCCGTCGTCTCACTGTCCACAGCCGAGAGATCCAGTCCCGTGAAGCTCTCAAGCGGCGTATACCGCCCGTCCACGCCCACGCTGGCCACCCGGTAAAGGCTCACCGGGATGGTCAGGGCTTCCAGTTCACTATACTGTCCGTCCAGCTTAAACGTCACGCCGCAGGCCCTCTCCGTATCGATGCCGCCCGCGCCATAGACGCCCGGGACGGCCAGCAGTAAGACCAGGAGCACGCTTGCCAGGACAGCCGCCCAGACATTTCGGTCTTTAAACCCTTTTCTCATTTCTTCCCACCCTCTCTCTTATTCCTGTTAAATACGGCTCTCATGATACATATGATCAGCAATGTCAGGCACAGCCCGATGATCAGATAAAACATATAGTAATCCCGCACCGCCCGCAGCATGGTATCCGCAGGGGACTCTTCCTCCTCGCCGTTATACGGGACCCGATGCCCCCGGACCAGCAGGCGATGGCTGTTCACGCCATAGGGCGTGCAGGTAAAGAGTGTCACCTGGTCTTCGCCCGCCTGGATCTGGAGCGCCTCCGCCAGCGTCTCGGCATCGTCCTTATCCACCATGGGCAGGATCTGGTCCGTCTGGTAGGCCAGCACCTGATCCAGTATATGCAGGTAAAACTGGTCGCCCCGCTCCATCTGGTCGACGTCGGTGAAGAGCCTGGCGCTGGGCAGTCCCCGGTGCGCCGCCAGCACACTGTGGGTGCTCTCGCCGCCGATGGGCAGCTTCGTGCCGCTCAGGTGCCCGACTCCGGTCTGGAGGACTTCATCCCCTGTGCCGTGGTAGACGGCCAGGCGGACATCGATCTTCGGGATGGTCAGGTAACCCATCACGCCATCGCCGCCCACATTGAGGACTTTCCAGTAGTCTGTGTCTTCCAATTCCCGGCTCTCCTGCCCAAAGACATCGCCGTATACGTTGTTGCGCTCCAGCGTCGCGTTGAAGTCGCGGGCCGCTTTCCATTCTTTTTCAAAATCCTCCGGCTCCATCCGGCTGACCGCTCCCTCGTAGTCGCTGATCAGCCTGTTCTGCCTGTAGTTGTTCCATTGGTCGGCGATGGTGGGATAGGCCAGGATCCCGAAGCCCGCCAGGAACAGCAGCCCGAAGAAGACCGCCGATATCTTCCGTCTCATAACTCACTCATGGCTTCACTCACCGCCTCCTGACTGTTCTTCCTCCGGATCTGATCCCGGCTCCTGTTCCGGTCCTGCTTCCTGTCCCAGCGGTCCTCCGCTCCCTCCGGCCTGCTCCTGCGGTTCCCGGACATGCAGCCGCGCGGCCGCTCTCTTCCTCCTTACTTCCCTCCGGTAGAGGATCAGTATGAATACCCCGGTGACCGCCAGGCCCACCAGCACCCAGAGGAGATAGCTGGTATGGGGGCTGACTCCGATCAGGGATGTGGGCGCCTCCTCGTCTTCTACCTCTTCATAAGGGATCCGATGTCCCCGGACTAAGAGACGGTGGCTGTTCACGCCGTAGGGCGTGCAGGTGAGGAGCGTCACCAGGTCCTGCCCGGGCTCCACCCGCAGATCGTCTGTCTGATCCGGCTCCACCACGGAGATCTTATCCACCTGGTAGCAGAGCACGTCGTCCAGTATGTAGAGGAGGAAGCTGTCGCCTTCTTCCAGTCTGTCCAGGTCTGTGAACAGTGTGGCGCTGGGCAGTCCTCTGTGGGCGGAGATCACCGCGTGGGTGTCCGGCCCGCCCGCCGGGAGAGAACTGCCTTCCAGATGGCCCGCCGCCGTCTGGAGCACTTCCTCGTCCGTGGTGTGGAAGATCGGGATCTTGACATTGATCTTCGGGATCCGCACGTACCCCATCATCCCGTCCCCTGTCAGGTTCAGGCAGCTCATGTACTCTGTGTCCGCCTCTCCATTTTCCGCATTGGCGAATGAATCGGGGAGGATGCTGGGAAGGAGGGCGGCGTTGTAGCTCTTTGCCCGCGCCCACTCGGCCTCGTAGTCGATCTGCCCCGCCGCTTCCTTCGCGGCGACGGCGCCCTCGTAGTCGGAGAGCAGTTTCGACTGCCTGTAGTCATTCCATTGGTTTGCTGCAAATGGGTACAGCAGCAAGGACAAGCCGGCTAAAAACAGTATGCCAAATAATATCGCTGAAAGTCTCTTTTTCATCTGACCTCTCCTTGTTGTTGTCGTATCTGTGGATTTTGGGTAAAAGGCCAGGGCGGGGCTGCCGCCCTGGCTGTCGGATGTATGTTCTGATCTGTTATGTTCCGTTTATTTTGCGGATGTTTTCCTGCGGCTCGCGAAGAACAGGCCTGCTGCGCCGATCATCACGATGCATCCTACTACGGTGAAGATCGTTGTGCCGATGCCACCAGTGGATGGCAGGGAGGAAAGGCTGGTATTCGGGATCTTAAATGTTCCTGTATCATGATCCTTACCTGGTGTTACCGTCAACGCTTTGTTTGTGGCGGTGAAATGAGCTGTTTCCTGGTCATTGATCTTGATCTGTAAAGTGTCAAGTTCGCCAGTTGCTTTATATGTTGGCGTGATCTCGATCTTGAATACACTTGAATTTAATGAGTATCCGTCTGGCGCTTTTGTCTCTTTCAGATAATAGGTGCCTGCTTTCAGACCTTTGATCTCTAACCATCCATTTTCATCAGATCTTGCTGTCCCATTAAATACCGCATTGCTGTACTTATACTGATCTGTGCAAGCATTATTTGTATATAATGTAAATTCAGCGTCTTTCAGAGGTGATGATGTATCGCCTGTCGACTCACCGGTCTTCTGGATGATACCGCCTGATACCAGGCCATTCATGCTCCCGGTGATGTCAAATGTGTAGCTGTAGGTATTGCTGCTGGTGCTGCCGTCTCCTCCGTTCGTGCTGGAATCTCTGGTGTAATCGAGTGTTACTTCATTGGTATTTGGATCAGCATTATATACAGCGGCATTTGTCAGGATCGCGTCGTATGTGATGACTACCTGGCCTTCCTGATATGGATTTAAGGTGTATGTGCCATTTACTACGAAGTCGATCGTAAATCCTTTATTACCTGCTTTTGGTGTATACGTATAGTCTGTACTTGCTGTCAAAGTTGACTCAGCGCTATTTTTGCTGATGACTTTTACGGTCGGCGCTGCGTTCAGGGATAATCCTGCACTCAGTGTATCGTTGACGGATAATCTGGGTTTGCTGCCGCCATAATACGGGATGGGATCGATCACAACATTATAGCTGACGGTCTGGCCTACATCCTGAGAGCTTCCTTTATCATTATTTACACTGTCTTTATTTACGATGGTCTTCTGGACTTTTGGATCCGTGGTCACTTTCGCCCAAGCGTTTGTTTCATTGATGCTGACGATGCCTTCGCTCACGTCGTTCCCACCGTTATTATTTGTGTAATATACAGAAACGACCATGGGATTGTATACTTTGCTGTCCGCGCCACTGATCACTACTAAATATGATCCGACCGGTACGTCTGCGGTATATGTCCCGTTGTTGCCTGTCATCGTATACGGAGTGCCTGATGCGCTCATACCTGTTTTTAAGATCTTTGACAACTGGTCTTCTGTAAAATCATTTGTGCCAGTGTTCTGTACAGTCAACGCGTCCGGGTACAATGATGTATAATTTTTGAAATCGCCACTCGTTGCATCATAATTTGCGCTTACGATCTTATACGCCTTAACGGTGATCCCATCGTAGCTTCCGCCGGCATTCGCGGACACGCCTTTTACGGTGATCGTCCCTGTGTCGTCTGATGTCCCGTAACGCCCATCGCTACCAGAACTTCCTGCAAATGCTGTCGCTGTCATTCCCAGTACCATTGCCATGGATAATAACACGGCCAAGATCTTTTTTGCTCTTTTCATACTTTTCTCCTTTTCTTTTTTTGGGCTGTGCCCATATTTTTTTGATGAAAC
>CAJTYN010000059.1:0-7528 GCA_910584115.1 uncultured Lachnospiraceae bacterium
TTTCTTTGAGCAAAAGGGGCGATGAAAAGGGCGGATATCTGTCAGAGCACACCTTTACACCTTTTGGAACATCTGCTAGAATATGTATATAGGATAAATATCCAGAAAACGGGTGAATAAGAGCAGTGCTCCACATGGCCGGAGTCAACCTCACCGATATCGACAAGATCAAGGAATGACACTTTTAAAATAACGCTCTTTTACCAAAGGAGGATCACCTATGAGAGAAGATTATCTGAACACAGACCCTGAGAAGAATACAGATAATTACGCCATGGTCTGTGAAAAATGGCGCAAGACTTTTTTAGAGATGGATATGGATGAGCTGGCGCAGCGCTTTGATCTGGAAACGGACAGCGACGCCCTCTACATCACTTTTTTCAGCGAACGGTATCGTCTGGACCGGCGCACCGGTATGATCACCCTGACCGCGGATCCGGAGGTACGGCTGAGATTCAACACACTGATGTGTATCTATCACCTGTTCTATTATTCGAAGCCGGGCGCGAAGATCAAAGGCGACTTTGTCCCCTTCCGCCAGGTCAAAGGCGCATCCCCCTTCGACCCGGCTTTTCAGCGGACCGTCTTAAAGCCTCTGGCCGCGACTTTTTCCGGCCATGCGGATCTTCTTGAGGACGCCTGCCGGCAGTTAAATGGCCGCCCCATCCGCCAGGGCGATGTGGGCTGCGTCATCGACGCTTTCGACTGTGTGCCCGCCACCGTGATCTTCTGGGATGGGGATGATGAATTTGAGGCCCAGGCCAATATGCTCTTCGACGCCGACATCACCGAGTTCTTACATAAAGAGACGGTGGTCTGCCTCGCCTCTGAACTGGCGGACCGCCTGGTCAGAAGATCCGGCCTGCCGCTCAAAGGGATCCTGGTGGGACAGGATTATTGAGGACCCGTCATTTTAGCATCATCTTCTATCAGTTCGACTCTGCATTCTTTTATGTGACACGCAACTGCATATCTCAAGATCGTCTGCATCCCATCGGCTCTCAGTTGGGATGCATATCTTTTTGCCTCGATCTGTTCCATGGCCTGCCTGCACCCGGCGTCCAGATCCCCGTCCGGAGCGTACTTGACCTCGATCGCCATCCCGATCTTTTCGTCGTAGATCTCCACCTGTATATCGCTGTACCCGTCGCCGCTCTCCCTGTTGGACGCCACATACCAGGTGTCCTTATAGCTCAGTAACCCCAGCAGGATCCCGTGGTAAAAATCTTCTTTCATGGGATGCCGGACCGCCGTATCCCGCACACTGATCGTATCGTTTAAGTATCTCGTGAAACTCTCCTGGATCTTGGCTACGTCCTTTTGCCTGAAGGCTTCACAAAAGGCATCCAGGAAGGCTCCGTCTTTTCTCGCCGTATCCTGGATCCACTCCATGATCTGCTCCACGAAGATATTGCGGATCTCCTCGTTGGGGATCGCCAGCCGCAGCGCTCTCCCCTCCGGCTTCCCCCGCTGTGTCAGGTAGCCGGTGGTAAAGAGCACGCTCCAGATATTTTCTATGGAATGGTAGAGTTCTTTGTACGTCAGATCCTCCCGGATCGTCTTGACCACAGTCTCCCCGGCGATCAGCCTCTCGATCTCACGCCTCGTGACCGGTCTGGCCATCTCCAGGAAACGCCTGATCAGATCGTTGCTGCTTGTGTTGATCCAGTAGTCCTTTGGCATGAGATCCGGGTCGTGGATCTTTTCGTCGCAGTAGCAGATCACGTCCCAGGGACAATAGACGTCCACCTTGCCGAAATGATACCCGTCGTACCACTTTTTCACAAGCCCGTATGTGTCCCCGATCCCATAATAGTCCAGCATCTCACGCACTTCATCGTCCGTAAAGCCAAAATACTCGTCGAACCGGGTGCTGGTCACCGAGAGCACTTTCAGGTTGTTGAGCCCTGTGAAGATGCTCTCCTTGGCCACCCGCAGGCAGCCGGTGAGTACGGCGAACTGGAGGCTCTCGTTGGTCTTCAGCGTCTGCTCGAACATCCCGCGGATCAGCGTGACCATCCGGTCGTAATAGCCTTTTTCGTTGGCTTTTGCCAAAGGGACATCGTACTCATCGATCAATATGATCGTCTTCTCCCCGTAGTGTTTCTGGAGCAGGGAGGACATAGTGTACAGACTGCCGCACAGATCCGCCTCGTCCATATCTCTTCTGAAGAGGACGCGGAACCTCTCTTTGTCACGATCCGTCAGTCTGTCGCTCTCCTCCAGATACTGCAGACGGCTGGCCTCTCTGTTGATGATCCTGACGATCATATCCCGGCTGACTTCGTAGGAGTCCATGCCCACGCCCCGCAGCGTGATCGACACCACCGGGAACTTTCCCATATACTGCTGGCACAGCTCCGTCTCCTCCGCGATCTTCAGCCCCTCGAACAGGCTCTTGTCGTGGCCGATCTCAAAAAAAGTCCTCAGCATACTCATATTCAAAGATTTTCCGAACCGCCGGGGCCTGGTAAAAAGGGTCACTTCTGCCCACTCACTGAGGAGGCTCCTGATCAGGCCCGTCTTATCCACATAATAAAATCCTTCTCTGCGGATCTTCTCAAAATCTTCTATCCCTACCGGGAGTTTTTTCCTCATGGCCTCCTCCCTCCTGCCGGACGGCCTCCTGCACCACCTGTCGTTCTACCTGGCCGTAGGGCAGTCCGTGCTGCCTGGCCAGTCTGGCTATGCTCTCGTATTCCGGATAGATCCACCGGCCCGCGCTGCCTGAACATATCTTCACCGCCGCCCGGCCCAGCGGCGTCTCCAACTCTCTCACCTCCCGGCTGAGCACCGACCGGCTGACCGGCATCCTGCGGATCCCGATGGTCGTCGTCTCGCGGAAGATGATCTCTTCCATCCGGGGGAGGGCTTCTCCGTCACAGATCACGTTGAGCTGGTAGGCCGGACGGTTTTTTTTCATAAAGACGGGGGTGTAGTGGACATCTTTCGCGCCTGCCGAAAACAGACGCTCCATGGCATAGCCCAGCCTCTCCCCCGTGCAGTCGTCCATGTCGGCTTCCAGCTTATAGACGGTATCCGTACCCGTCTGTGCGGTCTCTATTTTCTCTGTTTTCTGTGTTTCCTCCGGCTCCAGGATCATCGCCCGCAGGACGCCCGGACATGCGTACGCCCGCTTGCCTGCCCCGATCCCGGTCTTTTTCACCTTAGATCTCTCCGGCAGATTTCCTTCCGTCCGGATCGCCGCCGCGATGGCCGCTCCGGTGGGCGTCACCAGCTCGCCTTCCACTTGCGTGAATGTGAGCGGCAGACCGTGCTCTTCCGCGATGCGCAGGACAGCCGGAACGGGGATCGGCAGGATTCCGTGCTGACAGCGGATGGTCCCCGTTCCCTCACAGAGTCTCGGTATGACCGCCTCCGTGATATCCAGATCGTCCAGACACACGGCGGCCGCAAGGATATCCACGATGGAGTCCACCGCTCCCACTTCGTGGAAATGGACCTGCTCTAAAGGCACGCCATGGGCTTTCGCCTCCGCCCGGGCCAGGATACGGAAGATCCTCTCCGCAAGCCCTTTTGCCCGCTCGGTCATATCCGCCTGGCGGATGATCTTAATGATCTCCGAAAGTCCTCTGTGCACGTGATGCCCATGCGGGCCGTGATGTTCGATGTGTCCAGGGCCGTTCCCGTGGAGATATTCCATGTCATGGTCATGACCTTCATGCTCATCGTCCAGCAGGACATGGAAGTCACAGGCGTCCAGGCCGTTTTTTTCCACCCGGGAGATCCGGATCTGAAAGCCGTCCACCGGCAGGCTTGCGAGCGCCCGCTCCAGCACCTGCGCGTCCGCGCCCAGATCCAGGAGGGCCGCCACCGTCATATCCCCGCTGATCCCGGAGGAACATTCAAGATAGAGCATTTCCTACATCCTCTCCGGCGCCGAGAAGCCCAACAGGCCGATGCTCGTCTCCAGCACTCTCTTCGTCAGGGACAGCAGCTGTATCCAGCCGCTCTTTTGCACCGGATCTTCCTCGCTCAAGATCTTCGTCTCATGATAAAAACGGTTGAACGCATTCGCCAGCCCATACAGATAAGAGCAGACTTTATGCGGCGCCTTCTCCGCGAAAGCCCCCTCGACAGCAGGCCCAAAGCCGGTCAGCTCCAGCATCAGCGCCTTTTCGCTCGCGCAGGTCGCCTCCTGCAGCTCTCCCTGTTCCAGATCGCCGCCCTCTTCCACGTAGCGCTCCAAGATGGAGCCGATCCGCACGATCGTATAGAGCAGGTACGGTCCCGTATCCCCCTCAAATGAGGTAAAACGGTCGATGTCAAAGACATAATCTTTGGTGGCCTGATTCGAGAGATCCCCGTATTTGATGGCGGCAAGTCCCACGATCTGCGCCGTCTTGCGGGCATTCTCCTCCTTCACGCTGCGGTTGTCTGCGATCTTCCGGTACATCTCCTCGCTGATGTCGTCCATCAGCTCCTCCAGGCGCATGACGCCGCCCTGGCGTGTCTTGAAGGGCTTGCCGTCCTTGCCGTTCATGGTCCCGAATCCCAGAAAAGTAAGCTGTGTATCCTCCTCCACCAGATGGGCCTTTTTCGCGCAGCGGAATACCTGGGTAAAATACAGTTCCTGGCGTTTGTCCACCACATAGAGGATCTCATCCGGGTGGAAAAGCTTCATACGCTCCACGATCGTGGCCAGATCCGTCGTATTATAGAGGGAAGCCCCATCCGATTTCAGGATCATGCAGGGCGGGATCTCTTTTGTATCGCCCTCCTCCTTTACGTCCACCACCAGGGCGCCCTGATCCAGATGGGCGTAGCCTTTTTCTTTCAGGTAGGCCACCATCTCCGGGATATAGGGCTGGGCGTCGGATTCTTTTTTCCATAGGTCAAAAGTCACCTGCAGCCGCTCATAATTCCGTTTCAGATCCGCCACGGATACGCGCAGGATGTGTTCCCACAGGGCATGGAACCCCGGGTCGCCCTGCTGGAGCTTATGCGTCGCCTCCATGGCCTCCTCTTTATACGCCGCGTCTTCTTTTGACCGGGCGCTGGCCGCCGGATAGATCTCCTCTAATTCCCCGATGGTAAACGGCGCTTCCTCAGGGTAGGGTCCGTCATAGCCCTCCTGAAAATAGACCAGCTCGGGGCTGCGGTGCTTCAATTCCGTGATGATCAGTCCCATCTGGAGTCCCCAATCACCCAGATGTACATCCCCGATGATCTCATGTCCCAGGAAACGTCCCAGCCGTTTGATGCTCTCGCCGATGATCGCGGAGCGCAGGTGTCCCACGTGCAGGGGCTTGGCCACGTTCGGGCCGCCGTAGTCGATCATGATCCTCCTGGGTTCTCTCGTCTTTTCCACGGAAAGATGCTCATCCTCTGCCATTTCCCGCAAAAAAGAGACCAGCGCCTCCGGACGCACGTTCAGATTGATAAATCCGGGTCCCACTGCCTCGGCCGCGGAGAAGACCGGACTCTCCCGCAATCTTTCCACCACATCCCCGGCGATCTGCCTGGGCGCCTTTTTATATGCCTTTGCTCCCGCCAGTGCCCCGTTGCACTGGTATTCACACAGATCCGGGCGGTCGGAGGGCGTCACCTTTCCATAACCCGGGTCGTACCCTGCCTTCTCAAATGCATCTGACAGTCCTTCTGTCAGCCGCTCCATCCACTTCTTCATCCTCAACACTCCAATCTATCTCTTCTGCATTCCCCTGCTCATCACACGTTCTTTCATGATACGTTACTGTCCGAGACGGGCATCCACGATCTTCGCACCGGCGATGGCAAGTGCCCCGTGGCCGATGTGGCAGGCGACGCTCAAGGAAAGAGGATCCACCATGAGCGGATATCCCGGAAAACAGCCCTCCACCTCTTTCTTCCAGTCCTGTGCCTCTTCTTCATTTCCCGCATAGGCCACCATCAGCGCAAAGCAGCCCTCTCTGACATAAGGCGCGAAACGGTCTTGCATATCTTTCTTCATGGCCTCCAGCATGGTCTTTCTGGCCTGCTTCTTGCTACGGCATTTGGCGTAGGCGTCCAGCTTCTCCCCCTGGATCTGCAGTACGGGTTTTAATTTCAGCACTGTGCCGATGGCCGCTGCCGCCGGGGTGATGCGCCCGCCTTTTTTCAGATATTTCAGTGTCTCCAGCGTGATATAGATACTGGACTCCATCTTCTCTCTCTCCAGGGTCTCCCGGATCTGCCCGGCATCCGCCCCCTGTTCTGCCAACGCCAGAGCGTCGATCACGGACTGTTTCTGGCTCACCGATATCCGCTGGTTGTTGACCACCTGCACGCGGCCCTCGTATTCCTGCGCCAGGGCGGTAGCCGTCTCACAGGACGCGCTCAGCCCGCTGGACATGGGGATGTGCACGACCTGCTCATAGTCTTTTAAGAGCTTCTCCCACAGGTCGATCACCTCGCCGGGCGACGGTTGTGACGTGGATATATCCGCATCTTCTGACAATTTCTGATAGAACTGTTCCTGACTCAGGGTGATGTCTTCATAAAAGATCTCTCCGTTGATATAAAAAGGCATGGGCAGGACATGCACGCCCATCTCCTTTCCCTCTTTTTGTGTGATCCCACTGTTGCTGTCTGTCACAATAGCGATTTTCTTCATAATATTCAGTTATCCCTTTCTGGATCCAAGATGTTCCTATTCTACCATACACGCCCGGATAACTCAAGCGTGGAAAGAGCAGGGATCGTCTGTCCATTGACTCCTGCTCTCTCATTCATCCTACAATTCCTTTATGGAACGTATCACCTGATACCCTTTCTTCGCCAGGACGCTCTCCGTCTCCTCGATATCCTCCGCCCGGAAGATCAGCACGGCCGACGTGAGCTGGCTGCTGATATATGAATACATACAGTCGATGCTGATATTGGCCTCTTCCACTGTCTCCAAGATCGCATCCATGGCCCCCGCCTCATCTTTCATGGGTATGGCGATCACCCGGTCCCTCATGACCAGTTCCCCGTGTTCTTCCAAAACTCGATAACATTTCTCATGATCGTCCACGATCATCCGCAGGATCCCGAAATCCGGCGCGTCATATGTAGAGATGCACAGGCAGTTGATCTTGTTCTCTGCCAGGAGACGGGTGATATGCCGGAGGCTTCCCGGTTTATTCTTCACGACTACCGCTATCTGATCGATCATCTTGTACGTCCACCTTTCTTTTTATCCTCATCATTTTTACCCGCCCCGGAAAGCACATCCTGGGGCGCACTTTCTGGGGCGGGCCTTTTTTGTTGGTCCTTGTCTTTTTTTCGCTACATCGTCGTCGGCTGTGTCAGGACAGACCTTACATGGCTGATCTCATCGGCTTTCGCCTCTGCCGCCGGCACATAATAATGTTTTTCCCTGGCGATGTTGTAGATCTCTTCCTGGGACATCTCGCACTGGTTCCGGATCTGCTTTAAGGTCTGTTTCAGCTGCGGGTTTCCGGTCTGGGTGATCATCTCTGAATAGCGCAGCAGTTCACCGTTCACCGCGGTCAGTGTGTCTGCGACCATCGTCTTTTCATCTAACATGTCTTCATCCCTCCTA
>CAJTYN010000059.1:7628-16242 GCA_910584115.1 uncultured Lachnospiraceae bacterium
TGTAAGAACTGCATCAACTGCTGTTTGCTCTGCATGGCTGACTGGGCTGACTTCTGGAAATACTGCTTGATCTGTGGATCTTGTGCCTGTTCCGCGTAGCCCTGCATTTTACAGTGGGTGACCTCAAACCCTCCGATGAGATGGCGCAGGTTCTGGAGATCTAATTCCGTGATGTTCGTCATGGTATACCTCCTAAAAGTTTTTTCTAACGATCACTTTCGATCACTTTCCTAGTATCCCACGACAGACAGATATTATTCCCCGATCAGCCAATTATACATTTCTTCATACTGCCTGGCTGAATTGTTCCAGGAGAAATCCATAGCCATGCCCCGATCCACGATCTTATTCCATTCCCGCTTCTTATCGTAATAGATCCTCTCCGCGTTCCTGATCACACCGAGCATCTCATGGGCATTGTAGTTCGTGAAACTGAATCCGGTCCCGGTGCTCTCGTATTCATTATACGGCTGCACCGTGTCTTTGAGCCCGCCAGTCTCCCTGACGATCGGAACGGTCCCATACCGCAGGCTCATAAGCTGGCTCAGGCCGCAGGGCTCGAACAGGGACGGCATCAGGAACGCGTCGCAGGACGCATAGGTCTTGTGGGACATCGGCTCGGAATAATAGATGTTCGCGGCCACCTTTCCTCTGTATTTCCAGGCGAAATGGCGGAACATATTCTCATACCGCTCTTCCCCTGTCCCCAGGACCACTAACTGAATCGCATCCTGACAGAGTTCATCCATGATATACGCGATCAGGTCGAACCCTTTCTGGTCCGTGAGCCGGGAGACGATCCCGATCATCATCTTCTTCGGATCTTCTTCCAGACCCAGTTCCTTCTGCAGCGCGATCTTATTTTTCACCTTTTCCTTGCGGAACGTGGTGGCGTTGTAGTTCTTCACGATCTGACTGTCCGTCTCCGGGTCGTATTCATCGTAGTCGATCCCGTTGACGATGCCCCGCAGGCTGTTGGTCCTGGCGCACAGAAGGCCGTCTAAGCCCTCCCCGTAGAAAGGCGTCTTGATCTCCTCCGCGTAGGTGTTACTCACGGTGGTGACCGCGTCCGCGTAGACGATCCCGCCCTTTAAGTAATTGGCGTCTTTGTACGCTTCCAGTTTATCTGCTGTAAAATAGTACGACGGCAGGCCGGTTATGCCCTGTACGGTCTTCACATCCCACACTCCCTGAAATTTCAGATTATGTATGGTCATGATCGTCTTGATACCGCGGAAAAATTCCCCGCCCTGGAATGAGTCATGCAGATAGACCGGCACTAAGCCCGTCTGCCAGTCATGGCAATGGATGATATGGGGATGGAAATCGATCACCGGCAGCACGGATAAGACTGCCTTCGAGAAAAACGCAAACTTTTCCAGATCCCACGGTGCCTGATCGTAAGGTTTCGGTCCGCCAAAATAATGTTCATTGTCGATAAAATAAAATGTGATCCCATTATGCTCCAGGCGGAAGATCCCCACATAACAGCTGCGGAAGCCTAAGTCCATATAAAAATTGGTGATGTACTCCATCTTCGACCGCCATTCTTCCGCAATGCACAGATACTTGGGCAGTATCACGCGAATGTCGAAATAACGCTTGTCAAAACATCTGGGCAGTGCGCCGGCTACGTCCGCCAATCCCCCTGTCTTGATAAACGGTACGGCTTCTGACGTGGCAAACAATATATTCTTCATCCCATATCCTCCTTAGCGAAACAAAATTATCTTAAAGATATTATATCCTACTTTCTACACTATGGAAAGTCTGATTTTTATATTCCAGTCTTATTTTGTCCGCGATCAGGGCAATAAATTCAGAATTTGTTGGTTTTCCTTTCCCATTGCTGACCGTATATCCGAATAATTCGTCGATCGTATCCATCTTCCCTCTGCTCCAGGCCACCTCGATGGCGTGGCGGATCGCGCGCTCTACGCGGCTGGGCGTGGTCTGATGGTGTTTGGCGATCGTCGGATACAAGATCTTCGTGATCGAATTGAGCATCTCCTGGTCATTGACAGAGAGGATGATCGCGTCCCGCAGATACTGGTAGCCTTTGATATGCGCCGGGACTCCGATCTCATGGATGATATGTGTCACATCGCGCTCCAGGTTCCGCTCCATGTAATGGCTGGAGCTCTCATAGGCGCTGATCTTCTGCGGGCCTTTGTTCCTGCGCTGGGCGCTCTGCCGCACATATTTGATGCGGTCGATCAAAAGCCCTGTGTCAAAAGGTTTCAGCATATAGTAATCCGCGCCCAGGTTAAAGGCGTCTTCCGTGATCCGCTCCTGACCCACCGCGGACAGGATGATGAAGGACGGGTGCTTTTTCATCTCTTTGTCATGGCTCACCCGCTCCATCACCGAGAGCCCGTCCACCTTCGGCATGATGATATCCAGCAGGACCACATCCGGTTCCTTCTCCCGGATGATCGTACATATATCTTCCCCGTTATGTGCTTTTCCGACTAAATGCAAGTCTTTATCTTCATTGATCATCTTCTCCAGTATCTCTACCATTTTTTCATTATCATCAGCAATGGCAATGTCTAATCTCTCCATTAAAATGTTCCTCCTAAAGCTCTCGTTTTAAATCTTCGGGAACTTTTCGCCCCTACATACTATTATGGAACAATTGTCTCTGACAATCAACAAGAAATTAACAAAAATGCATTATTTCGGATTACATGAATCGACAATTAATCCTTATCCGTTTGCATATCCCTTATTGTTCTTCAGCATATTTTCGATGAAGATCCCGTATCCCCCCGTGGAATCCTGGACGAACACATGGGTGACCGCCCCCACCGCTTTCCCGTTCTGCAGGACGGGACTTCCGCTCATCCCCTGGACGATCCCGCCGGTCTTTTCAAGGAGCCTGGGGTCCGTCACTTTTAAGATAAAGCTCTTATTCGTGTCCGGATGGTTTAAGTCGATGCTGGTGATCTCCACCTGGTATTCCTCCACCTGGCCGTCCACGCTGCACAGGATGCTGGCCTCGCCCAGTTCCATCTCCTGCTTATAGCCCACCTCCATGGGCTGGAAGGTCAGGCTCTGCGCATCCTGGGGATCTAGATCCCCGTAAATGCCGTTCTCCCCGTTCTTCGTGATCGTGCCGATGATGTTGGAATGGTCGTAGCGGATCAGCCCGGAGAGTTCCCCAGGGCTGCCTTTCGTTCCCTTGTGGATACCCATCACCTGTGCCCTGTACAGATCCCCGTTTTTGATCTGCATCAGCTCGCCTGTGTCCACGTCGCTGATCCCGTGCCCCAGCGCGCCGAATCCCCCGTCCTGGTCCATATAGGTGAGCGTACCGATCCCCTGGGTATTGTCCCGCACCCAGATCCCCAGCTTATAATCCCCCATCTCATCCACCACAGGATCTAAGGCCATCTGGATCTCCTCGCCCCGGCGCAGCAGGGACAGCTCCACCGGCCCGCCCCCGCAGGTCTGGATCTTGTGGATCAGCTCCCGCTTATCCCCCACCTTCTCCTGGTTCATGGCCACGATGTAATCCCCCGGCTGCACCAGATTCCTGGCTGGTTCGTAACACAGCCCGTCCGGCCCGGTAATCTGTCCGCTGTCGATGATCAGCACGCCCTGCGTCTCCATATAGACGCCCACCGTATTGCCGCTGACATAGATATCCGTCGGCTCCACCACCTGGACTTTGATCTGCTTGAGCGGTATGACCCCGAACAGGCTGCATTCCAGGGTAAAACTCTCCCTGCCTGAAACGGGTATGGAATCCTCCAGGGTCAGCCAGGGCTTTCGGAACTGTTCCAGATGGTCTTCCTCTTTGCCCTCCACGATGCTGACCTGATCCGGCAGGCCATCCCTCACCTCCCAGTAGCCCATGCAGGCAAAGAGTACGATACAGATAAATGTCAGCATCCACAGGATCTTTCTATATTTATTTCTCCGGCTCACTTTATCACACACATCCCTTCTTCAGAAGTTGAAAAAAAGAGCGTACGTCTTGTACACTCTCTTAGTATGTGATGATATCATGATTTCAATCTTGAATTTTTTTGCTGGTCTGCCAGATCTTTCATCTCTTTCGCGCTCTCTAAGACCCTCTGCGTGATCTGCGCGCCGCCCAAGAGCCTGGCCAGTTCCCGGACGGAATCCCCGTCGTCTAAGAGGCGGATGGCGGTAAATGTATCCGGACCTTCTTGTTTTTTTTCTATGGAATAATGGGCATCCGCCATGGATGCGATCTGAGGCAGATGGGTGATGCAGATCACCTGCCGCTGCCTTCCGATGTAAGCCATTTTTTCAGAGACTTTCTGGGCCGTCCGTCCGCTGATCCCTGTATCGATCTCGTCGAAGATCAGTGTCCCGATCTGGTCTTTGTCCGCCAGGAGCGTCTTGACCGCCAGCATGATCCGGGACAGTTCGCCGCCGGATACCACTTTTCCGAAAGGCTTGCGCGGCTCTCCGGGATTGGTGGAGATCATGAATTCCACCTGATCCGCGCCGTTTGAGGTCAGGGCCTGCCCTGTGAATTCTATGGCAAGATCCACATGGAGGAAGTTCAGATCCACGAGCTGTTCCTGGATCTGCTGTTCGAGCTTTTTGGCGTATTCCTTCCGATATTTCGTCAGGATGCGGCATTGCTGGATCAGTTTTTCTTTTTGTCCTTCTAGTTTCTGCGCCAACTCTTCTTTGTATTCTTCGTAAGACTGTAATCTCTGCAGCCGTTCTTCTTGTTTCTTCTGGTATTTCTGGATCTCTTCCACAGAATTCCCATATTTTGCCTTCAGATGATTGATCAGGTCCAGCCGTTTTTCGATCTGGTAATATTCTTCTTCGTCAAATTCCCATTCGGAGAGATAATCCGTCAGCTCCCGGTTGAAGTCATTGAGCAGGCCGTCCAGGTCCGTGAGCATCTCTTCCAGAGGCCCCAAGTCCTCGTCCAGATCCGAGATCCCGCTGAGGATCTGCAGGGCATGCCCCAGACGCTCCCCGGCTCCGCTGGGGTCGTCATAGCCTGTGCATGTATGTACCTCGCCCAGCGTCTCTAGGATCTTCTTTCCGTTGCTCAGTTTCCGGTGCTGCTTCTCCAGCTCCACATCCTCCCCGGGCTTTAGATCCGCCTCTCTTAATTCACGGATCTCAAATTCCAGGAATGAGATCTCCCGTTTTCTCTGGACTTCGTCCATCTCATCCTCGTGGAACTGTCTGTACAGCTTCTGGTATGCCTGGTAGGCAGCGCGTACTTTCTGCCGGACCGGCGCGATCTGCTCTTTTCCATATTCGTCCAGGATGTCCAGCTGGCGCTTTCGATCCAGCAGGGACTGGTGTTCATGCTGCCCGTGGATATCGATGAGCAGCGCGCCCACGGCCTTCATCTGAGCGAGGGTGCAGGTCTCCCCGTTGATCCTGTTGGTGCTCCGCTTCTCGGCCAGCCGTCTGGACAGCCAGACCATCCCGTCCTCCGGATGCACATCCAGTGCCTCCAGTTCCCGGACGACCCGGGGATCGTCCACCTGGAAAGCCAGCTCCACCAGCGCATAGTCTGCGTCCTCCCGGATCATCTCCCGGGACATCTTGCCGCCCAGAGCCAGCTGCACGGAGCCCAGGAGGATGGATTTCCCGGCGCCGGTCTCCCCGGTGAGGATGTTGAGCCCCGGCTTAAATCCTACTTCCTCCTCCCGTATCAGCGCTAGATTTTTCACATGCAGATCCACTAACATCTTTTTGTGCCCGCTCCCTTCCTTTTCAAACACCCTCAAACACTCTTAAACATTTTCTAAGAACGCGCGCAGCCGCTCCATCACCACGTGACTGTGCTCCTCGCTCTTGACCACACAGATGATCGTATCGTCCCCGGCTATGCAGCCTAAGACCTCTTCCCATTTCAGCTCATCTAAGACGGCGGCAACGGCCATGGCCATGCCGGAGGCCGTCCGGATCACCAGGATATTCTGAGCGGCATCCATGGACAGATAAGCATCCCGCAGGACCCTGGCGTATCTGCCCGTATCCTGCGCCGGTTCCCGCGCAGGTACATAGACGGACCTGCCCTCCCTGTTTATCTCTTTTCGCAGGTTCAGTTCCCGGATATCCCTGGATACGGTCGCCTGGGTGGCGGGAAACCCGGCCTCATGGAGCCTCCGGGCCAGCTCCTCCTGTGTCTCTATCTCCGATCGGCCGATCAGATCGATGATCTTCTGATGCCTCTTAAGCTTCATCTCACAATCCTTTACTTCTATAAACTGCTCATACATTCATCTTCCGCCGCACCACTTCCACAAAGCTGAGATTGCTCAGTTTGATGATCCGCGTGCTGACCTGCGCTCTCTCGATGACGATCCGATCCCCGGTCACCATAGGGATCCATGTATCCCCGTCAAAAGTCGCCAGCGCAGTCTCCGGGACTTCATGCCGTCCTTCCCCGATCTCCACGGTGATCACATCCCGGGCCGGCAGTATGATGCTCCTGGAATTTAACGTATGGGGCGCCAGCGGAGTGATCACGGTCATGCGTGCCTCCGGGGCCACGATCGGCCCTCCCGCTGACAGGCTGTACCCTGTGGATCCTGTGGGCGTGGCTACGATCATGCCGTCGGCATTGTAGACGTTGAGATATTCGCCATTTACATAATTGCGCAGACAGATCACCCGCAGGGGACCATCCCGGCCGATCACGATGTCATTGAGGGCGATGCCCCGGCCGATCACCCGGCCCTCGTGATAGACCGTCCCTTTGAGCATCATGCGCTCTTCTACTTCATATTCGTCCCGCAGGAGTTTGTCCAGGGCCGGACGGATCCCCTGCCGGTCCACCTCCGCCAGATACCCCAGCGTCCCCATGTTGATCCCGAAGAGGGGGATCTGTGTATGTACCACATCCCGGGCCGCCTGGAGGAGCGTCCCATCCCCTCCCAATACGATGATGCACTGGGTATCCGGCGGGATCCGTTTGGGATCGGTATACCGATAGAGTCCTTCCATCCGGCCTTCCGAGAGCCTCTGCATGGTGCAGCAGCATCCGCGCTCTCCCAGATATGCGGCGACCTGCCGGGTGACCTGCATCCCTGTATCTTTTTGTCCGTTGGTTATGATATAGAATCTATCCATCTCGATCCGTCCCGCTCCTGCCCAACTCCTGATGCGCCGCCTCCACCACCGCGCTCACATCCTCCCAGGCGGCTTTGTGGCCTGGATCTGCATAGAGGTGGAGCAGGTACTCGATATTGCCCTCCGGCCCTTTGACCGGCGAATGATTCAGCCGTCCCGGTGAAAAGCCCGCGGCCTTCGCGTAGGACAGCACATTTTGGATCACTTCCCGGTGGACGGCGGGATCCCGGACGACGCCCTTTTTCCCCACCTGCTCCCGGCCCGCCTCGAACTGGGGCTTGATCAGGCAGACTGCCTGCCCTTCCCCGGCCAGCAGGGCGCGCACCGGGGTGAAGACCTTTTCCAGGGAGATAAAGGATACGTCGATCGATGCAAAAGCGATGGGCTCTGTGATATCCGCCTCCGTCACGTAACGGATGTTCGTCTTCTCCATGCAGACCACCCGGGGATCCTGGCGGAGCTTCCAGTCCAACTGCCCGCGGCCCACGTCCACGGCGTAGACCTTTGCCGCCCCGTTTTTCAGCATACAATCTGTAAAGCCTCCTGTAGAAGCGCCCACATCCATACAGGTCTTCCCTTCCAGATCGATGGGGAAACAGCGCAGGGCCTTTTCTAGCTTCAGTCCGCCCCGACTCACGTAGGGGAGCGGGTTGCCCTTCACCTGGATGGTCACCGTATCCTGGAACATGGATCCGGCCTTGTCCTCTTTCTGGCCGTCCACGTAGACATTGCCGGACATGATCACCGCTTTTGCTTTTTCCCGGGAGGGGGCCAGCTTTCGCCGCACCAACAATACATCCAACCGCTCTTTCATCCGTCCACCTTCTCCCTGATCGCGGCGAGGATCCCCCCCACGTCCAAATGCAGTCTCTCTCTTAACTGCCCTACGCTGCCATGGCCCACGAACTGATCCGGTATACCGATCGTGACCACCCGCACCTGGGGATGGCGGTCGGCCATATACGCCCGGACCTTCTCCCCGAAGCCGCCGGAGAGCACATTTTCCTCCAGAGTGACCAGGGTCTGGTGATCCTCTGCCAGCTCGTCCAGACATGCAGTATCCAGGGGCTTGACGAAACGGACGTTTACCAGGCTGGGATCTCTGCCCTCTTCTGTGAGTGCCCGGCAGACTTTTTCACTCTCCATCACCATACTCCCGACGGCAAGCAGCGCCAGGTCCCTGCCGCGGAGGATCCACTCGCTCTTTCCGCGCTGGATCGGCGCCCTGTACTCTTCCAGACCGTCAAAAGCCTCCCCCCGGGGATAGCGCACCGCCACCGGGCCGGGCTGATCGATGGCATACTTTAACATCTCCGCCAGTTCCCATTTATTTTTGGGGGCCATCACGGTCATATTGGGCATCATGGACAGATAGGAAAGATCAAAGCATCCGTGGTGAGTCTCGCCGTCGCTGCCCACCAGCCCGGCCCGGTCGATGGCAAAGACCACGTGAAGATCCTGCATACAGACATCATGGATCAGCTGGTCAAATGCCCTCTGCAAAAAAGATGAATACACCGCCACC
>CAJTYN010000060.1 GCA_910584115.1 uncultured Lachnospiraceae bacterium
GGAGACACGGTAGGCGGCGTTTACCACCGGGATCTGGTCCGGGTGGATGACCGTCTTCCCGATGAACCCGCAGAGCTTGTCGTCGTCGGTCTCGGCGGCCAGGCCCTGCCGCCAGTCCTTCCCGCTGTAATATTCCCAGACGGGGCCGGAGACGACATAGTCCGTCCCGTAGACGGTGACGATATCGGAGAGGATGGACGCGACAGGGCCGATTTTATGGATGGACGCGCAGACGGGCCGACGGAAGCCGAAGATATTGCACAGGTCATTGCCGCCCACGCGGATATTCAAGACCAGCTCCTCCGCCTGTCTCAGCCGGTCTTTTAAGGAATACAAGATCTCATAGCGGCTCCGCGGATCCACCAGGTCCGGACTCTCGAAGATGGGCATCATGTACAGGGGTTTTTGGCGGCGTTCGTTGGCGGCCAGGACGGCGTGTATGTAATCATCGGCGTTGGCCGGGGAGAAAGACGGGAAGATGAACCCGGTCACCACAGACAGGCTTTCTTTTAACAGACGGGTCAGACGGCCGATCTGCCGCGGTTCCCGGACGCGGATGAAGATCTTCGGGAGGCAGGGGCCGTGCTCTCGGGAATGGCGGTACAGCCGAAAGAGCGTGCCGGCCAGGAGGACCTCGGCCTCGGCCACATAGGCATCGGCGATGGTATCTTCCAGGCAGAGGGCCAGGGAAAAATGGTCGCCGAACCGGCGGCTCGTGATGGAGCCGGCGATGGTCGGACTATTGGCGGGACAATATAAGAGGGGGCCTACGCTGTAATAGATCGCAGAATCTTTCATCGGGTCACTCCAGGATCTTTTTTAACTCGTCCATAAAGGTATTGATGTCTTTGAATTCTCTGTATACGGAGGCAAAACGCACATACGCCACGCCGTCCAGGTCTTTCAGATGTTCCATCACGATCTCGCCGATCCGGGAGCTGGGGATCTCGCGGTCGCCTTCCCTGAAGACCGCGGTTTCGATGGCGTTGACCACATCGTCCACCTGGTCCACGGAGACGGGGCGCTTGTAACAGGCGCGGAAGACTCCGTCCGCCACTTTCGAGCGGCTGTACTGCTCCCGGCTCATGTCTTTCTTGATGACGACCAGCGGGATCGTCTCCGCTTTCTCATAGGTGGTGAAGCGTTTGCCGCACGCGTCGCAGAGCCTCCGGCGCCGTATGGAATTATTTTCCTCCACCGGCCTGGAATCCACGACCCGGGTATTTTCCCGATTGCAAAAAGGACATCTCATGATCGTACCCTCCCTGTCATAAATGTTGACCGTATCAACGTACTCTTTTCGCCCCCGCGCCCATATAGTTACATAAAAAAGGAGATCTTTATGCGGGTATGTGCATTGAAACAAAAAGAGGTCATCAACGCCTGCACGTGCAAGAGCCTCGGCTGCCCCATCGACGTGGAATTTGATCCCAAGAAAGGAGTCCTGACGGCGCTGATCCTGCCCGGTCCGGGCCGTGTCTTCGGTTTTCTGGGCCGGGACAGCGAGTACATCATCCCCTGGAGCTGCATCTGCCAGATCGGGGAGGATATCATCTTGGTGGAGATCAAGGAGGATCAGTGCCTGAAAGAAAAACGGGTCTGAATCAGATCTGGATCAGGGATCGGATCTAATAGATCCTCCAGCGCAGCCGGGTGTCGATCCGCGGATCCGTGGAACAGACGGCCGCCCGGTACCCGCCCAGGTCGAATTCCCGGAAATGGTAGTCCTCCCTCCGATAAGGCGCGGGACAAAAGGCCAGCACAGGATCCGCCCCGTCCTTTATCCCGAGGGCAAAGGAGTTGAGCGGCAGGGCCATCCCCCGGCGGGTGGCCTTCATAAAGCTCTCTTTGAGCACCCAATAGCGGAAAAAGAGTTCCCGCTGCTCGGCAGGATCCTCCCGGGCCTTTATATGCGCGTATTCCTCCGGACAGAAGAAACGCCGGGCGATCCCTTCCCGGAAAACGGAGATCCGCTCCACGTCACAGCCTACCTGCGCCGGATCCTCCGCGGCCACGGAGCACAGGGCGTAGATCCCGGAATGGGATAGATTAAAGGGCGTGTCCGGGGACAGTCCGCATTCTTCCCGGGCGCGCTGCCACAAGATCCAGACGCCGATGCTCAGTGCGCGCCCCGCGGGAGATCTTAAGCGGTCCGCCTTTTCTGCGCGGAAGACGGGGACCTGCTCCCGATACCGCAGATAGCAGGACTCCTCCAGGAGCGGGCGCACATCGCCGATCCAGGTAAGGATCATGGGAGGCCTCCTTTCTGAAAAAATGGACGACGGGACAGCCGTTGGCTAAAGGTTCTGTTTGTGCCATTCATTATAGAGGATATGCCTATATTTGTAAAGGTGATATTTTTTTCGGGAAGACCCCTTAACTTTTTTTGATCTTGGTCGATATAAGTTCTGTATATACGTAAACGTATACTATGGAAATAGTTAGTCATCATCAAAAAATAAAGGCAGGTATGAGAACATGTTAAAGAAAATGCACCTCAAGAAAAAACTGATCATCGCATTTCTTACGGTGACCCTGTTGGCGACTGTATCCGGAGTCGCGGGACTGGCTTGTACCAGGTATGTGGACTCCTCGTATTCGTTTGCCCTGCATAATTACGGGATCCCTCTGGGGGACCTAGGGTATGCGGCCGTTTCCTTTACGGCGACCCGGCGGGGGCTCCATGATATGATCAATACATCGGACGATGGAGTGGTGAGCGAGCTTGAGAAGGAACTGAATGAAAATCTCACACAGACTGAGACATACATGGATAAGGTGGAGCCGACGCTGACCGCGGAGGCCAGCAAGGCCGCTTTCAAGGAGTGGAAGACCCATCTGCAGGCATATAAGACCGCGGTGGACCGCTATGTAGACCTGGCGAAGGACTCCCTGAGCAGCCAGCGGAGCGCGCTGTTTGAGCAGTGCAAGGCGGAAGTGGATCCTCTCTATGAAGAAGCGTACGGGGATCTGTCCGCGATCATGGAGTCTAAGACCAGCGCGGCCGCGGAGGGCAGCGAGAGACTGTCCGACCTGTCTACAGCTACGATGTTCATCATCTTGGGGATCATCGTCGTCGCCGCGGTGTTCGCTGTGATCATCTCCAGCAGGGTGTCCCGGGGGATCGCCACGCCGATCCGGGAATGCGCCGAACGTCTGGCTCTTTTGGCGAAAGGCGATCTAAAGGCGCCGGTGCCGACTGTGAAGAACCATGATGAGACAGAGATACTGGCCGAGTCGACGAGATCGATCGTGGATTCCCTGGAGGCGATCATCGAGGATGAAGACCAGATCCTGCGGGGGATGGCGAAAGGGAATTTTGATGTACATAGTACCTGCAGTGAGAAATATCAGGGCGATTTCGCGCTCCTGTTGGATTCCCTGCGTCTGATCGCCAATAGCCTGAACGATACCCTCGATCAGATCAGTTCGGCCACAGAACAGGTGGATTCCAGCGCGGATCAGGTCTCTGACGGATCCCAGGCACTCTCCCAGGGCGCCACGGAGCAGGCAAGTTCTGTCCAGGAGCTAGCGGCGACGATCAGCGGGATCTCCCAGAATGTCAACAACAACGCCCAGAACGCGGCGGAGGCCAGCATGCGTGCGGACCATATGGGCAGCAGACTGAGCGAGAGCAACAGCCAGATGGCTGAGATGATCCAGGCGATGGACAAGATCAGCGAGGCGTCCAATGAGATCGGTAAGATCATCAAGACGATCGATGATATCGCGTTCCAGACAAATATCCTGGCTCTGAACGCGGCTGTGGAAGCGGCACGGGCGGGATCCGCCGGAAAAGGTTTTGCTGTGGTCGCGGATGAAGTGCGCAGCCTGGCAGGAAAGAGCGCGGAAGCGGCCAGCAATACGACGGCGCTGATCGAGAGCGCGATCCAGGCCGTGGAGAACGGTACGAAGATCGCCAGCGAGACGGCGGCTTCCATGCAGGAAGTGGTCAACGATTCGGAAGAAGTCGTGGGGATCATCAACGATATATCGAAGGCATCGACTTCACAGGCAGAGTCTCTCTCCCAGATCACGGTGGGGATCGATCAGATCGCGAGCGTGGTACAGACGAATTCCGCCACTGCGGAAGAGAGCGCCGCGGCCAGCGAGGAGCTTTCCGGGCAGGCGCGTCTGCTCAACGATCTGCTCTCCAGGTTTAAGTTCCGTGACAGTGGTGATGCTGTAGAGAGCAGCGTCAAGGCGGGGATATCCAAGCCGGCACCTACCCATAAGAAACCGGCGGCTGTACCGGATGCGCCCAAGCCTGTCCATCAGGCACCGGCTCCGGCAAGACCGCAGCCAAAACCCGAACGGATCGAACACAGCGCTCCGGCGGCGCATCGTTGGTCAGAGCCGGCGGCCGATGTGGATGCGGACATGGATCAGGATCTGGAAGATACACTCAGCCCGGATATCAGGAACCAGGTAGGTGAGATCCATTTCCAGGATGATCTTTCTAAATATTGAACCATAAATAAAGATCCCTCTCTGCGGCAGGGGCAAGCTGCCCGGAGGGATCTTTTGTGACATACGTCACATACATGATAGGAGGATGCTTTTATGAAACATGGGATCTATTATGCGTATTGGGAGAGAGAATGGAAAGGGGATTATCTCCGTTATATCAGGAAAGTGGCGGATCTAGGATTTGACATACTGGAGATCGCGGCGGGGCCGCTGCCGGAGTATACGAAAGAGCAGCTGGCCGAGCTGCGGGCGTGTGCCGAGGCTCATAAGATCCGTCTCACGGTAGGGTATGGTCCGGCGCCGGAGAACAATATCGCTTCCGCGGATCCGAAAGTGCGGGAGCATGCGCTGGAATTTTACAAAGACTTGTTCGAACGGATGGAGAAGATCGGTGCCACGCTGATCGGAGGCGCGATCTATTCCTGCTGGCCCATCGACTACAGCAAGCCGGTGGATAAGAAAGGCGACTGGGAGAGAGGCGTCGAGGGGATCGCGAAGCTGGGCCGGATCGGTGCGGATCACGGGATCGAGACGATCGGTATGGAGGTCCTGAACCGGTTTGAGAACCATGTGCTGAATACGGCGGCAGAAGGGCGGCGGTTCGTGGAGTCTGTCCGGCAGTCAGAGCCGAGAGCGGTCAATGTCAAAGTCATGCTGGATACTTTCCATATGAACATCGAGGAGCAGAGCATCGGGAATGCCATCCGCACGGCAGGCGATCTGCTGGGCCATTTCCACACAGGTGAGTGCAACCGCATGGTGCCCGGCCAGGGGCGGACCCCGTGGAGGGAGATCCATGACGCCCTGGAGGATGTGGGGTACGATGGGGCTGTGGTCATGGAACCTTTTGTGATCCCCGGAGGGACGGTCGGACAGGACATCCGGATCTGGCGGGATCTTGTGGAGGATACTTCGGAGGAAGCTCTCGACCAGGCGGCAGGAGCAGCGCTGCGCTTCCAGAGATATATGCTGGGCTGATGGGGGACTGAGTTGGAGATATAGGGGGAAACTGGAATGTATCATTGTCATATGCGGTTTTACTTAATGGGCCGTCCGCAGAGGGTTTTTGAGATCATAAAAGAAATGTCCCCGCTGGGGCGTTTTACCCACGAGTTCCTGGAGAGCGACAGCCCGGAAGCTGCGCTGGCGGCGAGAGCGGATGTGATCTTGGCGGATCTGCGGGGCATGGACGCAGGAGAGGCCGTCCGTACACTGAGTGCAGGCAGGACTGACCAGGCAGAACTCATCATACTGGCGGACGGGGAGCAGATCCCGCCCTTGGCGGAAGATCTGCCGAAGATCAGAGATATATGGACGATGCCCATGTCAGATGAGGAGATACGGTTCCGGTTCCTCAGATGGCAGCAGGGTTGCAAGAGAGAGAAGGACGCCTGGGAGATCGGGCAGTATTTCGACGCCACGATCAACAATATACCTACGCTCATCTGGTACAAGGACAAAGATGGGATTCATGAGAAGGTCAACGATAGTTTCTGTAAGACCGTCAATAAATCAAAAGCCCAGGTGGAGGGGAGCGGCCATGCCTATATCTGGGACGTGGAAGAGGACGATCCCGCCTGCATCGAGTCCGAGCGCCAGGTCATGGAGAAGAGACAGACCTGTATATCAGAGGAGATCATCCAGACGGGCGAAGGAAAGCGGATACTCACCACCTACAAGTCGCCGCTGTTCGATCTGGACGGGAGCGTGATGGGGACCGTGGGTGTGGCCATCGACGCCACCCAGGAGCGGGCGTATGAGCAGGAGTTGCTCCGGCGGAACCATACGATGGAGACGATCTTCACGACGATGGACTGCGGGATCATCTGCCACACGCTGGACGGAAAGAAGATCCTGAGCATCAACAGGGCTGCTCTGGAACTCTTAGGCTACAGTTCCCTTGAAGAGATGGAGGCATCTCAGTTCGATATGGTCGCGGCGTCGGTCATGGATGAGGACCGGGAAAATGTCCGGCAGCTCATCTGCGGGCTGAAAAAAGCGGGGGATAACACCAGTATCGAATACCGTGTGCGGCACCCGAACGGGGAGATCCTGCATGTCACGGGGAACGTGAAGCTCCTGGAGGAAAATGGCGAATTATTCTATCAGCGGTTCATCCTGGACTGCACCGTGCAGAAGAAGCTGGAGCAGAGACGGGAGAGACGGCAGATGGAATTGGTCCAGGCGCTGGGCAGCGATTACAGTCTCGTATGCTTCTTCGACCTGGATACGGGCGAGGGCAGCACCGTGCGCAATGACAACGGCAGCGGGCAGGCTTTTAATGGGATCTTTGGCGATGAGATCTCCCTGGAGGGCGCCATGGCCCGTTATATCCAGGAATGCGTGTGCAAAGAGGACCAGGAGTCGCTGCGGCAGGCTTTTTCTGCGGAGCAGTTGGAGAAGGAGCTTGCGGAGAAGAGATCTTTTTACATGAATTACCGTACATATAAGGACGATGGATCCGAATATTTCCAGATGAAGGCCGTCCGCGCCGGGGCGTGGGAGGAGGGCCACGGCATCGTCCTGGGGCTGCGCAGCGTGGACGAGGAGATCCGCGACGAGATGGAGAAGAAGAAGCTGCTGGAGGACGCGCTGATGCAGGCCAACCGGGCGAGCAGGGCGAAGAGTCTCTTCCTGTCAAATATGTCCCACGACATACGGACGCCGATGAACGCGATCGTCGGTTTTACGGCGCTGGCGATCACGCATATCAATAACAAAGAGCAGGTGGAGGAATATTTAAAGAAGATCATGACCTCGGGGAACCACCTCCTGAGCCTGATCAACGATGTCCTGGATATGAGCCGGATCGAGAGCGGTAAGATCCATCTGGATGAAAAACCCTGCAGTCTTCCGGAGATCCTCCACGGACTGCGCAATATCATACAGGCGGACGTTCATGCGAAGCAGCTGGAACTTTACATGGACGCCATGGATGTGCAGGACGAGGAGATCTACTGCGACAAGCTGCGCCTCAACCAGGTGCTCTTAAACCTTCTGAGCAACGCGGTGAAATACACCGGGGCAGGCGGGACGGTGAGCATGCGCATCCGGGAAAGAGCGGGGGCGCCGGCCGGCAGCGCCAATTATGAGTTCTACATCAAGGACAATGGGATCGGCATGAGCGAGGAATTTGTCGCCCATATCTTCGAACCCTTCGAGCGTGAAAATACGACCACGATCAGCGGGATCCCGGGGACCGGGCTGGGGATGGCGATCACCAAGAATATCGTGGATATGATGAACGGTTCCATTGAGGTAAAGAGCGAGCAGAGCGTCGGCACGGAGGTCACAGTCTCCTTCACATTCCGCCTGAACATGGGGGAGAGGGAGCGGCCGGACATAGCGGAATTAAAGGACTGCAGGGCGCTGGTGGTGGACGATGATTTTAATACCTGTGACAGCGTCTCCTATATGTTGCAGCAGATCGGGCTGCGTGCGGAATGGACGTTATCAGGGAAGGAAGCCGTTCTGCGCACCCGTCAGGCGGTGATGCGGGGGGACGCATACAGCGTCTATATCATCGACTGGCTGCTGCCGGATATGAACGGGATCGAGGTGGCCCGCAAGGTGCGCAAGGAGACCGGCGGGAACGTGCCGATCATCGTCCTGACGGCCTACGATTGGGCGGATATAGAAGAGGAGGCCCGGGAAGCCGGTATCAATGCTTTCTGCAGTAAACCGCTGTTCCTGTCCGAGCTGCGCAGCTGTCTGCAGTCTGTGGTGAGCACAGGAGAGAAAAATGAAAAGGATGCGGAGGAACAGATGGCCAAACGTCACACGGGGCGCATCCTGCTGGCGGAGGATAATGAGCTGAACCAGGAGATCGCGGTGGCGATCCTGGGGGAGGCAGGGTTTACCATCGAAGTGGCGGATGACGGGGCGAAGGCCCTTGAGATGCTCAGCGGCTCCGAGCCGGGGTATTATCAACTGGTGCTCATGGATATCCAGATGCCCAACATGGACGGGTACGAGGCCACCAAGCGGATCCGGAAGCTGGAAGACCGGGAGCTGGCGACTATACCGATCATCGCCATGACGGCCAATGCCTTTGAGGAGGATAAGCAGGAGGCGTTAAAGAGCGGCATGGACGGGCACATCGCGAAACCGATCGATGTGGAGAATCTGTTCGACACGCTGGATCAGGCATTGGGATCCAGGCATGTTTAATGAAAGGTAAAAGAGGGAAAGAGTCCTGTGAGAGAGACGCAGGGCTTTTTCCTTTTTACAGACCATCTTGCGGATCTGGCGGGGCTGTGGTAAGATTAGGAGAATATAATGATCATAGGATATGATAGGAGTTAAGATAGTATGTGTGGAATAGTAGGTTATACGGGAGAGCGGCAGGCGGCTGTGATCTTGCTGGAAGGATTGTCAAAGCTGGAATACCGTGGGTATGACTCGGCGGGCGTGGCAGTCCGTGACAACGACGGGAAGATCGAGGTGGTCAAGGCAAAGGGCCGTTTGTCGGTATTGGAGGAGAAGACGAACGGCGGGCAGGCATTGTCTGGCACATGCGGGATCGGGCATACCAGGTGGGCGACCCACGGAGAACCCTCCGAGGGGAACGCCCATCCCCATCACAGCGACGATCTTTCCGTGGTCGCCGTACACAATGGGATCATCGAGAACTACCAGGAGCTGAAAGATAAACTGATCCGGAAAGGGTATCAGTTCTACTCGGAGACGGACACGGAGATAGCAGTCAAGCTCATCGACTACTATTATAAAAAATATCTGGGAACGCCGGTGGACGCGATCAATCATGCCATGGTCCGTATCCGCGGATCCTACGCCCTGGCCGTGATGTTCGAGGAATATCCGGGAGAGATCTACGCCGCGCGGAAAGACAGCCCTATGATCCTCGGCGTCGGGGAGGGGGAATGCTATCTGGCCTCCGATGTACCGGCCATATTGAAATACACGCGGAACGTATATTATATCGGCAATATGGAGATCGGAAGGCTCGGGAAGGGCCAGGTCACCTTTTACAATCTGGACGGCGATCAGGTGGAAAAAGAAGCGACGGAGATCCAATGGGACGCCGAGGCTGCGGAGAAAGCGGGATACGAGCATTTCATGATGAAAGAGATCCATGAGCAGCCGAAAGCCGTCTCGGACACCCTGCGTTCTGTTTTGAGAGACGGGCGGATCGATCTGTCCGATGTGGGTCTGACGGAGGAGGATATCAAGGAGATCAGCCGGATCTATATCGTGGCCTGCGGATCCGCATACCATGTGGGCGTGGCGGCCCAGTATGTGATCGAAGACCTGGCGAAGATCCCGGTCAGGGTAGAGCTGGCCTCAGAGTTCCGCTACAGACGGCCCCTGCTGGATCCAAGCGGCCTGGTAATCGTCATCAGTCAGTCCGGTGAGACGGCAGACAGCCTTGCGGCCCTCCGCGAGGCGAAGGAAAAAGGGATCAAGACCCTGGGGATCGTAAACGTGGTGGGTTCCTCGATCGCCCGCGAGGCGGACAATGTCTTCTATACGCTGGCGGGGCCGGAGATCGCGGTGGCGACCACAAAAGCATACAGCACACAGCTGATCGCCTGCTACGCGCTGGCCATCCAGTTCGCGAAGGTCCGGGGCGAGATCGATGATGAGGACTATACGGGTCTCATCACCGAATTGGAGACGCTCCCGGATAAGATCGGGAAGATTATCGAAGATAAAGAGCGCATCCAGTGGTTTGCGTCGAAGCAGGCAGCGGCAAAGGATATCTTTTTCATCGGCCGGGGGATCGACTATGCGATCACATTGGAAGGGAGCCTGAAGATGAAAGAGATCAGCTATATCCATTCGGAAGCGTACGCGGCCGGGGAGCTGAAGCATGGCACGATCTCGCTGATCGAGGACGGCACGCTGGTCATAGGCGTCCTGACCCAGCAGGATCTGTATGAAAAGACGGTCAGCAATATGGTAGAGTGCAAGAGCCGCGGCGCCTATCTGATGGGGCTGACCACATATGGGAATTACAGTATCGAGGATACGGCGGATTTCGTGGTCTATGTGCCGAAGACGGACGTCCACTTCTCCGTATCCCTGGCCGTGATCCCGCTGCAGCTGATGGCTTATTATGTGTCCCTGGCAAAAGGGCTGGACGTGGATAAGCCGCGGAACCTGGCGAAGAGCGTGACGGTGGAATGAGTACTAGATATGATAAAAGGATCCTGGCGTGCAGGATCCTTTTTCATGTCTATAATTTCTTCGCCAGCATATCTGGGTTTGTGGCGTGGGCCAGGGCCGTCTCGCGGCTGATCACCTTGTCTTTGTACAGCTTCAGCAGACTCCCGTCCATGGCGACCATGTTGGGGGAGGAATAGATGAGGCCGTCGATCTGGTGGACCTTATTGTCGCGGATCATGTTGCGGATGGCCGGTGTGACGGTCATGATCTCGAAAGCGGGGACCATCTGGCCGTCCAGGGTGGGGACGAGCTGCTGGGATACGACGGCATTTAACACGGTGGCCAACTGGATCGCGATCTGCCTCTGCTGGTTTGCCGGGAAGACGTCGATGATACGGTCGATCGTATTGGCCGCGCCGATGGTGTGCAGGGTGGAGAGCAGCAGATGGCCCGTCTCCGCGGCGGTCATGGCCACGTTAATGGTATCGTAATCGCGCATCTCCCCCAGGAGGATCACATCCGGACTCTGGCGCAGGGCCGCCCGCAGGGCTGTCACGTAATTCTCGGTATCCACGTTGATCTCACGCTGGCTGACGATGCTCTTGTTGTGGCGATGGAGAAATTCCAGCGGGTCCTCCAGGGTGATGATGTGGTCTTCCTTCGTCTTGTTGATCTGGTCGATGATACAGGCGAGGGTCGTGGATTTTCCGCTCCCGGCGGGGCCCGTGATCAGAGCCATGCCATTATCGGCGCTGCCCAGGCGGATGATCTCATCGGGGATCCCCAGCTCTTTCGGGTCGGGCAACTGGAAGGTGATGATCCGGATGACGGCGGACATGGCGCTGCGCTGCCGGTAGGCGCAGACGCGGAACCGGGAGATCCCGGGGATGGCGAAGGAAAAGTCGTCGTCGCCCCGGGCCTCGAAGGGACCCAGATTCCGTTGGTCGGCGAGTTCATAGATCTCTTTTACCAAGAGTTCGGTGTCCGGCGGCAGGAGCCGGTCTTCGTTCACTCTGTAGATGACGCCGTTCTTCCGAAAAGAGACGGGAAGGCCGGCGACGATAAATACATCCGAGGCGTTTTCCGACACAGCCTGCTGCAATATACTTTGGATATCCATTGAAATACTCCTTTGATACGTATTATGGTATGGGCATGAGCTTGAGCTTGTCGTCGCTCTCCCATTTCCTGGTCGTCACAGTCTGCCATTTCTCAATCCGGAAATGACTGCCGTCTGTCTCCTCCAATGCCAGCACCACGTCCAGGGCCTGTTTATCGTTGATCTTGACCTGATAAGAGAGTGTGTCTGCGTCCGGGTCATAGGCGATATCTGCGTCGAGCGAGTCTATCGCGGCAAAGTCCAGGTCCGCTGGATCCGCGACATCCAGGAGCCGGTCGATCTGCGAGAGCAGCCGCTCGGCCTCGTTCGAGGCGGCGTAATATTCGCTCTTGCGGTCCGCGATCCGCTGGCTGAAGGACTCGTCGCTCCTGGCGCTGCTAAAGGACAGCGTGGCGAACGTGATCAGGCACATCAGCAGGAAGACCACCAGGAGGAGGGAGGATCCGACATTTACGAAAGGCGCTTGCCGTTTATTTTCATTCATCTGAGGGCCTCCTTTGCAGGTAATGTTCCGCGGTGAGCTGGTAAATGGGTTCCTCGCGCTGGATCTCTTCTGTGGAGTCCATGGAGATGTGCGCGGTCAGCATCCGGTCCTCTTCGGTGAACAGGGCCTGCAGCACATAGGTCCCGTCCCCCGCACTGCAGGGGGTAAGGGAATCGTCGTAATAGATGCGGATGGCCGACGTATCTGAGACAGTCTCCGCCTCCGCGTAAACGCCCCGGATCAAGTTCATGGCATCTTCGATCCCGTCAGAGGCGGTCACGAGCTCGGCGACCCCGGAGCATTCGTTGACCGCGTGGTTGATGTTCCTGGCATCGCGGCTGAGGAGGTGGGACTTTACAAAGAACTGCACACATACAGCGCTTGCGAGTGAGAAAAATAGGATCGCGAGGATCAGTTCTAAAAGGAATAAGCTCGATGACTGCGCCCGGTTTTTGCGATTCATAGTCGATCTCCTGTTCTCGTGCTCACGATCGTGGAGGCTTGCTGCCCGTTAGTGTCCGTGCAGGAGAAACGGAACACGCCGTCGGCGATCTCCTGGATGGAGAAATCCTCCACGGCGAGGATCGTTTTTCCCATCTGCGCGGGAAAGTCCAGGCCGTCCCGGGCAAACAATTCCTTCAGTTCGTTTTCATACATATAGATATACGTGTTGTAGGTCGTCCCGTTCAGCTCCTGCTGCAGGATCAGCGCGTCGCGTCCGTTTAAGTCGGTGAGGGCGATGTCGCCGCCCACGTCGCTCTGGTGGACCTTTTCGCTTATGTAGGCCATGGAGGTGCGCGCGGTGTAATTCAGAGAAGAATTTTCTGTGGTGGAACGGTAGACTTCAGTCGCCAGCAGGATCACGGCCAGGGAGGACACTGCGAATACGAAGAGCAGCGCCACCGGAAACAGGAAATCTACCATATGGCTTTGCCTTGTACGGATCTGCATAGTCATCTCCCTTTCTCGATGATGGTGATATCAGGCATGATGTTGGAGCCTTCGACTTTGTAATCCACGAAGAAGAGGTCTTCATCGTAGATGAGCCCGTAATTTTCTTTCAGGTAATCCAGGCTCTCAGGGTAGGCGCCCTCCACCGTGTAACAGTATGTGATGCCGCGGATCAGGGCATTCTCCAGGCTCTCCCGCTGCCTTTTCTCAGCGCCGGAGGAGAGGGACTGGGTGCCCTGGTAAAATGCGGCGATGATGCCCGCGAATACACAGGCGGACAGGACGAACCGTCTGTATACGTGTTTCTTTTTCCTGTATTGGAAACGTGCCATGGCCCACCTCCTTTACAGACTGGACATGATCCCTGTCAGCGGGAGCATGACGGATAGGAGGATGACCCCTACGATCAGCGAGAGGACGATGACGAGCGTCGGCTCCAGGACGGCCAGGGCGTTGTTCATGCGGCTGTCGATGTCGTCCTGGTAGAGTTTGGATAAGCGTTCCATGACCTGTTCCATGGAGCCGGTCTTCGAGCCGATGGAGGCCATCTGCGCGTAAACGCCGGAGAAGATCCCCGTTTTATGGAGGGAATCTGACAGGTCGCCGCCTTCCTCCACGTCTTTCTGGCAGGTCTTTAATTTCTCCAGGAAGAATGGGTCGTCGCTGAGGGCGCTGACCAGTTCCATGCTCCGCTCAGGGTTTAAGCCGCTGCTCAGTGTGAGGGCCATGCCGCTGGCAAATCTGCAGGCCGCGATCTCTTCATAGATCGGGCGGATGAACCGTAAGTGGTAGCCGATCTTGCGGAAGAGCTGCCGTCCTGACGTGGTGCGCGTGCAGTAGAGGGCCACGGCTGCGGATATCAGCAGCAGGGCGATCAGGACGATCGAGTAACGGTTGATCACGTTGCCCAGGTCCATGAGCATCCGGGAGACACCGGTCATCTCCGTGCCGAGCTGGATGAAGACCTGGTTAAAGATGGGCATGACTTTTACCAGCAGGATGAAGATGACGACCAGCATCATCCCGCCCATGACCAGCGGGTATGTAACGGCGTTCTTGATGCTCTTGCTGATCGCGTCTTCCTGTTCGTAATGGGTGCTGAGGGCGTCCATCACTTCGTCGAGGGTGCCGGTCTCTTCCCCGATCTCTACCATGTGCAGCATATAGGAAGGGAACAGCCCGGACTCGGAGAGCGCCAGATAGAGGCTGCCTGTCTCCTGCATGCTGTCGATGATCTGCTGCAAGATCTTCTTTTCTTCCTCGGAAGACGTATCTTCCAGCATGATGGTGATGCCCTCCAGTGAGGAGATGCCCGACTTGAGGATCAGGGCGATCTGGCTGCAGAAAGCGGAGATCTCTATATCAGAGAAGGGCTTTCCTTGTTTGGTTTTACTGTTCATGAAGATCCTCCACTCAATAAGAATATTTTGTGATATAGTTGCTCCCGTCCCCGATGTATTCCTCCACGGAGCTGCGGTTGTTGCCCGCCGCCAGCGTGGGATCCATCAGGGTCCAGTCTACGCCGTCAAATTCGATGATCTTATCCACCCAGCCCGTCTCCGTCAGATAGACGTCGATCCACGCGTGGTAGGCTTCACCCGAATAGCCCACTTCCAGCTTCGTCGGGATCCCCTGGGAACGCAGCATGGCGGTCATCAGGGCGGCGTAGTCAAAGCAGATCCCCTTCCCGCTCTCAAGCGTCCGGTCCACGTCCGGGATGTATCCGGCGGGGATGTTTGCGGCCAGTTCCTTGTCGTAAGAGACATTTCCCGTCACATAGCGGTAGACATTTTCCACAAGATCCAGGTCGTCCGCGGACTCGTCAGACAGGCTGAGGGCCAGGGCTGCGGCCTCGCTCTCCTGCGTATACCAGGCGTATTGGTTCGGGTACAAGAACGGCTTGAACTCGTCGCTTAAGGCCACGTCTATATCCTGGGCAAAAGCCAGGGCGTACATGTCGTCGTAAGCGTGTTCCAGCACTTCGATATGGTAAGCGCCGTTCCCGCCGGGGAGGGGGAAAGCCTCATAAGCGCCGCCGCCCAGGTTGTAGGTATACTCGGTCCCGGCCGGGATCGTGATCTGCATCTTGACCTTGTCTGCATCGCCGGTGTACTGGACCATGATATAGCCTTCGGCTGCGTTGGAAGCGTCGATGGAGATCGTCTCGATCCCGTAGACGACAGTGCCGTCCGCTGACGGGAGCAGGAACTGCCGGACGCTCTCTCTTTTTTTGCCGGGATCCTTCTCTTGTGTTTTTTTCGTATCTTCCGTATCAGTGTCTGACGCAGGAGCCTTACCGCCGCATCCCGTAAAAAAAGAAACCGCGGTGAGGACCGGGATAAGGACAAAAACGAATAGATGCAGAGACGAAAATGCTTTTTGGTCCACCGTTTATGACCTCCTTTTATCCGATAGGGCCGTGATCTTAAGGTATTTTATCAAATACATTTTGCCATAGTTTAAATGATTAATCAAGAGGTTTTTGTAAGGGTAAAATGTGTATAAGTATGTGGATAATGTGGATAACTGACAGAAAGCCCGCGCGCACGGGCTTGTCCGATGTGGATAACTTTGGGGGGATCAAAGGGGACGATGGTAAGGGGCGGATATCTGTCTCCGTGCAGGCCCGGGCAACGCGCCGCTGAGCTAACTGCTAACTGCGACCAGCAGCGCTCAGGAAAGCCTTCGCGCCGGGTCTCCGTAAGCAGTGGATCTCATCGGAGCTAAAAACGCCCTCTGATAGCCTGCCCAGCGACAGAGATCCGCCCCTTGCCATCTGGCCCATGACAAACGGGACTGGTCGCCTGCCGACACACAGATGTAAAAGAGGCGGATACCCGTCTCCGGGCAGATCCGAGCAACGCATCGGCAGATCTGGCTGGAAGCCGTGATCATCAGCGTCCATAAAGAGCCTTCCCGCCGCAGATCAAAAATGGCGTTTTAAAGGGGTCCGGGGGAAATACGCAAGGTCTCCACTCCGTTCCGGTCGTTGCTGATCAAGCGCCACTGGCGCTTAGCAACCCCGGCGCTTTT
>CAJTYN010000061.1 GCA_910584115.1 uncultured Lachnospiraceae bacterium
GGATCTTTAACCTGCCAGGAAAACCGGCTGACCAGATTAGATGTGAGCAAATGCGTCCATATGGACTTTTTGGTCTGTTTCTACAACGACATAAAAAATATAGATCATGTCACAGGAAGAAACCCCAAACTCACGGGAGATGATTTTAGGTACAGCCCCCAAAATGTTCCGCAGGATCAACAAGCCCAAAGCATGAAGGCCAGCCCGAAAGAACTTAAAATGTACGTCGGCGGGAAAGCGCAGACCGTAAAGATATCCAACGCCAAAGGCAGAGTGACTTACCGCATTGACAAACCCAAGATAGCAAAAATAAACGCCAAAGGCACGGTCACGCCTCTGTCCCAGGGCACAGCCACCATCACCGTCAACGCATCCGGGAACGCCGGATACAGAGCGGCCACCCTGAAGATAAAAGTGACTGTTTACGCAAAGCCCGCCGCCCCAAAAAGCGTGAAAGCCTCTCCGGCCAAGGCAAAAGGGACCTTAAGAGTTTCCTGGAAAAAGGTCTCCGGCGCCTCCGGGTATACCATCCGCTACTCTTACAAAAGCAGCATGGCGGGCGCCAAGACGATCAAAGTTCCAAAAGGCGGCACAGTTTCCACGACCATCAAGAAACTGTCCTCCCAAAAAAACGTCTATGTCCAGGTGCAGGCATACAGCGTCAAAGGCAGCCTCACCATCCCCGGCGCCTGGAGCAAAGCCGTCCGGAGCGCAGGAAAGATCCGATGATCCTGAAGATGATCTAGGCGCGGGCGATCAGCCGCAGGTATTTCCGGAGTTCCCGGAGATAGATCTCCTGGAAACGGCTGTTGGATATGCCGGGATGTCCGGCCAGGGTCTCCGCGTGGACATCCATGAGCAGTCGGTCGAAGCTGTCACAGACGGGATCTAGCGCGGGGAAACCGAAGTAGATGAGGATATCATCGCAGACGGCAGCAAACTCTTCCGGATCCCGGAAGTCTACATAGAGCTCATGGTCGGTGTCCTGTTCATCGGTCAGCAAGTTTTTCAGAAGGTTCAGCATGAATGTTCCGGAAGAGATGTCAACAGGGCGTTTCCGCTGTACGAGCAGGCAGAAATTGTCATAAGTCATAAAAACGTGCTCAAATCTCTTGCATAGGACGGAGATCTCCTGCATGGACAGGACATCGCCGCTGTCATCGCTGAGCAGCCCGAACAGGGAGAGGTAGTAGTCCTCGATCGTCTCCTTTTCCTGAGCGCCCTGGAACGGGAGGAGGCTTATGACCTGCTCTTGGTCGCTGTCGAACATAAGATCCAGCCCGATATCGTCAAAGAGAGCCAGATACTGTGTGTTCCGGGTCTTAGCGAAAAAGGCCAGCCCCTCGGGATCATCCAGAAAGCAGATCAGATCCTCAAGGCTTTGGATCTGGCCATCGATCGCCGTGTAGTACATCTCTACAGTGCGGCCCTCAGTCAGGTCCCTCGGCGCGAGGGACTGGGATGCGATCTTTTGGGCGTATTCCTGGCGCAGGGCGCGGACATCGGTCCAGGATAGCCCCAATTTCAGAGCCGCAGTCAGGATAAAACCGTCCATCGAACGGACAGAGATCTCATTTTGATGGAGATAGTTTTGGAAAAGGTCCAGTGCCTGAACGTCCGACTCAAGCCGCAGAGCATAGCACAGCCGGTACAGGTTTTCTTTTTTGAGAGAATAGACGGCACCTTTCTTTAAGGCAGTGATGGCTTTGCGGAAAGCGTCGTATTCTTTTTGGGAAAAGATCTGCCGGGCGTTCGTCTTGAGCATATCGAGCAGATCATCATCGGTAAAAGGGTCCGAGAGCGGGCCGTATCGATCCGCGGCATGATCTGTCACATATGAAAAGATCCCGGGCCAGATACTCCTGGGCGTGCAGTAATCTTGGATATTTAACATGGGAAAGCTCCTGTCTGTAAATATAGTCTGTGTATGAGCAGATTATACCAGAGATTGGGAGAAAAGCAATCAATTTTTGTCGAAAGGAAAGAAAAATGATCAAAAAAGGAAGAGACAAAAGAAGGAAGATGAAATGACCAAAGAGGGGATCCCCAGGCGGTATCTTCCCGGTGGAAGTATCGGCGAGAGCCTCAGCCAGCTTAAAAAAAGCAGCGCGGGCCTACAGGGGATTTATGGACGGGAGCGACTATACGCGGTTCTGCGTGCTGGACGTGGACAGGGACGGACTGAACGAACTGGTCGTTTCCTACAAAAATATATTAAATTAGGAAAGGAAAGAGAACATGGAGAAAAAGATGAAGGGGCTAAAAATGATCCTTACGCTGCTCTTTGCGGTAGGCATCCTGTCCGTAGCTGTATTGCCGGTAACGGTGCAGGCGGCGAACAAGACACGAGACGAGGCGCTCCAATGGGTGCGCTCCCAGGTGGGAAGGTCGATCGATGCGGACGGCGCGTACGGGGCCCAGTGCGTGGATCTGATCCTCGCCTACTACGACTATCTGGGCGTGCCCAGGGCATCGGGCAATGGAAAAGATTATTCCCATAATGCACTGCCCAGTGGCTGGCAGCGGCTCCAGGGCGCGGCCCCGCAGGCGGGGGATATCCTGGTGTACGGAGGGAATGGGAGTAATCCTTATGGACATGTGGCGATCTTCGAGTCCACGCGCGTCCACTACCACCAGAATTTCAACGGCCATTCCTATGTAGAGAAGGTCACCTACACTTACAATGGGCTGAACAACCCCTATTGGGGCGTGATCCGGCCGGCTTTTGCTACGGGCGTGCGCACAGACTACCAGAACCTGGGGCAGTCATTTGACGCGATCATCCTAAGATCCGATATCTGGCGGCCGATCTGCAGAGACGGCTCGAATGTGGTCTTGAGTGCGTTTGAAAAAGCGACCGCAGACTTTCACTGGCATTT
Source organism: uncultured Lachnospiraceae bacterium (assembly GCA_910584115.1). Classification (GTDB taxonomy): domain Bacteria; phylum Bacillota; class Clostridia; order Lachnospirales; family Lachnospiraceae; genus MGBC164599. The sequence continues at coordinate 2,880 of CAJTYN010000061.1, forward strand.
TGAACGGCAGGGGGATGGCTCTTACATCATCCAGTCCCTGTATGATGGCCGGGCGCTGGACGTGACAGGAGCGGGAAACACATCGGGGACAAATGTAGGGATTTACGACCGTTGGGGAGACGATAACGGGGCGCAGAAATGGTACGTATATTCCAATAATATCGCATTTGAACTGGCTCCCAAACTGAATCTGAGGCTCCGCCTGGACGTACAGGGCGCAGGCACGGCCGGCGGAACGAACATCCAGGTGTACACGGAGAACCATTCGGCGGCGCAGATCTTTTCCATTTACAAGATCACAGGCAAAGGGCCGACCGCGATCAGGATCGCGGGGGCGTCCGAGATGACGGCAGGGGCCTCCCAGCAGCTGAACGTAGACTACACAGACGCGACGGGCTGGAAGACCGTAAGATGGTCCAGTAGTGATGATACAGTAGCGGCGGTGGATGCCTCTGGTAAGGTCACGGCGAAAAAAGCGGGCAGCGCCACGATCACGGCTGTCGCCACATACAATGACCGGGTGACGGCCCGCAAGGAGATCGTCGTCAAAGGAGCGCCGGATACCGGGACAGCCACGGTAGGAAAAGTCCCGTCCCTTAAGATACAGACGGCCGCCTACGACCGGCTGAAGCTCACCTGGGGCAGCGCAGAGAATGCCGAGGGCTATCGGATCTTCCGCGCCACATCAAAGAACGGGCGATACACCCAGATAAAAGAGATCGCAGGCGGCAGCACGACCACCTACACAGACACAAAGCGGTCCACCGGAACAGCCTACTACTACAAAGTCCGCGCCTATGCGACCATAAATGGCGAGACGGTGACCGGCGGGTACTCCCCGATACAGAGCGGCAGGACATCCTTGGCAAGACCAAACGTAAACGTGGCATCCGGCAGGGGCAGAGCCGTCCTAAAATGGGGAAAGATAAACGGAGCCCACGGCTATGTGATCTATGCGGCCACATCAAAGAACGGGAACTATAAAGCGGTCAAGACCATCTGGAAAGGCAGCACCCTGACATGCACCCAGAATAAACTGAAAAAAGGAAAAACCTACTATTATAAGATACGTGCGTATCGGATCTCAGGTCTCAAGAGAGTCATGAGCGCATATTCAGATACCAAGGCAGTCAAGATCAAATAAAGATTTCAGGCAAAAAGGAGGATCATCATGAAAAGATCATGGAAGATAAAGAGCACAGCGGTCATATTAGCGGCAGTCATGCTGTTCTCAGTTTTTGGCGCAGGCACCGTGGAGGCGAATGCGGACACCGCATGGCTGGAGGAAGGTGTGAAACAAAACGACAAGGACACGATCTATATCTGGCAGAAAGATGAGATCTATGAAGATGAATTGTCATATGTGCTGTTCCCGCTTTCAAAGAACGTTTCAGTGAAGAAGGTCAAGAACGTAAGGTCCAGCAATAAGAAGGTCCTGGAGGTCACCCGCGTCTATAATAAACGAGTGGGCAAGAAGAAAGCGGTCGTCATGGATGTGTGGGCAAAAAAGACCGGAACGGCGACGGTGACTTTCAAGTACAACACCAAAACATACAAGCTGAGATACACGATAAAAAAAGCCAGCAATGGCTTAAAGAGCGTGAGGATCAGCGGGGTCTCAGGGGACTATGCTCCGAAATTTAATGCCCATTGGTATTGTGATGTAAAAAATAAAAAAGTCCCCGCAAATGTCAAGATCACAGCGAGACCAAACTGGAAGATCAAAAAAGTCACGGTCACATCCATGAGCGCATTGGATAGAAAGACGATCTTTAAGAGCAGCAAAGGAAAGACCAGCGTGACAGTCAAAGATAAAGCCTTCCGTACGATCATGGAGATAGAGATCGAATGTCATAATGGAAAAACAGGCGAAGAGGAAGTGTACCGGCTGCAGTTCGGTGCAGATCTGCGTTAATATCCAGAAAGGAGGAGCAATGGCCAAAAAAACATATAAACATAAACTTAAGATCGCCTTGGCAGGCATCCTGATCGTTGGCGCGTTGGGGGCGGATCCCGTTTGCGCTATGGGCGCGGGCGGCGGTCCTGCGGCCATAGAAAGCGGATCGGCCGAGCAGGCAGCCGCGGCCTCCGAAGATGTGACAGCTGCCTTCAGAGACGCCGCTTTCCGGGCGGCGGTGAGGAAGATCCTGCGCCTGGGAGCGGACGCCCCCATCACCAGATCTGCCTGCGCAGAGGCAGAGGTCCTGGATATCAGCGGCCTGGGGATCAAAGACCTTGCGGGGATTGAATATTTTACCGGCCTGTACCAGCTGCGCTGTTATGAAAATCAGCTGACCAGCATAGATCTGAGCCATTGTCCCGGCCTGACTTACCTGATCTGCTCTGAGAACCAACTGAGAAGCCTGGACTTAAGCCGCTGTCCCCGCCTGGAATTCCTATACTGCGGGTACAATCCGTTGGCCGGGCTGGATCTGAGCCCCTGCCCGCGGCTGAATGTCCTAAGCTGCGGGGGCCTCGGGCTGACCAGTCTGGACCTGAGCCGTTTTACAGACCTGCGTATGCTGTTCTGTGACGATAACCAGCTGACTGACCTGGACTTAAGCCGCTGCCCCCGCCTGGAGTCCTTATCCTGCAGGAACAACCAGCTCACCGGCCTGGATGTGAGCCGCTGTCCTCTCCTGTCAAGCCTGACCTGCGACGAAAACAATATGAAGAGCGTAAACGACGTCAAAGGCAGGAACAGCAGGCTTACAGGGGACGCCTTTTGCTTCAGTCCCCAGAGAGGTGAAAAGAGATCCCAGACGCTGATAGTCAGTCCACAAGCCCTGCATCTATACGTGGGCGGCAAGACCCAGGCTCTCAAGGTGACAGGCGCCAAAGGGGCCGTGACATACACCACCGACAAGCCAAAAGTGGCAAAGATAAACGCCAAAGGCACGGTCACGCCTCTCTCAAAAGGCACGGCCACCATCACGATCCGGGCCTTAGGGGATGGCACCTACAAAGCGGCCACGGCCAAAGTCAGAGTCAACGTCTACAACAGGCCCGCCGCCGTAAAGAACATAAAAGCCGCCCCGGCCAGAGTGAAAGGGACGCTGAAAGTCACCTGGAAAAAAGTCCCCGACGCCTCCGGATACACCATCCGCTATGCGTATAAGAGCAATATGAAAGGCGCCCGGACGGTCAGGGTACCAAAAGGCGGCACAGTCTCAGCCACGATCAAAAAGCTGTCTTCCAAAAAGACCGTCTACATCCAGATCCAGGCATACAGCATCAAAGGCAACATCACGATCCCTGGCGCCTGGAGCAAAACATCCAGGAGCACCGGCAAGATCAGATAAATAAAGAGGCGTTGGGCCAGCACCCGACGCCTTTTCTATACATTTGTGAAGGATCCCTGTATAATGGAGACAGAACAAAAAGAGGTGTATACATGATGAGGATATTTCTGAGAGAAGGGACGCGCATCCGAGTCCCAGGCGGTGTATTATACGAGATCAGCGGCAGTCCGATCGGGGAAGGGGGCGGCAGCATCATCTACCCGGCGCGGCGGCATCTGCCGGACGGGGAGGAAGGCTACAGCGAGAGCCCCCTCCTCTATGCGCTCAAAGAATGTTATCCCCTCTCGGAGCGTTTTTCATTTACCCGGGACAGCGCGGGCGAGGTCGTCCCAGAGGAGGACAGCAGAGAGGCGCGTCGGTATCTGAAACGGGTCAAGGAGATGCAGCGCGCGGAAAATGCCGTTACGGGTGAGATCTACAGTCAGGGTTTCAGGCTGACGCCGGTCATCGAATCCTACCAGGAGGTGGAGCTCTCGAAAGGGGACGGGCAGCCTTTTCAAAAGGTCAAAAACAGTATCGCGGTGATGGAATCCCTGGCGGGAAAGGGCACATCCCTGAAAAAATGTCTGGCAGAGCAAAAACATCTGCCGGTACTGGAGACCTTTCGGATCATCGAGCAGGTCCTGTACGCCCTGCGGGAAGTCCACCAGGCGGGCTATCTCCATCTGGACCTCCAGGACGGCAATATCTTCCTGAAAGGGACACTGGCGGACGGCAGCGGCATGATCTCTCTCATCGATCTGGGATCATCCAGAAAGAGGATGGCGGACGGCTCATGCGCCGCGGTCGCGGACGGCGTTCTGTACGCGACGCCGGGTTTTTCAGCGCCGGAGATGCGCGCGGGAAATGACGGGACGCTCAAGCTGGGGCCGCAGGCGGATCTGTACAGCATCGGCTGTCTGATGCTCCTTCTGCTGACGGGACGCCGTTTTTCATCCTGGGAGCTGCTGATGAACAAGACCGGGCGCTACATCCCCCGGTTCTTTCTCCGGAAGACCCGGTGCCCGCGGCATATGACCGAACGGATGGAGCAGATCCTGGCAAAGGCATTAAAGGAAGAACCGAAAGACCGGTATGCGGACACGGAGGAGATGCTTGAGGATGTTACGGCTTTTCTGGAGATGCTGGCGCCGTACAGGGCGCCTCTGTCCGGCGTGGGATACGACGCGTTCATCTGTTATAGACATGGGCCGCTGGATACGCCCGCCGCGCGGACGCTGCGTGATGTGTTGGAGCGCTGCAGAGGCATCGAGAGGGTCTTCGTGGATGAGGGAGAACTGTCCTCCTGTGCGGATCTGGGGGAGCGGATCCGGGATGCCCTGGAAAATTCCCGCTGGCTGGTGCTGGTCTGTTCCGGTCAGACGCGGGAGTCGTCCTGGGTTGATGATGAGATCCGGACTTTTTTACGATATCACGATCCGTCCCATATCCTGGCGGTGATCACGGAAGGGGAACCGGAGGAGATCTGGCCGGAGGCGCTTGTGCGGCAGGGGCTCTCTGGCAGGCAGATCCTGGCGGCAGACGCGCGGGCGGCAGACAAAAGGCGCGTCCTGCATAAGATCCGCGGGGACGTGAAGCTCAAGATCGCGGCGCCGATCCTGGATACCACCTTCGACGCGCTCAAGCAGCGCAGGAAGGTCTACGAGATCAAACGGGCGTTTGTGCTGGTCAGCATCGTATTCCTGGCAGCAGCCTCCTTTTTGGGCTATGCGGCGGTGACCACCAGGAAGATCGCGGATCAGGCGCTCAAGACCGCCGATGAACACCAGGCGTCCCTGAAAAACCAGGCTGTGTACATGGCGGAGCTGGCGCGGCAGAGCTGTGCGGCCCACGACCATATGGCGGCCCTCCGGCAGGCCCTGCAGGGATACGATCTGGTCGCGGGGGAGGACGTCTTCATCCCGGGCCTTTTTCCCACGCTGGCCGAGAGCCTGGGGCTCTATGTCCTTCCGCTGCACGCGCGGGAGACCGTGACGGCGCAGGGGATCTTCCGGTGGGAGAGCGATGTGGACCAGCAGGCGTTTTTCCTGGACGAAAAAGGGGAGCACCTCTTTACCGCGGGCGACGACTGTATGTACATCTGGGATACAGAGACTTTCCAGTGTGTAAAAAAGATCACGGCGCCCTGGCAGATCGGCCAGTTCGGGGAAGACTTCCTGATCGAACAGCGAAAACAGTATCTGTTCATCCTGGACGGCGGCCTGCTCGTCTGTTCCGACTATGAAAGAGGAACGTGCGTCTGGGAGCATCAGTTCGAGGAGAGGATGATCACCGGCACGGCTGTCTCAGAGGATGGAGATAAAGTGGCTGTGACCACGGATCAGACACTCTATATCCTGGACGCCGCAGACGGCCAGATCATCCGGTCCTCCGTCTTTGCCAAGGAGCCTCTGGCTGGATGGAGTCAGACACGGCCGGTCTGGTCGCCTGACGGCGGGCAGGTGGCATTTACCGGGGACCGCATCGTCCTGTATGATATAGAGAAAGACGCGTATGCGGATGGGACGGCCTTCCAGGAAGATCCAGGAGCAGATCTGACAGAGGTCCAATGCCGTTTTACCAGGGACGGCAGGCTCCTAGCCCTCTCTGAGAGCGGCGCCGATACGGTTTTCACAGGCGTTACGCATAAATACTATTCGGAGAAGATACGGTTCGCAGCCCGACTCTACGACCCGGACGGAAAAAGCCTCCTGTGGAGCCGGGAGAGAGAGGAGATGACGGTGGACGCCAAAGTCTCGGTCCAGGAGCTCACATACGGCGGCCGGGCGGCGCTCCTTCTGGTCTACGGGAAGACCTGCGAGTATCTGGATCTGGATACAGGGAAGGTCCTGGATGCGTACGGGACAGAAGCGCCGGTGATCCAGGCTTGGTGCGGCGAGGGAACGGAGAACTTCGTGCTGGAGAATGGGGATCTGCTCCGGCACAGAGAAGGCGAGGACCGTCTGCGCGGTTACGGATATTTCACAGGAGGACTGACCGGATACCAGGGGCGTGGCACTGCGCATTACATCCGACAGACAGGGGAGACATCCCCCGGCAGCCGGGCGGTCATAAAATACCAGGAAAATGTCTCCGACCCGCGGTACGAGCGCTGCGCATATACGGACATCCAGTATTTACCTAAAGGAGTCCGGTATCCCCAGGCACAGCCCCTGCGTGAGGGGGAGGAGGCCGTAAGCGGAGACGGACGGTACACCGCCTGCCTGAAAGGGACGGCCGTGGAGGTGGAAGACACAGCGGATAAAGAGGTGAGCCGCCTAAAGTTCACGGACGTCCCAGAGAGCCTCTTCTGGATGCAGGGCACGGACGGATCGGCAAAGCTGCTCCTCGGCTATGCGGATAGGATCCATCTGTACGATGCCGGGACAGAGCGCCTGTCAGAACCCGTCCGGCTGGATGAGGACATGTGGGATGCGGCGTGGCTGTATATCGACGGGGAGACTGTGGCCTACGTGGGATCCTACTACGGTTACATGGTCCACGTGTCGGGGGAGACGTGCGGGATCTTGTGCAGTATGATCGGCCTTGCGGCCTATGATCCGGAAGAGGACGCACTGTATTTCACCAGTCAGATCTATTCCATGGACAGGCTGAACGAGGGCGCGTACATCGACGAGATGGAGATCGGGAAGATCCGGCGGTACAGCAAGGCGGAGATCATCGAGATGGCCAGGGAAAAACAATAGTAAAAAAACGATTGACATAAAGTCCGCCTATGTGATATATTTAAAATTACCACTATTATGGAAAGATATGCCTACTTTTACAATGGAGCAGGCATACGCAAAAAGTTGTGATAATATAAGAAAACAGGGGTGAAACGTCAATGGAAAAAAACAGGATACGTTCTGTAACGACTGGGAAGAGCATGCGGATGAGTTACCAGCGGCAAAAAGAAGTTCTGGAGATGCCGGACTTGATAGAAGTACAGAAGGATTCTTACCAATGGTTTCTCAGGGAAGGCCTGAAGGAGGTATTCAACGACATATCTCCCATTGCGGATTACGGCGGCAAGCTGAGCCTGGAGTTTATTGATTTTACTTTATGTGAGGACGATGTAAAATATTCCATCGAAGAATGTAAAGAACGGGACGTGACCTATGCAGCCCCCCTTAAGGTACGCGTCCGTCTGATCAACAGGGAAAACGACGAGATCAACGAGCATGAGATCTTCATGGGCGACCTGCCCCTGATGACGGCCACCGGGACATTCGTGATCAACGGCGCGGAGCGTGTCATCGTCAGCCAGCTCGTGCGTTCACCGGGCATCTACTATGCCATCGCCCACGATAAGCTCGGAAAGACCCTGTATTCCGCGACGGTCATCCCCAACAGAGGTGCCTGGCTGGAGTACGAGACAGATTCCAATGACGTGTTCTATGTGCGTGTGGACAGGACGAGGAAAGTGCCGATCACTGTCCTGATCCGCGCCCTGGGTATCGGGACCAACGAGGAGATCATACAGCTCTTCGGTGAGGAGCCGAAGATCCTGGCCAGCTTCGGCAAAGATACCGCGGAGAGCTACCAGGAGGGCCTCCTGGAACTGTATAAGAAGATCAGGCCAGGGGAGCCGCTGGCGGTGGAGAGCGCGGAGAGCCTGATCATGTCCATGTTCTTCGATCCGCGGCGGTACGACCTGGCAAAAGTCGGACGGTATAAATTCAATAAAAAGCTGGCACTCCGGAACCGGATCACCGGCCATAACTTGGCGGAGGATGTGGTAGACGTTTCCACAGGGGAGATCCTCGCCGAAGAGGGTGCCATGATCGACCGGGAGCTGGCGGATAAGATCCAGAATGCCGCGATCCCCTATGTGTGGGTGTATGCGGACGAACGCAAGGTCAAAGTCCTGTCCAATATGATGGTGGATCTGACCAGTTTCGTGGATGTGGATCCGGCGGAAGTCGGGGTCAAGGAGCAGGTCTATTACCCCTGCCTGGAAAGGATCCTGGAAGAGCACGATGATCTGGATGCGATCAAGGCGGCCATCCGGGCGGACATCCACGACCTGATCCCGAAGCACATCACCAAAGAAGATATCCTGGCCTCCATCAACTATAATATGCATCTGGAGTATGGCCTGGGAAACAGCGACGACATCGACCACCTGGGCAACCGCCGTATCCGTGCCGTAGGCGAGCTTTTGCAGAACCAGTACCGCATCGGCCTTTCCCGTCTGGAGAGAGTGGTCAGGGAGAGGATGACTACCCAGGACATCGAGGGCATCTCACCCCAGTCCCTGATCAACATCAAACCGGTCACGGCGGCTGTAAAAGAGTTCTTCGGATCCTCCCAGCTCTCCCAGTTCATGGACCAGAATAACCCCTTGGGTGAGCTGACCCATAAGAGGCGTCTGTCCGCGCTGGGCCCCGGCGGTCTGTCCAGGGATCGGGCGGGATTCGAGGTGCGCGACGTGCATTACTCCCATTACGGGCGGATGTGCCCCATAGAGACGCCCGAGGGTCCCAACATCGGCCTGATCAACTCACTGGCCTCCTATGCCCAGATCAACGAATACGGTTTTGTGGAAGCGCCTTACCGTATTATTGACAAATCCGACCCGAAAAATCCCCGGGTCACGGACGAAGTGATCTATATGACCGCGGACGAGGAGGATAACTACCACGTGGCCCAGGCGAACGAGCCGCTGGACGAGAACGGATACTTTGTCCGAAAGAACGTATCCGGCCGTTACCAGGATGAAACGCAGGAGTACGAGAAGCAGATGTTCGACTACATGGACGTATCACCGAAGATGGTGTTCTCCGTGGCGACGGCGCTGATCCCCTTCCTGCAGAACGACGACGCCAACCGCGCCCTGATGGGATCCAACATGCAGCGCCAGGCAGTGCCGCTCCTGATCTCGGAGGCGCCCGTTGTGGGGACCGGTATGGAGACGAAAGTGGCCGTGGACTCCGGCGTCTGTGTGCTGGCCCGCCATGCGGGGATCGTGGAGCGCTCCACGTCCAAGCAGATCGTGGTAAAAAATGACGACGGCACCCGTGACGAATACCGTCTGACGAAATTCATGCGCAGCAACCAGAGCAACTGCTACAACCAGCGCCCGATCGTGTTCCAGGGAGAACGGGTGGAGGAAGGGCAGGTCATCGCGGACGGACCTTCTACGTCCAACGGGGAGCTGGCCCTGGGCAAGAACCCGCTGATCGGATTCATGACCTGGGAGGGCTACAACTATGAGGACGCGGTGCTCTTGAGCGAGCGCCTGGTCCAGGACGACGTGTACACCTCCGTCCACATCGAAGAATACGAAGCGGAGTCCAGAGATACCAAGCTAGGGCCGGAAGAGATCACCCGGGATGTGCCAGGCGTGGGCGACGATGCCCTCAAGGACCTGGATGAGCGCGGGATCATCCGCATCGGTGCGGAAGTCCGCGCAGGGGACATCCTGGTGGGCAAAGTGACGCCGAAAGGCGAGACGGAGCTGACCGCCGAGGAGCGCCTGCTGCGCGCGATCTTCGGGGAAAAGGCCCGTGAGGTGAGAGATACCTCGCTGAAAGTGCCCCACGGCGAGTACGGGATCGTGGTGGATGCCAAAGTATTTACCCGGGAGAACGGGGATGAGCTCTCTCCGGGCGTGAATCAGTCCGTGCGGATCTACATCGCCCAGAAGAGGAAGATCTCCGTGGGCGATAAGATGGCTGGCCGTCACGGCAACAAGGGTGTGGTTTCCCGCGTGCTGCCGGTGGAGGATATGCCTTTCCTGCCGAACGGAAGGCCCCTGGATATCGTGCTGAATCCATTGGGCGTGCCCTCCCGTATGAACATCGGCCAGGTGCTGGAGATCCATCTGTCCCTGGCGGCGAGGGCATTGGGCTTTAACATCGCCACGCCTGTCTTCGACGGCGCCAACGAAGAAGACATCATGGATACGCTGGAGATCGCCAACGATTACGTGAATACGGAGGACTTTGAAGAATTCCGTGAGAAATACAGAGAGATCCTCGCAGAAGACGTGATGGATTATCTGGATAAAAACAAAGAGCACCGAAAAGTCTGGAAAGGGGTCCCCCTGTCCCGGGATGGGAAAGTGCGCTTAAGGGACGGACGTACCGGAGAATACTTTGACAGTCCGGTCACCATCGGACATATGCATTACCTGAAACTGCATCATCTGGTGGACGACAAGATCCACGCCCGTTCCACCGGCCCCTATTCCCTTGTCACACAGCAGCCCCTGGGCGGAAAAGCTCAGTTCGGCGGGCAGCGCTTCGGGGAGATGGAAGTGTGGGCGCTGGAGGCGTACGGCGCATCCTATACCCTCCAGGAGATCCTCACTGTAAAATCCGACGACGTGGTGGGCCGTGTGAAGACCTACGAGGCGATCATCAAGGGCGACAACATCCCGGAACCGGGCGTGCCGGAATCGTTCAAAGTATTATTGAAGGAACTCCAGTCCCTGGGCCTGGATGTGAAAGTCTTAAAAGACGACAACACAGAAGTGGAGATCATGGAGACGATCGACTATGGGGAGACAGACCTGCATTCCATCATCGAGGGCGACCGCAGACGGGAGGCAGATGAATCCTACGACCGTATGGGCTATACCCAGCAGGAATTCGCGGGCGGCGAGCTGGTGGACGTGGACGAAGGACCGGAAGAAGAGGAAGAGCCGGAAGATCTTGAGAACGCAGATGAAGAGTTTGTAGCAGGGATAGAAGAAGATATGCATATGACTCTGCTGGACGAGTAGAAACTGGATGAATAGAAAGGGGTATATTCGATGACGGAGAGCATGAACAAACAAGAGGCTGCCTATCAGCCAATGACTTTTGATGCGATCAAGATCGGACTGGCGTCCCCCGATAAGATCAGGGAGTGGTCGAGGGGGGAAGTCCTGAAACCGGAGACGATCAATTACAGGACCTTAAAGCCGGAGAAAGACGGGCTGTTCTGCGAGAAGATCTTCGGCCCCAGCAAAGACTGGGAATGCCATTGCGGTAAATATAAGAAGATCCGTTACAAAGGCGTCGTCTGTGACCGCTGCGGTGTGGAAGTCACGAAATCCACAGTCCGCAGGGAGCGGATGGGCCATATCGAGCTGGCCGCGCCCGTATCCCACATCTGGTATTTCAAAGGCATCCCTTCCCGGATGGGCCTCGTGCTGGACCTAAGCCCCAGGACCCTGGAAAAAGTCCTGTACTTCGCAAATTATATCGTACTGGATCCGGCGGACTCCGGACTGCAGTACAAACAAGTGCTCACAGAGAAAGAATACCAGGAAGCCCGGGAGACTTACGGATATGATTTCCGTGTGGGGATGGGTGCGGAAGCGATCCAGGAACTCTTAGAGAGCATCGACCTGGAGAAAGAGACGCAGGAGCTGCGCAAGAGCCTCCGGGAATCCACCGGCCAGAAACGCGCCCGCATCGTAAAGAGGCTGGAGGTCGTGGAATCTTTCCGCGGCTCCGGGAACCGCCCGGAATGGATGATCATGTCGGTGATCCCCGTGATCCCGCCGGATCTGCGCCCCATGGTGCAGCTGGACGGCGGCCGTTTCGCCACGTCTGACTTAAACGACCTGTACCGGCGGATCATCAACCGGAACAACCGCCTGAAACGCCTGTTGGAGCTGGGCGCGCCGGACATCATCGTGCGCAATGAGAAGCGGATGCTCCAGGAGGCAGTGGACGCCCTGATCGACAACGGGCGCCGCGGCCGTCCCGTCACAGGCCCCGGGAACCGTGCGCTGAAATCCCTTTCCGATATGCTCAAAGGAAAATCCGGCCGTTTCCGTCAGAACCTGCTGGGCAAGCGTGTGGATTATTCCGGCCGTTCCGTTATCGTGGTGGGGCCGGAGCTGAAGATCTACCAGTGCGGACTCCCCAAAGAGATGGCCATCGAGCTCTTCAAACCCTTTGTGATGAAGGAACTGGTGGCCAACGGGACGTCCCACAACATCAAGAACGCCAAGAAGATGGTGGAAAAGCTCCAGCCGGAAGTCTGGGATATCCTGGAAGAAGTGATCAAAGAACATCCGGTCATGCTGAACCGCGCCCCCACACTGCACAGGCTGGGGATCCAGGCATTTGAGCCGATCCTGGTGGAAGGCAAGGCCATCAAGCTGCACCCCCTGGTCTGTACCGCCTTCAACGCCGACTTTGACGGCGACCAGATGGCCGTGCATCTCCCCCTGTCCGTGGAAGCCCAGGCGGAATGCCGGTTCCTCCTGCTCTCGCCGAACAACCTGTTAAAGCCCTCCGACGGCGGTCCGGTGGCCGTCCCTTCCCAGGATATGGTGCTGGGGATCTACTACCTGACACAGGAGCGGCCGGGAAATCTGGGCGAGGGGAAAGCCTTCAGGAACGTGAACGAAGCGATCCTGGCCTATGAAAACGGCGCGATCACCCTCCAGTCCAAGATCAAAGTCCGGTGCAAAAAGAAACGGCCGGACGGGACAGAAGTCCAGGGACAGGTGGAGTCCACACTGGGACGCTTCTTATTTAATGAGATCCTTCCCCAGGACTTAGGGTTCGTGGACAGGAGCAAGCCGGAAAATGAACTGGCCCTGGAAGTAGATTTCCATGTGGGCAAAAAGAACTTAAAGCAGATCCTGGAGAAAGTCATCAACACCCACGGTGCCACCAAGACGGCGGAGGTGCTGGACGACATCAAATCCATGGGCTACAAATACTCCACCCGCGCGGCCATGACCGTATCCATCTCCGATATGACCGTGCCGCCGGAAAAACCGGAGCTGATCAAAAAAGCCCAGGATACCGTGGACTTGATCACCAAGAACTATAAGCGCGGGCTGATCACGGAGGAAGAGCGTTACAAAGAGGTGGTGGAGACCTGGAAGAAGACCGACGACACGCTGACCCACGCTCTGCTGACCGGTCTGGATAAATACAACAACATCTATATGATGGCCGA
>CAJTYN010000062.1 GCA_910584115.1 uncultured Lachnospiraceae bacterium
CAGATCGTCTTTTTCTTTCTCCATATCGTCTTCTCTCCTTTTTTCATCTTCTAAAATAAGCATTTGCGAAAATATGTTCTCCCGAGATCCTGGAGTGTGTTTGAAAACCCCCTAAACTTTATAAATAACTTAAATTTTACTAACATTTAGTACGATCCACGACCGCTCAGGTCTTTGGATGTGTACTTTTCTGCGAGAAAAGTACCAAAAGCGCCGGGGGATTGCGGATTTCCCCCGGACCCCTTAAAACGCTGTTCCTAAAAGGCAGATATCCTAATTACCTGTAAATTCATGGTAATTGAGGGGGGTTGGGTTTTCCAAACACGCTCTCGTTTCGCGATCATCTTCCGTTTGCCAAAATACGCAGGACCGCGTGTGCCTGGTGGGCGGCGCAGAGCATGACGCGGGACGCGAACATCCCCTCATCCGCCGCGTCGCTCTCACCGTCCCCGCAGAGGTAAAACCGCTCCGTCACTTTTCGGGTCCTGATAAGATCCGACCGCCCCAGCCCAGCCATCCCGGAAGCGGCCACCAGATATTTCTCCGGCATCGTCCCGAGGACGACATCCGCCAGCATGGCCTTATTTTCCGCCCGGTCAAACGCCTCGCACACGATGTGGACGCCGGTGAGCAGCGCTGCCGCGTTCTCTGTGGTGATACGGACCGTGTGCGTCTCCAGCTTTACATAGGGCGCGATCTCATTTATATTTTCTGAGAGGGCCTCCGTTTTATACCGGCCCACCTGCGCGGCTCTGTACTGCTGCCTGTGGAGATTGGAAATGTCCACCCGGTCATGATCGATCAGTATGAGCCGCCCGATCCCCGCGCGGGCCAGGGCCAGAGCGATGTTGGAACCCAGTCCGCCCAGACCGCAGATGGCCACGGTCGCCGCCGAGAACCGCTCCTGTATGTGCCTGCCATGCCGCTCTCTTAACGCTTTTTCCATCTCTTCTCTTGTCGGTATCAGATCATCCACCTCCCACAAAGCAGACGATCTCCACATGATCCCCGTCATCCAGGATCGTCTCGGCGTATCGCGCCCTCGGTACGATCTCGCCGTTCCGTTCCACGGCGATCCTCCCCGGATCATAGTCCGTGCCCGCCAGATATCCCGCCACCGTCTGTCCGGCGATATCCAGAGCTTCTCCATTGATCTTTACCATCACATCCACCTCCTCATAAAACATCGACAAAAAAGGAAGCCACCGATCTGGTAACTTCCCATCAAAAAAAGTCTTTTGCTCAGAATTCCCTACGTTGGCATTACCCAGATCAGGTCATACGGTCGAAAGTCATACTTTCCTCTCAGCCCGTCCTACGAGCTCCCGTTTATCTTTGTTTTTATTTATTATACACCTTTTGGCCGCGGATATCAAACCCAAAATACCGCACCGCATTTTCATAGGAGATCCCACGGATGATCTTCTCCAAGGCCCGCTCGTCCTCGGGATATCCCCCCTCTTCCACCCATCCTCCGATCAGGTCGCATAAGATCCTGCGGAAATATTCGTGACGGGTATAAGAGAGAAAACTCCTGGAATCTGTCAGCATCCCGATGAAATTCCCCAAAAGCCCCAGGCTGGCCAGGGTCGTCATCTGCCGGATCATTCCCTCCTTATGGTCGTTGAACCACCAGGCGCTCCCCTGCTGGATCTTGCCCGCGACACTCCCCTCCTGGAAGCATCCGATCACGGTGCCGACCACCGCGTTGTCCGCCGGGTTTAACGGGTAGATGATCGTCCGGGGCAGTTCATCCGTCCGGGCCAGGGCATTTAGAAGCCCCGTCATATCCGCCGCCGGCGCGTGGTCGTAGATGCAGTCGATCCCCGCGTCCGCGCCCAGCGCTCGGAAGATCTTCTCGTTGTTATCCCGTTTGACCCCGTAATGCAGCTGCATGGCCCAATCTCTTCTATCATATTCCCGGCCCATTTCCAGGAGAAAGGCTGTCTTGAACTGCCGGATCTCTCTGGGGGAAAGGCTGCTCCCCGCCAGACGCCGGCTGAAGATCTGCTCGATCTCCTCCTTTTTCGCGGGCTCGTACATGACGAAGGGCAGTCCGTGGTCGGAGATCCGACAGCCCATTTCCTCAAAAAGATCCATGCGTTTTTTCAGCGCCCCGATCAGGGCGTCGAAGCTGCCGATCTCTACGTCTGCCGCCCGGCCAAGCTCCTTTAGATAGGCCGGATAGTCTTCTTTTTCCGGACTCATGGCCCGGTCTGGGCGCCAGGTGGGGAGGACCCGCACGCCAAAGCCCTCGTCGTCCGCGATCTTCTGATGCCATACGAGGGAGTCCGCCGGGTCATCCGTGGTGCATAAAAGCGTCACGTTAGACATGCGGATCATCTCCCGGGCAGTCAGCCCCCCGCGCAGCCGCTCGTTGCAGAGCTCCCACACCGCGTCGGCCGTCTCCCCATTTAAGGGGCCGTCATAGCCGAAATAACGCTTCAGCTCCAGATGGCTCCAATGATACAGCGGGTTGCCGATGGCCATCTCCAGCGTCTCGGCGTATCTTGAGAATTTCTCCTTGTCGGGGGCGTCACCGGTGATGCAGCGCTCCGGCACACCGTTGGCACGCATCTGCCGCCATTTGTAGTGATCGCCCTCCAGCCACACCTGCGCGATGTTGTCAAACCCCCTGTCCTCATAGATCTCCCGGGGGCTGATGTGGCAATGGTAGTCCAGGATCGGCATGGGCGCGGCATACCGATGATACAGCCTTTTGGCCGTGTCGGTGGACAAAAGGAGATCCTCATCCATAAATCTCTTCATGGCGCATCCACCTCCCTCTACCTCTGCACCCGCCCGGACGCGTCTCCCGCGGCCAGCCGTTCCACCTCTTCCAAGGATACCATGTTGAAATCCCCTTCGATGGAATGTTTCAGACAAGAGGCCGCCGCCGCAAATCCGATGGTCTTGTACGGGTCGTAATCATTTAAGCAGGCCGCGATCAGCCCACCGCCGAAGCTGTCTCCCCCGCCCACCCGGTCGACGATGTGCATATTATATTTTCTGCTGAAATAATATTCTTTTCCGTCGTAGAGCATGGCCGACCAGAGATTGTCGTTGGCTGACAGGGATTCCCGCAGGGTGATGGCGATCTTCTGGAAGCCGAAGCGGTCCATCAGCTGTCTGGCCACATCTTTGTAACTGCCCTGGTCCACCTCCCCGGCGGTCACGTCTGTGTTGGCCGCGCGGATACCGAACACGTCTGCCGCGTCTTCCTCGTTGGCGATGCAGACATCCACATATTCGCAGAGTGCGCCCATGACCTGGCCCGCTTTCTCCCGGCTCCAGAGCTTTTTGCGGTAGTTCAGGTCGCAGGAGATGGTCGCCCCGGCCTTTTTCGCCTCTCTGCATGCGTCCAGGCAGATCCCGGCCACATTGTCGTTCAGTGCCGGTGTGATCCCTGTGAAATGAAACCATTTGGCTTTGTCGAAGATCTTCTTCCAGTTGAAGTCCCCTTTCTCCGCGCCGCAGATGGACGACCCCGCCCGGTCGTAGATGACCTTGGACGGCCTCTGGGACGCGCCCTTTTCCAGAAAATAGATCCCCATGCGTTCACCGCCCCGTACGATATAGGAGGTATCCACGCCGAATTTGCGCAGGGCGTTGATGCCGCCCTGTCCGATCTCGTGGGCGGGGAGTTTTGTCACGAATACCGCGTCAAATCCGTAATTTGCCAGAGATACGGCCACATTGGCTTCGCCGCCTCCATATGTGGCCCCGTACCGCTCCGCCTGGACGAACCGCTCATACCCCTCCGGTGCAAGCCGCAGCATCAGCTCTCCGAATGTCACGATCTTCTTTCTCATCTGTCCCGCCCCCTGCTCGTCTGCACGATCTTGGCCGCCTCCTGGGAGAGTTCTTTGATCTTATCGAATGCCTTTTCCTTTATCAGCTCCTCTTTCACCATCCAGGTCCCGCCGCAGGCCAAGATCCGCTCGTACCGCAGGTATTCTCCCGCGTTTGCGGGACTGATCCCGCCTGTGGGCATGAACTGTATCTCTTTATAAGGCGCCGCCAGCGCCCGGATCATCCCCAGACCGCCCGCCGGCTCTGCCGGAAAGAATTTAACCACTTTCAGGCCGTTTTCGATCGCCTGCTCCACATCGCTGGGCGTGGAGCAGCCCGGCGTGATCAGATAGCCTTTTTCCACACAGTACCGCACCACCCGCGGGTTGAAGCCGGGGCTGACCAGGAACCGGGCGCCTGCTGCCGCCGCCCGGTCTGCCTGATCTGTGGTCAGTACCGTTCCCGCCCCCACCAGCATCTGCGGGCATCTATCGGATATGCGGCGGATGGCCTCTTCTGCCGCCGCCGTGCGGAACGTGATCTCCGCGCAGGGCAGTCCGCCTTCTGACAGGGCTTCTGCCAGGGGCAGGGCGTCGTCTGCGTCATCCAGCGCCACCACCGGGACGATCCCTATCTCCTTGATCTTTTCCAGTATCTCATGCATCTTTGTGTCTTCTCCTGTTTATACATACTTTTCCAGAGTCCTGCGCACCGCGCCGCATCCCGTGAGCATTTCTTCAAAATATCCCTCCACTTTATCCGCCAGACCGATCTTACATAAGTCCACGCCGAAGATCTGCTCATTTTCCAGGATGGGGCGTATATCGCCGCTCTCCGCGTACGGACAGAGGGCATCCGCCAGGGGATCCGGGCTTATCTGAAACGGCCGTCCCTCGTCGTCGGTGCCCCGCAGATAGCGGAGCCACCCGGCGAAGACCAGCGGGATCTTTTTTAGGTCTTTCACATCCAGATCCGGGGCGGCCTGGTAGGCCCTGATCGTCTCGCCAAAGCGCACGGCCAGCTTCTGGGAAGTGTCCGTGGCGATCCGCTGGGGCGTGTCCGGCATGAACGGGTTGGGGAGGCGGATCTTCAGCACGTCGTCCAGGAACTTGCGCGGATCGAGCACGCCGGGATCTGTCACCACCGGGAGTCCTTCGTCGTAGCCGATGCCCTCCACCAGTTTTTTCAGGGTATCATTCTTCATCTCATCGGAGATCGTATCGAAGCCCAGCAGGCATCCGAACACGGCCAGGGCTGTGTGCAGCGGATTTAAGCAGGTACAGACTTTCATCTTCTCCA
This sequence comes from uncultured Lachnospiraceae bacterium, assembly GCA_910584115.1. GTDB lineage: Bacteria > Bacillota > Clostridia > Lachnospirales > Lachnospiraceae > MGBC164599. Next base: position 5,092 of record CAJTYN010000062.1, read on the forward strand.
CTTTATCCACAATCTCCCTGTCCGTGAAGATCAGCCCCGCCTGCTCAAGAGGCGGCCGTCCGGCTGGGAACGCGTCCTCGATCACCAGGTACTGGCATTCCTCCGTGTTGACAAAAGGCGCGATGTACGTATTCCGGCTGGTGATGATGGGCTTTAGATCCTCGATCCCGTCTTTTTCCAAAAGGGCCTCCACGGATGCGTCCGGCCGGGGCGTGATCTTGTCGATCATGGTCCATGGAAAAGAGACGTGTTCCGGGTCCGCGATATAATCCGCAAATCCAGGTTCTGTCCGTCCGTTCCCCGCCCATTCGATGGCAAATGCCGAGACCGCTTCATAGAGCCGCGTGCCGTTGTGGGAACAGTTGTCCATGCTGACCATGGCCACCGGTTTCCTGCCGGACTGGTAGCGGGCGTATAATAAGGCCGCGATCTTCCCCATATAGCTTTTTGGCCTGTCCGGGCCTGCCTGCAGATCCTCCGCTACCTCCGCAGTGAACGAACCGTCACTGCCGCTCAAGCTGTAACCTTTTTCCGTGATGGTAAAGGTGGCCATCTGGAGCGCGTCCCCGCAGAAGATCTCTTTTAACCGCTCAAAGCCCTGCCCGCACCCGTCGTCTATGGTCAGGTATTCCGCCACGCTGCCTATGATGGTCTTCTCTATGGTCCCATCCGCCTTCAGCGTGACATGAACGGAATAGTCGTCATGGGGATGGCTCAGCGCCTCCATCGTCTCTCTGTCCCCGACGGCGACCACGCCCTTATCCAGGACCTTTTTATCCAGCAGCTCCTGTATCACCTTCGCCTGAAAAGCCCGGAACAGGTTTCCGGCGCCGAAATGGACCCAGAACGGGGCGGGTCTGGTCCGCCGCACCATCGCCTCGTGGTCATACTGGGGGAGCTTGTAGCCTGCTGCCTCCCACAGATGTCTTTCCTCTCGTAAACCCTGCTCATTTAGACGCATGTCATTCCCTCTCTTTATCTGCTTTTTCGATGGCCTCCCATAATCCGTTCAGATAGGCGGCGCCCAGCGCCCGATCGTACAGACCGTACCCCGGCATGGCCACCTCGTCCCAGATCATCCGCCCGTGGTCTGGCCGGATGGGACCGTCAAATCCGATCTCATACAATGCCTTCATGATCTCGTACATATCGAAGCTCCCGTCCGAAGACAGATGGGCCGCCTCCTCGAAATCCGTCGGCGTATTGAACCGCAGGTTGCGCACATGGGCAAAATGGACCCTGCCTTTCAGGGAACGGATCATATCCGGCAGATCGTTGTTCAGGTCCGTCCCATAGGAACCGGAACAGAACGTGACCCCGTTGTGGGGATCGTCCACGGCCTCCATCAGGCGCAGGATGTTCTTCTTGCTGTTGATGATCCGCGGCAGGCCGAAGACGCTCCAGGCCGGGTCGTCCGGGTGTATGGCCATCTTGATGCCGAATTTATCACAGACCGGCATGATCCGCTCCAGAAAATAGACCAGGTTGGAGAACAGCCGCTCCTCGTCCACGTCTTTATACAGGCCGAACAGCTCTTTTACCCGGGCCATACGCTCCGGCTCCCACCCGGGCATCACCGTGCCGTTCATATCGCCCGCGATGGAGTCGAACATCTTCTCCGGATCCAGCGCGTCCACGGCTTCCTGGGTGTAGGCGAGGACCGTGGAACCGTCCTCCCGGACCCGCGCCAGTTCCGTCCGCGTCCAGTCGAAGACCGGCATAAAATTATAGCAGACCAGACGGAGCCCCTCCATGCCAAGGTTTTTCAGAGTCTCGATATAGGCGTCGATATATCTATCCCGCTCCGCGGCTCCGGTCTTGATCGCATCGTGGATGTTGACGCTCTCGATCCCCGCGACCGTAAGGCCCGCCGCCTCCACCTCTTCTTTCAGGGCGCGTATCCGCTCCCGTTCCCAGACCTCACCCGGCTGTGTATCGTACAGCGTGGTGACCACTCCCGTCACCCCGGGGATCTGGCGGATCTGCTTGAGCGTAACAGTGTCATATTTAGATCCGTACCACCTCAGAGTCATCTGCATCTTCTTCACCCCTTCCTATAGACGCGCATCGGCCAATCCGCAGAAACTGTCGATGGGATCCGTCCCTTTAAATGCCTCCGGGCCTTTTTGCAGCGCCTCCACCAGCGCGTCGAAGGTGCTTTCTTTGGCATCGTAGGTGTTGATATAGGTGCGCGCCTGGGGGATGTCCGCCAGCATGGTGGGCTGGCCGCAGCCGATGACGATCACGGGGATCTCAAATACATACCAGGGGATCTCGCCGCCGCCTTTTGACATGCCGAACGCCGGCCGGCCGCTGGGCACATCACACAGGGTGATCACAAGATCCATGTCTCTGACAAAATCCGCGACCGCGTGTTTTCCTGCAAAATACAGGTTCAGGCTGGGTCTCTCTCCCTCGGCGACCCGCTTTTTCATGCGCTCTAAGGGACTCTCGTAGATAAAGGCGTCGAAGCCTTTTTCACACAATCTCTCTTTCAGAAGCTCTGCCGCGTTGTCCGCACCCGGCAGGCCCATCATCTGCATGATCTCGCCCATGGGTCCTCCGGCGCCCTTGATGTGGACGATCATCACCCGTCTGTAGCGCTGTGGTATTAAGGGGAGGACGTCCTCGTCTTTGTATTTGACCAGGGTGATGCAGTCCTGGCTGATGGCTCTTTGCATCTCTTTATACCCGTCTTTTCCCAGGGTCTGCGCCACTGCGGCCGACGGGGGGACGAGCCCTTCTTTTGGCTTTTTGTGAAGGCCCATGTGGGCTTTCAGACCCAGGATGCGCGTCAGGGCTTCTTTCATCCGCGCCTCGCTGATGACGCCTTCTCGGTAAGCTTTCAGCATCGCGGCAAAATCCTCTTCCGGGTCGTTGAAGAAGAGGAACATGTCGCAGCCCGCATTGATCGCCCGGGGCAGCATGTCCGCCCGTTTCATCCGGTCGGTCATGGCCACCATGTGGGAAGCGTCGGTGACCACCATGCCGTTAAAGCCCATCCGCTCCCGCAAAAGCCCGGTCATGATCTCGGGACTCAAGGTCGCCGGCATCATATCCTCGTCTTTCAGATCCGGATCGATCGCCCGGGCGTATCTTGGCAGCATGATGTGCCCGGCCATGACCGCCTCCAGGCCGTTTTCAAAAAGGGTCTTGTAGACCATGCCGTAGGTGGCGTCCCATTCCTCTGGATCTAGATCGTTGACGTTGTTGGAGAGATGGGCGTCCCGAAAGTCCAGCCCGTTGCCGGGAAAATGCTTGGCCGCGCAGGCAAATCCCGGGATGGTGTGGGCACCCCGCAGATAGGCGGCGCTCATCCTGGCCACCCGCTGCGGGTCGCTCCCGAAGGCCCGGTTGATCACTTCTGTGTTTTCCCAGTTGTAGACGATGTCGCAGACGGGCGCGAAGGCCATGTTGCATCCGATGGCCGCCGCTTCCTCGTTGGCCATCCTGCCCAGGGCGTAGGCGTATTCCTCCTTGTCCGTGGCCGCGATCTTCACCCCTGATCCGATCATGGTCCCGTCCTCGCAGGCCCCGTTTCCGCCCGCTTCCGTATTGCAGGCGATGATGATCGGGATCTTCGCGTATTTCTGCAGGGTGCGGTTCTGCTCCTGGATGGTCTGTCCCGGGGCGGCATTGTAGCGGCAGCCCCCCAGATGGTATCTCTCCATCAATTCCCGTAGATGCTCCTCCTCCTGGGACTGGGTGAGCTGAAAAAACAACTGCCCGACTTTTTCTTCATCTGTCATATTTAAGATCGTATCTTCCACCCATCTGCAGTCCTCATCATCCAGACAGTAAGGAACAGCTTTTAGATCGACCATGTGTGTCTGCCTCCTTTCTCTATCTCAGATTCTCTTTAAACGCCTCTATCTTTTCCTCTTGGTACGCGCCCTTGTACTGTCCGTCCCTGAGCCGCGGCGCCGCTTCCTTGCGGAACTCTCTCCAGGACTCCGCCTCCCGGCGGGCCAGGATCGGATAGAAGAGCACGCCGTTTTCCCGGGCCGCTCCGTAGTCGCCCAGGGCGTCTCCCACCATCAGTATCCGGTCCCTGTCGTACCCTTTTTTCGCCAGTTCCTGGATGCAGCGGGCTTTACTGCCCGCATCCTGCGCCATCACATCATCCATGTAGACCAGCAGCCCGTGTGCGCCCCACTCGTCCAGGACCGCCTGTCTGTCAGCCGAAGAGACCACCGCCAGGTCCGCAAAGTCCCGCGCCCAAGCCAGGGCTTCCTTTACCCCTGGAAAGGGGCGTCTCTCCGCGGCATCCAGGGCTCTGACGCCCTCATTGACCGCCTCCGACCAGCGCAGGGCTTTCTTCAGGATGAAACTCCCTGTCTGTGCGATCTCACGTTCGAGGGAAGCGTTTGATAACTCCGTCGTGTTCTCCACCCACCGGCCCAGCTCCTCCAGGCCGTCCACGGGCGTGTATCTCTCCGCGATCTCCTCCAGAGCGCGGTACAGCCCCTGAAAACGGTTGATGCCCCGGGTCATCGTATAGAGATTGACCTCATTCCACCTTTTTAAAATGGGCGTCTCCCAGGTCTCCAGCCCCCATTCCTTTATCATATACGGCCCGAAGCACTTGATATGCTTGCTGTTCATGGTATCCATGGCGCAGCCGTCCGAATCTATGCAGATCAGATATTTTTTATCCATTTAGACCACCTGCCCCGGGTGCTCCATGCGCATCCGCTCCAGCTCCTCGGAATTTTCCTCCACGCGCTTCTTATTTAATGGGTAGATGAACCAGAGCGCCAGCGCCACCGCCGTCAGGCCCACGGCGGGCACGATGCAGGACATATCGAAGATCTTACGGGTCACATCCGGGTCAAAAGCGGTCGCCTGGCTGTAGCCGATCAGCCCTAGGATCCAGCCTACCATGCCGGAGGAGAGCGCCTGCCCGATCTTCCTGGCAAAGGAATAGACCGAATAGATCGTGCCGTCTTCCCGAACACCGTTCAATATCTCCGCATCGTCGATCACGTCGGTGATCATGGCCCATATGACCATGTTAAAAAATCCCAGCCCCACGAACGCCAGTGTAAAAAAGATCACATAGACGTACGCGTTCTCCGGCTGCAGAAAAAGACACAGCAGATAGACCGCCGCCCCCGCAAAACAGGACACCACTGAGAGTTCCTTCTTGCCGTACCGGGCGGACAGTTTTACAGCAAAGGGCGCACAGATCACCAGCATCGCCACGCTGCTGGCCAGGGACGACACGGACTGGGCCTGCGCCGACCCGTAAAAATTGGGGAACACATATCCGGCGATCCCCTGCATGCCCAGCTGCGCGATCAAAAGCAGGATCGAGGCCGCGATGATCCCCAGGAGCGCCCGGTTGGTCACGAGGCTCTGCAGCAGATTTCCCACATCCAGCTTCTCGTTGTTCGCTTCGATCGGCACCCGCTCCCGCACCAATCTAAAGCAGAGTATATAGCAGATGATCGCCGCCACGGCAAAGACCCCGGCGATCGCCGTCATCCGCGGCCCTGAGAGCACCGTGTTGCCGTCCACCACCACGAAGGCCACGATCGGCGTGCCCGCCCCGATCACCAGCCCCGCAAGCGTCGCCCCGATCGTCCGCCAGGTGGACAGCTCCGCACGCTCTTTCGGATCGCCGGAGATGGCCGAGACCATCGACCCGTAGGGAATGTTCACCGTCGTGTAAAAGATGGATCCCCACAAGATGTACGTAACGGTCATCCAGACGACTTTGAACCCATATGACATGCCCGCCAGCCCCGACTGGTAGATCAAAAACGACGCGATCGCCACCGGCCCGCACATCCGTTTGATCCAGGGCTTGAACTTGCCGTCCTTCGTCGGTCTGGAGCGGTCCACGATCTGCCCCATGGTCACATCTGTGAACGCGTCGATAAAACGAGCCGCCATCATCAACGTGCCCACCACCCCGGGCGCGATGCCCATCACGTCCGTGTAGAATTTCAGCATGAACGCAGACGACAGGATAAATGTAAAATCATTCGCAAAATCGCCGAACATATATCCGATCTTATCTGCCATGCCGAAAGGTCTGACTTTCTGTTGATCCTCCATATCTGCCTCCCTTTTCACCTTGTCTGTGTATAATGTATAAAGACAGTGTGTGCAGTTTTTGGAAGATCATCCGCCGCCCGATAAAAAAATGCTCCTTTTCGGTAAAGAATGTTTTCTCGCGATCTTTACCATTTTGTGCTAAAAAAATACAATTTAAAGCGTAGTCTGCGATCTACCACAATGGACGATCTGATCTACGGACCCTCGCCATGCCCGAGATCACTGAAGACCGCAAAAGCCCCGCCTCCCACACCCAGGAGACGGGGCTTTATGTATCGCACATCAGTATATCAGAACATCTCTTTCGACATCTTATCGATCTCTTTATCCACAGCCGGATAGACCTCCGGGAAACAGGAGAAATTCAGGCCGTGGGTGGTGCTGGGGATGAAATACAGCTTGCCGCAGTCTCTGCAGAGCTGGTCCGTCTCCTGGGCGATCAGTTCCGGCGTCCAGTCCGCCTTATCCACGATCCCGTTGTCGATGCCGCCCATGAACGTGATGTCCTTGCCGTATTCCTTGACTAGCTTGGGCAGGTCGTTGACGGACATACAGCCCTGCCATACATCGATGCCCATCTCGATCATCGTGGGCACCAGGGTCGCGCCGTAGCAGTCGCTGTGATGGACGATCAGCTCTACGCCGTGGTCGTGGTAATATTTATAGATCCGTTTGTATGGATCTAAGAAGAACTCGCGGAACATCTCCGGGCTGACGAAGGTGGAGTTCTGGCTCCCCCAGTCATCGTGGTGGAAGAGGATGTCCGGTTTCATGTACTTGCAGACCTGCTCCGCATATTTCAGCTCCCATTCGCAGACATACTCGATCAGCTCGTGGACCGCCTCCGGTTCCTCATAGAAGTTCATCAGCGCCTGCTGGATCTCGCAGAGATAATGGGTCATCTCGAACAGACCGGGCGCCACCATCGCGGCCACCATATATTCCTCCCGGTCGATCTTCGCCACTTCTTCCATGCAGGGTCTCCAGTCTTCTTCGGTAAAATCGATGTCAGGAGCTTTTACGTATTCCCTCCAGCGCGTCACATCCGGGCACACCAGGTGCTCTTCGTCGTGCATCGGGAACGCACCGATCTGTCCGGCCGGCCATGCGTTGGTATAACCCCATGCGCACACAACGGGATCCGCCCCGGGACCTGCGGGCATCATCGGATATTTCGTCTGATACGGCGTGTTGAGCACGAAGGCAAAAGCCTCATACTGTTTCACAAAACGATCGGGGTTGCCGCCTTTGATCACTTCCATCATGTTCTGTCTTTTGGTCAACATAAATAGCCTCCTTTTCTTTTTTGTATGATCTGCATAATATAAGGCAGATCATGCCTCTCCGCTTGTGCTATTATTATATATGAAAGGGGCTAAAATGTAAAGATATGAATGCTATCCTCCCGCTCCCCTCCGTGAGAAGAACTGGCAGAACACCGACTCCCCAGGATCGTATGTAAAATAATTATAAGCCTCCGCCGCGCCCACCGTGCCGTCCCTCCTGGCCCAATCCTCCAGACTGCCCGGCTGCGCCCCCTCATAGGAGACCGGCTCCCGGAGGATCTCCCGGATCTCCTCCATGGGATAGATCGCCCCGAGGCAGAGGAGCAGCGCCAGCGCGATCAGGCGCTTTCTCTCTCGCGCCCTGTGCCGGATATAGGTAAAGAGCGCCTTGATCACGAACACCATCAGCAAAAAGATGGCCGGAATGCTCACGCTCATGATCAGATCGTTGAAGATCCCCATGCGGAAGAACGGCAGGACGAGCAGGGACAGAGCGACCAAGTAGAACAGGATCTCCCGTTCATATTCCCTGTAGATGACCGCCGCATACACCAGGAACGTAGCCGCGAAGCAGAAATACACCACCGTGTTGATCCCATAATCCACATGAGCAAATCCCACTTCCGGCACCTTTTCCCCCGTCATATTCCCCAGCAGGTACACCACCGGGATCAGGAAGCTCGTGCCCACCGCCACGTTCTGGGGACTGAAGATCTCCAGGAGCAGGGCCTTCTTCTCTCTTTCCGTAAACAGCCTGTACACGACGACACCGAGCATCAGCGCCGCCAGCCCCACGAAAGGAAATGTGGCGTAGAGCAAGAGCGGCGCCCCGATCAGACAGTAACTGCCCACATCCTGGTATCTCTCCAGAAAGAGCAGCGTGACCATCCACGGCACCACCGCCTGGGGAAACGCCCATCTAAGATCCGTGAACAGAGTCCGATACTGGAGCTGTATGGAATTGCTGATCCACTCCCGCGCCGCGGCGAGATCCGTCGCGCCCAGACCTGTGACCCCATAAAGAGCCTTTCCAAGGAACAGACATGTGCCGAAGAGAGCAAAGATGAGCGCGGTGAGCGCTTGTTTTTTCACAGTATCCGCCCGCACCACCCGAAACAGCAGGAGCAGCACGCCGAAGACCCCCGCGGCATCCCAGACCAGGAGCGCGATCTCCGCCGCCCGGAAGCTGCCAAAGAGCTTCCCGCACAGCGCCGGGATGAGATACTGCGCTATATAATATGTGAGCATCGCGTCGCTGTCATCATTGTGATAAAAGACCGGCCAGTCGGACACGACCAGATCGTTCAGGACACAGTTATGCTTCTCCCAGTCTCCCGCCTGGACAAAAAAAGCCCCCTGACCCGCCACCAGACAGAGGAGCACACAGAACACGCCCGCCGCCGCGAGCACGGGCAGACAGACCTTGAGCGTCTCCTTGCCGCCCTTCTCACCGCTGGTGCCGAGACGCTTCCACTGCTGCCACAGTCCCAGCCCGAGAAGGAACAGGACGGGCACGCCAAAGACCAGCCGTACCCATCCCAGAAAAAAAGCCGCGATGCCCGCATATATGTACAGATAACAGGCCATCGTAAATCTCCGCGCACAGACATCCATCTTGATCGCCACTGTCCTTTATCCCTTCTTCTTATAATACAGCATACAGTGGCAATACCCTTCGAAATCCGGATCCGCGATCTGATTGCGGAATTCCTGGCACATGCATTTATTTTCCTCCGTGCGCTCCAGGCGGCAGGGGCAGTAGCCCCCGGTCTTCTCCAGCCCCTCGCGGACAGACTTTACCACTTCTTCATCTGGATTGAGTGTTATCTTCTTCATCTTCTCACCCCTCATCAATGAACCGTTCCAGTGCTTCTTTCGGGAGGAAACCGCTGTTGCGCTTTACCTCTCTGCCGTCTTTAAAGAGCACCAGCGTGGGTACCGCGCTGATGGAATACTGCCGTGCCAGAGCTCCCTGCTCATCCACGTCCACTTTCCCCACCAGGATGTCCCCGCGGCTCTTCTCCAGCTCCTCAAGGACCGGTGCCATCATCTTGCAGGGTCCGCACCATGTGGCAAAAAAATCCACCAGCACAGGGCCTTTTGCCCTCTGTACCTGATCGACGAAATTTTCGGATGTGATATGCATACTCATATACGTATGCCCCCTTTCTTTATGATCGTTTTTTGATCCTTTAATTTAACAGAGAAAAATCCGCCGAAGGCTTCGGCCGCACATTGACCGCGATGTAGCAGTCCGCCACCGTCTCCTCGTTCAATTCCAGCGTGTAGTCCACCTGGATGTCGATGTTCTCCTCTGTTTCCTCACATTTGATCCTGGTCGCCGAGATCCCCATCTGGATGGAACCGAACGGCGTCTGATAAAAAGTCACGTTCTTCTTCTGGGGCGTGAAGATCATATGTACGTTGGCCGTCCCTTTTTTGCGGACTTCCATGGACTCGTTATCCACCTTGATCACGTTCAGCGTCGACTCAGAAAATCCCTCGAACGCCTCGTCAAATCGGATAAAATGCTTGCCGTTCTTAAAATGGTACTGCCCCACGGTCACCATCTCGATCGGGTCCTGCGCGCCCTGGCACGCCCCCATCACCTGCAGGCCGGTCACGCTCACAAATACATCTTTCGTCATATGTAATCCCTCTCTCAATACTCTTCGATATCGATCTTCTGCGTCATCCCCACGTCATAGGGAAGGATACTGTTTGCAAATTCTTTGAAATTTTCCGCCAGATCGCTGACAAAAAAACGATACGGAAATTCTTTCTCATCCGTGCCCGGGTTCGCCAGCCCTTCTCGTTCCAGCAGCCGCTTTAACTCCTGAGCCGCCTCGTAGGCCGGGTTGACCAGCGTGACGGAACTGCCCATGACCTCCCCGATCATGGACCGCAGCAGCGGATAATGGGTACACCCCAGGACCAGCGTATCCACCTGCTGGCTCTTCATCTCCGCTAAGTAGCGCTCGGCCACCTGCCGGGTGATCGGATCGTGGATCCACCGCTCCTCCACCAGCGGCACGAAGAGCGGACACGCCTTCTCGATCACCGTGATCCGCGGATCGTTTTTCTGGATGAGATCCCGGTAGATGTGGCTGCCCACGGTCCCTTGCGTGCCGATCACACCGACCCGCCCGTTTTTCGTGGCCTCGGCCGCCACCCGCGCGCCGGGCTTCACCACCCCGATTACGGGCAGGCCGCCCTCCCGGGAAACCTCATCCAACGCATATGCGCTGGCCGTGTTGCAGGCGATCACGATGGCTTTCACATCCTGCGTCTGCAGAAACCGGATGATCTGGCGGGAAAACATCACGATCGTCTCCCGCGACTTGCTGCCGTAAGGGAGACGGGCCGTGTCGCCGAAATATACGATATGCTCCGCCGGGAGATTGCGCATGATCTCCCGCGCCACCGTCAACCCTCCCACGCCGGAGTCGAAGACCCCGATGGGCGCCTCTGCCGATCCTCTGTCCATACTGGTGCTCCCCCTTCCTTTACCGGATCCATATCTATT
>CAJTYN010000063.1 GCA_910584115.1 uncultured Lachnospiraceae bacterium
TAAAGAAATAAAAACACAGGATAAAAAAGCCCCCGAAAGTATCTGAGACATCCCTGATACGATCGGGGGATCTTTTTTAAGACCCTGTATTGTGATGGTACTCTTTCGTCATCTGCCCCAGGAGCTCCTCCACGCTGTGCTCCTGCACATGGATATCCGTACTATCATAAAATTCCGAGATCGCATCCTGGATCTCCTTCCTGGTCTGGTCGTCCACCTTCATCTCCGCCATCCGGCTCTCATATTCGATGGGCGTCTTCGCGTTGCTGTACGCCAGGAGGTAATGCTTCAGGGCGTCCCTGGTGTGCAGACAGTCGTATGCCCTCTCGAAGCACTCCAGTGCCTCCTCCTTCTGGAAGAGGCGGCTGTACGCGCAGCCCAGGTTATGATAGATGCTCCCGGAAAACCGCGGGGAGCTGGGCCGGCCCGCGATCTCTTCCAGGAGTGTGCGGTAGACGCGGATAGCATTGACGTACTTGCGGTTTTCCATCAGGCAGTCGCCCTTTAATTTTTTCCGCACGGGAGGAGACTGCTTTTCCAGGGCGGAGATCTTATTTCTGTAGGAGCGCAGCTCATCCTGGGGCAGGTAGTTGATGGAGCGGAGGATCTCGCAGGCAAAATCCTCCAGCGGCACCGTGCTGTGCTCCATCAGCATGGCCAGCCGCCGCGCCAGCTCCTTCATCCCCAGCTCCCGTCCGATCCATTTACATAATCCCGCATTCATCAGGCTGTCGTCCACCAGATACAGATCCCGATACAGATAATAGCACAACTCCTCGATGGAATAGATATTTGTCCCGATATTCTGGATATAATAGGGGACGGATGCCATCGGCACTCTACACAAAACATAACCGCTCATGGATACCTCCTTACGCTTGGATCGTCTCTGTCCATATCTTCTTGCTGGAGGGATACATCTCCCCGAAGCCCATATCTCTGACTGTAATCTTACAGACGGTCTCCGACTGGCATTCCAGGCTCACCCTAAGACGCGTGGTCCTCTCAGGTCTCGGCGGCAGCCCCGGCAGGGGCATGGAAACCTTGTGCTTATCATTGGACTGCATCGGTCCGATCTGGAAGGTCAGCTGATCCGTACCGTCCAGGATCATATCAAAAGTCGTCCGGCATTCGTACCAGTTCTTCCCCGCCCGGATGATCGGATAATAGGCAGGAGACCCCATGATCATCATATCCATACCGATGTTGTATTTGACCAGCGCGTCACTCAGATAGAGGTATCTGCTCAGATTTCTGTCCTCTGATCTCTCTTTTGCCGTATAACAGGCCCCCTTGGCAAACAGGTTGTTGCCGTAGAAGACTTTTCTCTGATGCTTGCATAAAAGACCCACGGACTTGACGGCCCACTCCTGGTGGAACCCGTTCCCGGTGAGCAGGATACTGGAATACATCCCGCTGCCCAGCGTCTCCTGGACGAACTGGTAGAAATCTCTGTCCCGCTCTTCGGCCTCCGCCGACAATGAAGCAGACACCGGCTTTTCCAGCGTCACCAGGATGGGTTTCATATTGCTCGTCATCGTCAGCCTGCGGAAGCGCACGTCGTCCTGGTCAAAAGCATACCAGCCCACGCTGCGGCTCCAATACTCCGGTTTCTGGCACAATGTATAATAATAAAAGCTCTCCGAATGATCCTGCAGCATATAGCCGTCCTGGGAAAACCCGATCGACTCACAGGCTTTCTGCAGGTTCTCCACCATGGTCCCGGTCAGCCTCTCCACCGTGATCACCATGCATTTCGTGTGCTTGACCGGCTCCACGGTCCCCAGGGCTTTCAAGATCTTGCGCAGGAAGATCCCCATCAGCTCCCAGGGCGCTTTCTCCTCGCCGCCCACCTGGACGGACTGTGTGCCCTCGCAGATCCCGTAGAGATCTTCCACCAGGATCCCGCCCTGCTCCTTTGCGTTGTAGACGGCTTCCCGTCCGAAGTACCAGACATCCTGATCCATGTTTTTGCACACACAGGTCGGAAATTCGTACTGGCTGCTCCCCACTTTCATGGACAGGGACACCGGTTCCTTCGCTTTCCTGTCATAGTAACTGATCTGTGATTCTGTTTTCCCAAGATCGATCCCGATCAGAATATCCCTAATCTCATTCATAAATCGTTCCTTCTTCAATGGGGAACATACACTCCACAAACTTTTCCTGTTCCAGATATTGTGTCATCTTTTCCTTTACCGCATCCATCTTCCCCAGTTTTTTTGCCGCCAGGATCTCGTTGATCATCTGATATTTCGTCTCCTGGACCTGGTGGGCCATGGATTTCGTGAGGGTCTTTTCCCCGGTCTTCTTCACCTCTCCGTCCAGCGTCTCGGTAAAATGATAATGGATGGATTCCCCGTAAAACAGGGTGAACGTCCGCCCATGGATCCCCTCGAAGAGATCCGGCAGCGGCTCCTGGCGGTATTCCCGCTCGCCCCCGATCCCGTTGTCTAAGGCGTAATGGATCGTGACTTCCGCCCGGGGGCTGGTGGCATACTCCACGAACACCTTATCATCCAGCTGATAAGCCCCCAAGAGGTTCCTGGGCAGCTTCCTGAAAAAGGCGAACACCAGATCCTTGTGGTAGCACTCCTCCAGCAGTCTCTTCACCTGGGCCTCCTGCGTCTCGCTCAGCTTCCGCTTGTCACACAGGTAGGATAAGAGGGCAAGCCTGCAGACCAGCTCCAGCGGCCATTCCCGCTCATAGGCTTCCTCCAGATACTGGGCCACCAGATCGGGCATGGTCTCCCCCCGCACGAAATACCCGTAGGACCAGAACGTCAGGTACGCCTGGACGAGCAGCTCCCGCCCTTTCTGCTTTACGTAGTGCTCCAGTATCTGGCTGCCCTCCCAGAAATAGTCCCGGACCAGGACGCTGACGCTCAAGATCTTTTCCTCCAGCTGATACGTGTCCATCTGGAAATCCCGGGCGCAGGTCCATAAACGATACAGATCCGACACCGGCCCCACATAATGCATCATCAGGTACTGCAAGATCACCTCGTCGTACTTCTTTTCCCGAAAGACATCAAAGGCCAGGCTCAAGATCTCCTCGTCCTCCTCAAACTCCCGGCTCAAGATCCAGCGGCTGCACAGCCGCACCAGCGCCTCCAGGCTCACGCCCTCCAGGCCATACCGGCAGTAGATATCACAGGCTCTCTCGTAGATGCCGTGGCTGATCAGGAGTTCCGCCAACTGGATCTTATCCACAGCCACATAGTCATCCACGTCCAGGGAATCCAGGAAATCTTCCGCCTGCTCCGCGTCTTCCAGGGATCCATGGTAGTCCAGCAGGTTCTTGCGCACCTTGCTGCGATAAGCCGGTGTGAAAGCCTCCGAATCGGCGATCTTAAAGAATACATCCAGATTGTCCTCTGAGAGCCCGCCCAGGCCCCCGCATCGATCCAGCAGAAAACCCGGGTGGACGGATCCTTCCTGGCGGCAGGCTTCCAGCATCTCTTTATCAAAGAGCCTGCGCAGGTTGTAGTCGATCGTGGCCTCGTACCGGCGCTTTTTCTCATCCTGGAAGAAGATCACCGCGTCCTCGCTGTAGATCTGTGGATAGGCCAGCCCGTTGACGCAGGGATAGACGGCTTCCTCCCGCAGAGGCTCGTGCCGCACGATCACGGAACGGATGTCCGGCCGATCGCAGTACAGCCGGTGGGTGAACACGATCTTCTGCAGATCCTCCGCCTCCAGCACATCCATCTGATCATGGTAGAGGACCGCGTAATTCTCATCCATGGCCCCGCTCTTTAACTTCCGCTTACTGAATTCCTCGATGATCTTCCGGTAATCCTCATAGGAATGCGGATCCTCCTCCTTGTGCCGGATGATGTTGGCATAGATCAGCGCCCGTTTGCTGTCGCTCAGCGTATTATTATACAGGAAATAGATCCGCAGGTTCTTCGGGAGTATGCGCTGATAGTCGGGATCTATGGTATCCATATAATACTCGAACAGGCTGGTGATCCGCAGGTTCTCCTCCACCGCCCGCGCAAACCAGGGGAAAAAACGTTTCTCCCGGGGGCTGCCCTTCATGATCAGCTTGCAGATGGCCTCCAGGATATCCCTTTTCGGATATTTTTCATACAGGCATCCCAAGAGCTTGTAGAGGCAGGCGTCAAAATCCTTCCTGTAACCGCTCAGGTACGCGATCCGCCCGGCCATCTCCTCTCCGATCTTCCCGCTGCGCCCCGCGGCCAGGAGCACCTGGATCCAAAATCCGTTCAGATGGGGCAGCAGGCTGATATCCTTCTCCACCATGGAAAAAGCCTCCAGATAGAGGAGCGGACTCCTGCAGCCGTAATCATACTGCTCCTCCAGCATATACAGAGTCTTCGTGGTGGACAAGAGCAGCTCGTCGTCCAACTGGATCCGGACCCAGAGCAGCAGGAAGCTGTTGCTCTTCTGCCGATACAGCGCCCGCAGCTTCTGGACCACCTTCCCCCGGTCTTTGAGAAGACCCACCAGATGGCAGGCATAGAGATAGATCCCCGCCAGCTCCAGATCGTCCGCGGTGAAATTCTTGTCCTGGTATTTCAACAGGATCTCCCGCGCGGGCGCCGGCTCATCGTTCATATGATAGACGTACGCTTTGTAGACCTGGTACACGGGGTAGTCGCACCCGGCCTCCTCCATCTGCTCTAAGGCTTCCAGGCTCTCGCTGACCCACACCTTATAATCCTGCTGGTGCAGACGGAACTTCAGGTAGCTCCTGTAGAGCTTCAGCTTCTGTTTCTTTTCGTAGAGGTCCATGTCCACCTGGATCTGGGGATTCTGGGAGGCTGTGATCTGATACTCCTGCGTCTCATAGGCATCCTTTATGCGGATCTTCCCGAATCTCTTCCCTTTTCCCAGGCTCTCGGCATCGATCCGGTACTCCAACTGGAAAGAACTGCCGATGAAATCCTCGTCCGTGACCACCCGTTTATCCACCTGGATAAAATCCCCGACCACCTCGACCTCCAGACGCAGATGCCCCCACCCGCTCCTCTTGATCAGCAGGGATTCCTGTATCGTCTCCGTCAGCTGGTAATGCTCCGCCTGGTCTTCACCCAGGGAGACGTAGACAGGATCTTTTTCCCCGATCCCGATCAGAAATTCCTCCAGATGCTGGTAGGTCACCGGGTTCTGGGACATACCCTCGTACAATGTGCGCGCCCTGCCCTCGCGAAGATCCGCGATCTCGGGAAAAGAAGGATCCGTGAACAGCCGGAATGCCTCCTTAAAGCTGCTGCGGGCCAGCCGGACGAGATCTTCCCGGCTGCGGATCCGCCCCAGGGAAGACTGCGGTTCGGCTTCCTCCACCTGGATATAGAACGGGATCTTGTATTCCCCTACATCCGTCAGGAGGATCATCTCCCCCTGGCACTTGTCCCCGGGCCCCAAGCCTCCCACGTCCACCCCGTAAGGGATCTCCACCGCCGTGCCTGAGAACTGCTCCACCCCGGTCAGAAAACGCCGATGGGAGGAGACGACGATCCCGCGGATCTTTGCATCCTCCTGGGTCCCCACATAGAGGACATCCTGGGCGTTCTCCCCCGCCGGGACCGTCATGCGGATCTCCTTTTTGGAAAAGATCAGCTCGGGCACATCGTATTCAAATCTGTCATTTAGTAATTGCTCTATCCGTATCTTCACAAGTGTCTCCTAATTGATGACTTGACTTTTTATCTTCTGCCTTACTATAATGGATTATACACCACATGGATAAGGTTCGCAATTATAAAAAGAAAGGGATATAGACCATGATCAAACATAAAGACCACTTTCACGGCAGTGACTTAGAAGAGATAGAGAAATGTTTCCAGATCAAAAAAGAGAGCATCATCAGTTTCAGTGCCAACGTGAACCCGCTGGGGATCTCCACCCGCCTGCGCACAGCGTTGGGTGAACAGCTGGACGCGATCACCCGCTACCCGGACCGGGAATACACGAAGTTGCGCCAGTGCATCTGCCGCTACACCGGCGCCCATATGGAGAACATCATCATGGGCAACGGCTCCACAGAACTGATCTCCCTTTTCATCCAGGTCAACCATCCCAAAAAAGCGATGATCGTCGGCCCCACCTACTCGGAATACGAACGGGATATCAATCTGGGCGGCGGCAACTGCATGTACTATCCGCTGAAAGAGAGACAGGACTTCCAGCCGGACGTGGACGACCTGTGCCATGAGCTCCACGCGGGGCTGGATCTGCTGGTCATCTGCAACCCGAACAACCCCACGGCCACGGCCATCACCAGGACCCAGATGCGCCGGATCTTAGACACCTGTCTCCGTTTCGGGATCTTCGTGATGGTGGATGAGACGTACGTGGAATTTGCCCCAAATGAGGCAGAGATCACCTCCGTAAAGCTGACGGATTACTATACGAACCTGATCATCCTGCGGGGGACCTCCAAGTTCTTC
The DNA here is from genome assembly GCA_910584115.1 of uncultured Lachnospiraceae bacterium. GTDB lineage: Bacteria > Bacillota > Clostridia > Lachnospirales > Lachnospiraceae > MGBC164599. The sequence goes on from CAJTYN010000063.1 coordinate 6,420, forward strand.
GCCGCCCCGGGCCTGCGCTTGGGCTACGCCATCACGGGAAACCCCGACCTGATCTCCGAGATCAACCTGCGCAAAGACCCCTGGACGATCAACAGCCTGGCGGAGATCGCAGGCCAGATCATGTTCCAGGACCAGGAATACATCCAGGCCACCAAGGACCTGATCGGCCGGGAGCGGGAACGGATCTTCCAGACCCTATCCGGCTGGGACGCGGTGAAAGTCTACCCGTCCCAGGGAAATTTCATGCTGATGCGCATACTCCGAGAGGATGTGGACGCGCAGATGCTCTTCGAGCACTGTATCCGCAGATGCCTGATGATCCGCGACTGCTCCACGTTCCCGTTCCTGGATGCCAGCTATGTCCGTTTCTGCATGATGCTCCCCGAACAGAACGATCTGCTGCTGGAGGCTTTCCGCGAGCGGTTATATGTCTGAAAGATCTGAAATATCTCTAGTACTTTTTTAGATTTCAGATAAATTCATGAGTTGACAAAACGCCTCTATATGATATACTTTTTAGTAGTGAAAAATGGCTATCTGCACCAAAATATCGCCTCACACTCCCTCTGCAAGATGATTGCAGCGCGAGATCTGAGAACAGATGAAATGATATTGAACGAAGGAGCGTATAATGTATGGAGAAGATATTGATCATTGATGACAGTGTAGTGCAGGCCAACTACCTGAAGAACATCCTGACCGATGATTACGACATCACCCTCGCCCATACAGCAGACGACGGGCTCTTGCACGCCAAGACCGGCGAGTATTCCCTGCTCCTGCTGGATGTGGTCATGCCGGGGATGGACGGATTCATGTTGCTGAAAAAATTACAGGAGGAACTGGTCACAAAACATATCCCGGTGATCTTGATCACCACCCTTTCCGACACACATAGCGAAGAACGCGGCCTCCTCCTCGGCGCGGTGGATTACATCGTCAAACCCTTCAATCCCCTGATCGTCCGTGCCCGTGTGAACACGCACATCAAACTGTACAGATACCGTTCGCAGATCGAACAGGAGGCCCTGGTGGACGAACTGACGCAAGTGGCGAACCGGCGGCATTACGACCAGTACAGCGGCAAGCAATGGCAGCAGGCGGTCCGGCTGGGGACTTCTTTCTCGATCTGCATGTTTGACATTGACAAATTCAAAGTATACAACGATACTTACGGCCATCCCGCCGGGGACCGGGTCATCGCCGCCGTCGCCCAGACGGTCAATTCCTTCCTGCGGCGCAGCACCGATTTCTTTGCCCGCTACGGGGGCGAGGAATTTGTGGCCATCGCCATGGGCAGCACGGCGAAAGATACATTTGACTACTTCAAGAAGATCCGCCAGGCGGTGGAAGACCTCCACATCGAACACACTGGCTCCGTCTCCCCGTGGGTGACTGTCAGCGTGGGCGGGATCACAGTCTTTCCCAAAAGGGGCGATAGATACGACACGTACTTGAAGCTCGCTGACGGTATGCTCTACGACGCCAAACGCCTGGGGCGCAACCAGGTGGTCTGGGCCAATGAAAAGATGGTGCAGTGGACGGAACGGGATCCGGAGGCACGCTGATCGTTCAAAGGGGGACGAGGAAAAGGAGCGGCTATCTGTCTCCAGGCAGGCCCGGGCAACGCACCGATCGAGCTAACTGTCAATTCCGTCTATCATGGCGCTCAGGAGAGCCTTCGCGCCAAAGACTCCGTAAACAGTGGATCTCATCGATGCTAAAAGCGCCCTCTAAAAGCCTGCCCGGCGACAGATAGCCGCTCCTTTCCCTCTGGTCTTTGACAAACAGAACGGATCATCCGCTGGTACATATCTTAAAAGTGATGAAGATCGATCCCATAAGAGGGCAAAACGTCCCCTTTCCAAAAATAGCGTTTTAAGGGGTCCGGGGGAAATCGCAATCCCCCGGCGCTTTTGGTACTTTTCTCGCAGAAAAGTACATAGAAAAATCTGAGCAACCGTAGATCATACCAAATGCTCACAAGATCATGTTTAAAAAGATCGCGGCCAGCTCTCAGATCCAAGAGCCTGCCGCGATCCTTTTTCTAAAACCTCACTTTGATATAAGCCCGGATCTCCTCCACGCATTTTTCAAATCCCAACTTGCTGCTGTTCAGGCAGAGATCGTAGTTCCGGGCATCTGTCCACTCCCGTCCGGTGTAGTGCTTATAGAACTCCGCCCGATACTTATCCGTCTTCGCGATGAACTTCTTCATCTCTTCTTCCGTCATGCTGTTCTGTTCCATGGCCCTGGCCAGGTTGAATTCCTCGGACCCGTGGACAAATACACTGACCACATTGGGATAGTCTTTTAAGACAAAATCCGCCGCGCGCCCGATGATGACGCAGCTCTGTGTCTTCGCCAGGCGTTTGATCACTTCCGCCTGGTAATTGAACAGGTTTTTGGCCGACACGAAATCGCTGCTCTCCGGAGGGATCAGCTCTCCTGTATAGATATCCGGAGACAGGATGCGTTTGAACAGGCCGCTCTTTAATTTTTCATCAAATTGTGTGAACAGCTGCTCGCTGATCCCGCTCTCCTCCGACGCCATCTTCAGGATATCCCTGCTGTACCAGGGGATGCCCAGCTCCCCCGCCAGCATCTTTCCGACGGTCTTCCCGCCGCTCCCGTACTGTCTTGCAATGGTGATCACCACGTTCTCCATGACCCATCCCCTCCTATTCTATGTTCTATTCTCCCAGGTAAGCCTTTTTGATCGAATCGTCGTTCATCAGTTTTTCGGCTTCCCCTTCCAGGACGATCTTGCCCGTTTCCAGGACGTACGCTCTGTCCGCGATGGAGAGCGCCTTCTTCGCGTTCTGTTCCACCAAGAGCACCGTGGTCCCGCCCGCGCTCACCTCCTGGATGATATCGAAGATCTCATTGACCAGGATCGGCGAGAGTCCCATGGACGGCTCGTCCATCACGATGATCTTCGGATAAGACATCAGCGCCCTGCCCATGGCCAGCATCTGCTGCTCACCACCGCTTAAAGTCCCGGCAAGCTGGTTCCTGCGCTCTTTCAGACGCGGGAAACGCTTATAGACCATCTCCAGTGTCCTCGCGATCTCGTCTTTATCTTTTCTCGTATAAGCGCCCATCTTCAGGTTCTCGTATACGGACAGCTCCGCGAAGACCCTCCGGCCCTCCGGTACGTGGGCCATCCCCAGGGATACGATCTTATGGGCAGGGACCTTGGTGATGTCCTTCCCCTCGAAGATCACGGAACCTTTTTTCGGGGAGAGGAGTCCGGTGATCGTGTGCAGGATCGTGGTCTTCCCGGCGCCGTTGGCTCCGATCAGGGCGATGACCTCCCCCTCGTTGACCTCGAAAGAGATCCCTTTGATCGCCTGGATCATGCCGTAAAATACTTCAATGTCCTTTATCTCAAGCATTGCCATATCTGCCATCCCCCCTATTCGCCTAAATACGCTTTGATGACTTCCGGGTCATTCAGCACGTCGCTGGTCGCCCCTTCTGCGAGCACCTCGCCGAAATTCAGGACCGTCAGCTCTTCACAGATCCCGGATACCAATTTCATATCGTGCTCGATCAGGAGGATCGTCATATGGAATTCGTCCCGCACGAAACGGATCGTCTCCATCAGTTCCTTCGTCTCGTTGGGGTTCATCCCCGCGGCAGGCTCGTCCAGGAGCAAAAGCTTCGGCTCCGTGGCCAGCGCCCGGGTGATCTCCAGCTCTCTCTGTTTCCCGTAGGGGAGATTTGCCGCCAGGGTGGCCGCCTCTTTATCCAGGTCGAACACGGAGAGGAGCTCCATCGCCCTCTCGTCCATCTCTTTTTCCACCTTGAAATACCGGGGGAGCCGGAAGATCCCCTCCAGCGTGGAATATCTGTGATGGTTGTGCAGGCCTACTTTCACGTTGTCCAGCACGGAGAGGTCCTTGAACAGGCGGATGTTCTGGAATGTCCGGGCCACGCCCGCTTTATTGATGTCGATCGTCTTCTTTCCCACGATGTTCTCGCCGTCTAGGAGGATCACGCCTTCGCTGGGCTTGTACACGCCTGTCAGAAGGTTGAAGACCGTGGTCTTTCCCGCTCCGTTCGGCCCGATCAGCCCGTACAGACATCCTTTTTCGATCTTCAGATGGAACTCATTTACCGCGCGCAGGCCGCCAAAGGAGATACCGAGATTATTCACTTCCAATAATGCCATTTTTACGCAGCCTCCTCTGTCTTATTATTTTTGCGCCTGAACCGGGAGAGGTGTTTTTCCCTCCACTCGATGGCCTTCGGGCTCCAGTTGAACAGCATCATGACGATCAGCACGATCGCGTAGATCAGCATCCGGTAATCACTCAGGCTGCGCAAGAGCTCCGGCAGCAGGGTCAGTATGATGGCCGCGATGATCGATCCGCGCATGTTCCCGATCCCGCCGAGTACGACGAAGACGAGGATCATGATGGACATATTGTAGCCGAAGTTCTTTGGCTGGGCGGTCAGGGTTGCCAGGTTGTGCGCGTAGATCACGCCCGCGACGCCGGCCAGCGCGGCCGATATGGAAAATGCCATCAGTTTATATTTCGTGATGTTGATCCCCACGGATTCCGCCGCGATGCGGTTATCCCGAATCGCCATGATCGCGCGCCCGCTCCTGGAATGCATCAGGTTCAGGACGATGAACAGGGTGATCAGTATGAGCACCACCCCGATCACGAACGTGGAGTCTTTCGGCGTGCCCGTGATCCCCTGGGGACCGTTGACGATCACCTGACCACCGTCTTCTAACCCCAGGGACATGGAGTCCTTTGTGGAAAAATGAAAGCCCTTGGAGTCCCTGCCGATGAACAGGATGTTCACGATGTTCTTGATGATCTCACCGAAAGCCAGCGTCACGATGGCCAGGTAATCCCCTTTTAAGCGCAGCACCGGGATCCCGATCAAGATCCCGCATATACCGGCCGCCGCCGCTCCGATCAGGAGCGCGATCAGATAGCGCACGCCCGCGACCGGGATCGCCTCCACGGCGCATTTGGAAAAGAACGCGCTGGTAAATGCGCCCACGCACATGAATCCAGCATGGCCCAGGCTCAGTTCGCCCAGGATGCCGACCGTCAGGTTCAAGGAGACGGCCAGGATCACGTATGCGCACAGGGGGACCAAGAGTCCCTGGAGAAGGCTGGAGAGGTTCCCGGTGGTGACCATCACCTGCACAACGATAAATAGGACGACCACCATCAGGTATGTGATCATATTGCTCTTTGTTGTCTTGCTCATTTTCTTCATCGTCTTCTCCCCCTACACCTTCTCTTGGATATTTTTGCCCAGGATCCCTGTAGGTTTCACGATCAGTACGACGATCAGCACGCCGAACACGATCGCGTCCGCCATCTGGGACGAGATATAGGCTTTGCCGAAGATCTCGATCACGCCCAGCAAGATCCCGCCGATCAGGGCGCCCGGGATGGATCCGATCCCGCCGAACACAGCGGCCACGAAGGCTTTGATGCCGGGCATGGCGCCCGTATACGGATTCAAGGAAGGATAGGCCGAACACAGCAGCACGCCCGCCACAGCGGCCAGCGCGGAGCCGATCGCGAAGGTCAGGGCGATCGTCCCGTTCACATTGATCCCCATGAGCTGCGCCGCGCCTTTATCCTCGGAGACAGCCAGCATCGCCTGCCCGGCTTTGGATCTCCTGATAAATAACGTAAGCCCGATCATGATCACGATACAGGAGATGATCGTGACGATCGTCTCCCCGGAGATGGTGAGGCTCCCTCCCGCCAATACCAGCGCGGGCACCGGGACCACCGACGCGAAGGATTTCGTATTTGCCCCGAAGATCAAAAGGGCCACATTCTGGAGCAGGTAGCTGACGCCGATGGCTGTGATGAGGACTGCCAGCGAAGAGGACGCATTTAACAGGGGCCGGTAGGCCACACTCTCGATCACAACACCTAAAACCGTACAGAAAATGATCGCCAAGAGCACTGCGGCCAATGGCGGAAGCCCGGCACTCGCGATCGCTGTCATGACCACATACGCGCCGATCATGATGACATCGCCATGGGCAAAATTCAGCATCTTGGCGATCCCATATACCATGGTATAGCCGAGGGCGATGATCGCATACACACTGCCCAGGCTGATCCCATTGATCAAATAAGATATAAAACTCATATCAATCCCCTCTCTGGCGTATTGTAATGAAAAGAAGGTTATCTTGACCAAGATAACCCTCTGTCCGATCCTACTCTACGACTGCATAATCTCCATCCTGGATCTTCACGACCATCGGCTCCTTGCTCGGTTCGCCGCTGGCTTCCCAAGTCAGGCCCTTTGCAGTCACACCGTCAATCGTGATGCTGACCATCGCTTCTTTCATCGCATCACAGATATCTGACGGAGACATGTCCGGTGTGATATCTTTCTCTTCCATCGCTGCCTTGATAGCGTACATCCCATCGTAAGCATCTGCCGCGAACTGGTTCGGGGTACTTCCATATGCCTCTTCGTAATCTTTTACAAATTTCTGAATCGCCTCATCCTCGGAAGTCGGGGTAAACGGACTCATGAACATCAGGTTGTTTGCCAGATCCACATCGAATCCATCCACTGCGAGGATACCGTCCATACCGTCACATCCGAAGAAGATCGGGTTGTAGCTCATCCCGGCGGCCTGCTTGAGCACCAGAGAAGCCTCTGTGTAATAGAACGGCAGGAAGACTAATTCTGCGCCGGCGTCTTTTGCTTTCTGCAGCTGTACGGAGAAATCGGTCTTGGCCTCCGCTGTAAAGGCTTCTGCCGCCACGATCTCAAAGTCCTGGTTCTCCGCCTCTTTTACAAACGCTTCGTAGATCCCTGTGGAATATACATCGGAGCTGTCATAGATCGCCGCGACTTTTTTCGCCAGGCCGTTTTCACCGATGTATTTCGCGGATTCCAGACCTTGCATCGGATCGGAGAAGCATACGCGGAATGCGTTGTCGTACTGCACACATTCAACGGCTGTGCCGGATGGTGTCAGCATGAAGATGTTATCGTCCTTGGATACCTCGCCGACAGCCACACAGGGCGCGGATGTCACGGTCCCCAAGAGCGCGTGCATGCCCCAGTCCTTCAGCGTGTTGTACGCGTTGACGGCTTTCTCGGCATCGTGCTCATCATCCTGATAGTTCATCTCGATCTGAACACCGTTGATGCCGCCCGCCTCGTTGATCTCCTTTACCGCCAGCTCAGAACCGTTCTTGACCGCTTCGCCATAGACGGCCGCTCCGCCGGTCACAGGACCGATCCCGCCGATCTTGAACACATCCCCGCTGCTCTCTTCTTTGGAGTTCTCTGTGCTGGAACCTGTATCGGAACCAGAGTCCGAACCGGAATTGCCGCCGCAGCCGACCAACAAGGTCATCGTCATAGCTGCTGCCAGCATGACAGATAATGCTTTTTTCATTTTCATCTTCGTTCCCTCCCAAAAAATGATCGGATACGTGTCACTTTTACACGTTAATACGTATCCCTGTGTAAGAGCATACATGAGAATGGCCGATTTGTCAAGCATGTTGCGACCGTATCCCTCTTGAAAAACCCTCTCCGCCGTGCTATCATCAATGTAGATCTCCCTCAAGAAAAGGAGGTATCTCTGACAAGATGAAACACATCACATCCTGGATCCTGATAGGATCTGCCGCCCTGCTGGCGGGCGGATACATATTCTTATGCACGATCCCGGACCCGGCGCGCATCCTGCCCGGGACCACCATAAACGGCACGGCGCTGGACGATATGACGCTGGACGAGGCCGCTGGGGCCCTGGAAAAAAACGACCGGACACATGAAGGCGCCTCCCTCACCGTCGCTTTTGAAGGCAAGAGCTACTCCGTGGACGTGACGGACGCGCTGGTCTACGACCACCAGGCCGCCGCCAAAAAAGCCCTGAAAAAGAGCGAAAAGGCCCAAAAGGGTTTTTTCACCCGGGGTCTTGCCCTCTTAAGATCCCTTTTTGCAAAAGATGACATCGAAGACCTGCCCGCGGTAAAAGACACCGCCGCGCTCAAAAAAGCCATCGCCGACAGCGGCCTCACCGACGCCAACAATACGGTCCAGACTTCCTATGAGATAAAGGACGACCAGCTCGTCTTCACCATCGGCACCGCCGGGGAGGATGTGGACGAGGATGCGCTGATCGAGAAGATCCGCCAGGCCGTCCGGGCGGACGACTATGAGAACGTGCTCGCCTGCCCGGATACCATGGGCGAGGTCAGGGCTGTGGATCTGGATCAGGTCTATGCGGATGTCCATGTGGACGCTGCTGATGCCACCTTAGATCCGGCCAACGACTACGCGGTCGTGGAAGCCGTCACGGGCGTGGATGTGGACTGGGAGAACGCACGCGCCCTTTTGGACGCCGCCGAGGAGGGCAGCACGGTGGCTCTCGACCTGATCTACACCGAGCCCCCGATCGATGCCCAGAACCTGCGGGAACACCTCTTCGCCGACCACTTGAGTTCCTATACGACGAAAGTGAGCGGTACAGCCGACCGCCTGACCAACGTGGCCCTGGCTGTGGAGAAATGCAGCGGCTCGATCCTGATCAGCGGCGATGTCTTTTCCTTTAACGATACGGTGGGGGAACAGAGCGAGGCCACCGGCTTTAAAAAGGCCAGCGCCATCGATGAAGACGGGAACATCGTACAGGCTTACGGCGGCGGGATCTGCCAAGTGTCCTCCACGATCTTCGCGGCCGCGCTCTATTCCAACCTGAAGATCGTGGAGCGGTGGAACCACGACTATGTATCCAGTTATATCCCCGCCGGGATCGATGCCACGGTCGCCTGGGGTTGGCTGGACCTGCGGATCGCCAACGATAAGAGTTACCCCGTCCGCTTCGATGTGTCCTACGAAAACGGGGATCTCACTGTAGACATATGGGGAACGAAGACGGAGGAGGCGCCTGTGGAGATCGAGACGAAGACCGTAGCCAGCCCCGCCCCCGGCACATTGGCCGTGGAGACTTACCGGAAAGTCTTCAACGCGGATAAGAGCCAGGTCTTTGTCGAAAAGATCGCGGACAGTACATATCGGAATTAAGACTGCCGACCAGAAGTCACAGGATCTAGAGCATGTTTGAAAACCCTCTAGATCCTGTAAATAGATTGAATATTATGAACATTTATTACGATCCACGACCGCTCAGGTCTTTGGATATGTACTTTTCTACGAGAAAAGTACCAAAAGCGCCGGGGGATCGCGAT
>CAJTYN010000064.1:0-11163 GCA_910584115.1 uncultured Lachnospiraceae bacterium
GACAACATAGCCGCATACAGAAAAAGAGGACAGACCGTTCCGTCTGACCTCTTTTTACATGCGGCTATTCCTCCACCGGCTCCGCCGGCACGAACACCCGGGAGTCCGTATGGTGTCCCGGCTGCGCCCAGGCACGTTTTCTCGCTTCCTCGCTGAAGATCATCTGAGAATTGATCAACGCTTTCCCCCTCTTGTCCTGTTTCTCGTACTGTCCGTCTTCCTGGAGGATATGGGCCTTCGTGTTGTCCTGGAACTCGATGTCCAGGATGTGGAGGATCTCTTTTTTGATATTTTCATCCTCCACCGGGAAGACGATCTCCACGCGCCGGTCCAGGTTCCTGGTCATCCAGTCCGCGCTCCCCATGAACACATCTTCCGCGCCGTTGTTGTAAAAATAAAAGATCCGGCTGTGTTCCAGGAAATCCCCCACGATGGAGCGCACGTGGATGTTCTCGCTGACTCCCGGGATCCCCACTTTCAGGCAGCAGATCCCCCGCACCAGAAGATCGATCTTCACCCCGGCGGCGGACGCCTCATAGAGGGCCTCCATGATATCCGGGTCGCACAGGGAATTGATCTTGGCGATGATATGGGCGTTGTTGCCGTTTTCCGCATGTTTTTTCTCGATCTCGATCATCCCTAAGAAACGCTTTTTCATCCAGAGCGGGGCCATGATCAGTTTATGCCAGAATTTCGGCTCGGAGTAGCCGGAGAGCATATTGAAGACGGCCGTCGCGTCCTCCCCGAACCGGGCGTCGCAGGTGAAGAGTCCGCAGTCCGTGTAGAGCCTGGCCGTGCTGTCGTTGTAGTTTCCGGTCCCCAGATGGACGTACCTGCGGATCCCGGCCTCTTCCCGGCGCACCACCAGCGTGATCTTGCTGTGGGTCTTTAGGCCCACCAGGCCGTAGATCACATGGCATCCCGCCTTTTCCAGCATCTTCGCCCAGACGATGTTGTTCTCCTCGTCGAAACGTGCTTTCAGTTCCACCAGCACCGACACCTGCTTCCCGTTCTCGGCCGCTTTAGCCAGGGCCGCGATGATCGGGGAATTTCCGCTGACACGGTAGAGGGTCTGCTTGATCGCCAGCACATCCGGATCCTTGGCCGCCTGGCGCACGAATTCCACCACCGGGTCGAAGCTCATATAGGGATGGTGGAGGAACACATCCTGCTTCTGTATGACCCTGAAGATATTGTCTTTTTCGATAAATTCCTGCACGGGCGCGGGCTGGTGGGCGGGTGTCTTGAAGTCCTCGTACCCTTCCATCCCGTAGAGCTTCATCAGGAACGTCAGGTCCAGCGGCCCCGGGATATAGAAGATATCTTCCTCTTTGCTGTTAAATTCCGTCTTCAGGATCTTCAAGAGTCTTTTGTCGATCTTCTCATCCACTTCCAGACGGATGACCTCGCCCCACTGGCGCTTCTTCAGCTGCTTCTGGATCTCTTTTAACAGATCCTCCGCCTCGTCCTCGTCGATGCTCAGGTCCGCGTTCCGCATGATCCTGTACGGGTGGGCGCACACCACGTCGTAGCTTAAGAAGAGCTTTCCGATGTTGCGCTCGATGACCTCCTCCAGCAGGATCACCGCCCGCTCGCCGTCGCTCTCATCCGGCAGTCGGATCAGCCGCGGCAGCACGGAAGGTACCTGCACGGTGGCAAATTCCAGGACTTCCTTTCCCTTTTTCCGGTCTTTCTTAGAGATCAGCGCGCCGATGTTCAAAGATCTGTTCCGGATCAGCGGGAACGGCCGGGAGGAGTCCATGGCCATAGGCGTGACCACCGGATAGATGTTCTCCTCGAAATATTCGTCCACGAAATTTTTCTGGGCCTTCGTCAGTTCCTCGTGCTGGGTGATCAAGGAGAGGCCCGCTCTTTTTTTCAGAGCCGGGCAGACGGAGCGGTTGTAGGTGCTGTACTGTAATTGCACCAGCTCATGGGTGTCCTCGCTGATCCTCTTGAGCTGCTCTTTTGGCGTCAGTCCGGCGATGTCCGGCTTCGTGTACTGGGCGTGTACCTGGTCTTTTAGGGACGCCACCCGCACCATGAAGAATTCATCCAGATTGGAGGACGTGATGCTCAAAAATTTCAGCCGCTCGAAGAGAGGGATGGTCTTGTCGCGGGCTTCGCTCAGGACCCGCCGGTCAAATAAGAGCCAGCTCAGTTCCCGATTTACGTAATATTCTGGGTTTCTATAATCCTTTTCTTCCATTGTTCCCTCCTCCTAGATCTGTTTTTTCCTGCGCAGCCGGATGCGGATGCCGAATACTTCCTCAAAGAAATCTGCTTTTTCTTTCAGCAGCCCTTTCTCCAGCCCGTAATCCCTCTCAGACTCCAGGGTCAGCACCAGCTGGCCGTCTTTTAAGGTGGGCTTAAGATCCCGGATCTTCTGGTAATGGGTCCGGTCCAGGGCGTTGGCCACCCGGTGGATGGCTGTCAGTTTTGCGATGACCAGATAGCGTTCTTTTTCCACGCCGATGTCCCGGTGCACTTTCTCGAAGTACCCGAAGTCCTGGGTGTTGTAGCGCACCACACTGGCGATGATCTGCCGCTCCGCGTGGGAGAGGCCGATGATTTCCGTGGACATGATGATGTGAAAAGAGTTGTCCGCGATGTCGCACATGCTGATGTATTTGCCGCATTCGTGGAGGATCGCGGCGATACGCAAAAGCAGCCGCTCCCTCTCCCCCAGCCCATGGACTTTCTTCATGCTGTCGAAGATCTTCAGCGCGATCTTCGCCACCGCCTGGGTGTGCCGCCGGCTGGCCAGATACCTGGACGCGATGTTCTCCGCCGCCACGACGATATCGTTCTCAAAATCGTGTTTGCTGTGGATGAATCCGTGCTCTTCCCCGTAGTCGTAGGCGATCCCGTCCGCCAAGAGCGTACCGGGCACCCACATGGCCTCCGTCTGGAAGATATCCACGAAGTTCTTGTAGATCACGGCCGTGGGCACGATCAGCGACGCGTATTCCGCCGGGACGCCCATATGCATGGCCAGGTCATCCGGAGAGCGGCTGATGACCCGCTCGTATAAACGGTTGAATTCCTCCCGGGTGATGGTCTTTTCCTGGGATTCCCCGTGGAAGATCGTGTCGGTGAAAAAATCCCCCAGAAAGATCACATGCTTTACTTCCCGGTCCGCCAGGTAGAGCTTCTGGAAAGTCAGCAGTTCATTATGGATAAATTCTTCCACCAGCTGTTCGTAGTGGATCGTCTCTTTTTCCAGTGACTGGAGCCGCTCCCGGATCCGCAGGTTTCCCAGCCGTATGTTCTGGGTGGTGACCAGCGCGTCCTTGTCGAACAGGGACACCTGCATGCTGCCCCCGCCCACGTCCACGATGGCCGTGCTTTTTTTGATCATCTTCTGAAAATCAGCTTCCATGGCGGCGATGGATTTATAACTTAAGAATCGCTGCTCGGAGTTGCTCAAGACCGAGATCTTCATCCCCGTACTCTGCTCCACCCGCCCGATGGCCACCTGGGCATTCTTCGCCTCCCTGAACGGACTGGTCCCGTAGGCCCGGTAGGCGTCCACCCGGTAGCCCTCCATGATCTCTTTATAGTTCCGCATGACCGTACACAGCTCCTCGATCATCCCGGATCTGAAACGGCCGCTCTCGTACACGTCCTTGCCCAGTTCCAGGCGGTATCGGATCGTGTCGATCTCTCTCAATCTGTATTTTTTCGATAATTCGAAGATCTTCATCCCCACTTCGTAGGAACCCACATCAATCGCTGCAAAAGTGGTGATCGGCATATATTTCCCCCTTCCTCATTATTTCTCATCATTTCTCCTGTCCCAGCAGATAGTCGATGAACTGCTGGGCCGTGCGGCCTGTCAGTCCCCCGTGGCTCAGTTCCCACTTGTTGGCTTCCAGCAGGAGTTCTTCCTCGGGGATCTTCAGGCCGTGCCTCTCGGCCAGCACGCGGACGATATTCTGAAACTCTTTTTTATCCGGCGCACAGAAGAAGATCGTCACGCCGAACCGGTAGACCAGGGACAATTTTTCCTGCACCGTGTCCGAGGCGTGCAGATCCTCCCGGCGGCCCAACTTATCCTCAAAGCTCTCCCGGATCAGATGGCGGCGGTTGGACGTGGCGTAGATTAGCACATTTTCCGGCTTCCGCTCCAAGCCGCCCTCGATTATGGCTTTCAGATACTTATATTCGATCTCAAATTCCTCGAAGGACAGGTCGTCCATGTAGATGATAAATCGGTAATTCCTGTTCTTGATCTGGGCGATCACTTCATTGAGATCCTGAAATTGGTGCTTGTAGACCTCGATGATCCGCAGGCCCCGCTCGTAGTATTGGTTTAAGATGGCCTTGATGCTGGAGGATTTCCCGGTGCCCGCGTCCCCGAACAGGAGGCAGTTGTTCGCCTTGCGCCCTTCCACGAAAGCCTCCGTGTTATCGATCAGCTTCTTCTTGGCGATCTCATAGCCCACTAAGTCATCCAGATGTACGTGGGCGATGTTTGTGATCGGCCGGATTGCCACCTGTCCCCGGTCGTCCCGATCCACCCGGAACGCTTTGTGGAGGCCCAGCCTGCCCACGCCGAAATCCCGGTAGAACTCGACCATATCTTCCATAAAAGCATCTACGCTCGGCGCCTCGGCCAGCTTCCGGCTCAGACTGCAGATACGGTCCCGGATCCGTCTGTTGAACCGCCTGCTGCCCTCCGCCACATTCCGGTAATCGCTGACGATGCCCCCGAAGGGACAGCCGAACTCCCCGTCAAAGACCTCCAGATCGTATTCATATAGTCTCTTAAATTCCGCAAAGTCACTCCTGGCGATCTCGTTGATGCTGCCCTCCACCGGCCCTACGATCTCGCAGGCCATACTGAAGGCATTTTCCTTATTGACCAGCAAAAATGTCAGATAGTCGTGCCAGAGATTTCCATAGAAGCCATAGAATCCCGCCTGTTCCACCAGGCCGTGCATGCTGTCGTAAAAGAGCCGCTCCTGCTCCTCCCTCTCCATGGTGCCCGTCCTGCGCCCCTCCATCAGGCGCTGCATATCCCGCAGGATCTCTCCGTGTTCAAGATCCCGGTATAAAATACACTTTTCCAAAACTATTTATCTCCTCCTATCCGTCCTGCCGCTTGCCGGGACTTTCATCTAGTAATTCCCGAATACCCGTACCTGGCTGGCCTCCTGGCGGATGCCCCGCAGGGCGTTCTTCACCGCGCTGTCCTCCAGATTTCCCTCAAAGTCCACGAAAAACCGGTATTCCCAATTCCTTCCCGGTATGGGACGGGACTCGATCTTGGTCATGTTCAGGCCGTTGTAGATGAAGTGGGACAGCATGTTGTAGAGCGTACCGCTCTTATGGGGCAGTTCGAAACAGATACTGATCTTGCCCGCATCAGACGCGTATTCCTGTTTCCCGCTCACGATGATGAAACGGGTGGAATTATATCGATTCTGATAAATGTTGTCTTCCAGCACCTGCAGTCCGTAGAAACGAGCCGCCTGTCTGCTGGCGATGGCGCCTTTGGATACGTCTCGGTCCTCTCTGACTTTCTTGGCGGAAACGGCGGTGTTGCCCGTCTCCCGGGTATCCCATTGGGGATGTTTTTCCAGATAGGTCTTGCACTGCATCAGGGCCTGGGGATGGGAGTAGACGACCTGGATATCGTCTATGGTCGCCTCCGGGAGTCCTAGGAGAGTGTGTTCGCACCTGATGATCTGTTCCCCCACGATGTACAGGTCGTAGTCCACCAGCAGATCGTAGATCTCGGCCACGATCCCCGCCGTGGAGTTTTCTATGGGCAGCACCGCATAGTCGGCCCGCCCGTCGGCGATCGCATCCATGGCATCCTTCCAGGTCTGTACATGGAAGCCTGCCACGTCCTCGCCGAAGAACTCCTGCATGGCGGCGTAGCTGTACGCCCCTTCTACGCCCTGGAACACCACGCGGGCCTGTTCCTTGGGCAGCCGCTCCACCATGGTGTATGTCTTCTCCTCCTCAACACCGTGCTCTGTCAGGAGCTGATATTGGAGCTTCCGGCTCATGGACATGATCTGCTGGAAGAGTTCTTCCGCGCCCGTGGCATTGAAAGATGTGTGGGCCAGTCCCTTGACCTTTTTCAGCTTGTCATTTTCCCGTTCCGGATCAAACACAGGCTTTCCCGTCTGGATCTTAAAATCCGCCACCTTCCTGCTGACTTCCATCCGCTCCTCGAAGAGACGGATCACCTCCTGGTCGATCCGATCGATCTTGCCGCGCAATTCCAGTAAATCCACCATCGTCTCATTCTCCTTTGTCTGTATAAAATCCACTGATCTCCCCCAGGAAAGACAGAGATCCGAATACCACGACCACGCCCTGCGCGCCCGCTCTCTCAAGAGACAGAGCCGCCGCCTCTTTTAAAGACGGGACCGCCGTGACCCGCGGACAGTATTTACGGACCGTCTCAGCCAGCGTCTCTGCCGCCAGCGCCCGGGGATTTCCCGGCGTCTCCACCGTGATGACCTCCTCCGCCAGAGGCGCCGTGATGGATGCCACCTCTTCATAGTCCTTGTCCCCAAACATCCCCATCACATAGACGATCCGCTCATCCGCAAAACAGCTCCGTATGGAATCCGCCAGCTGCCGGGCCGCCTTCGGGTTGTGGGCGCCATCTATGATCACGGCGGGTGTCTCCCGGATCAGGGTAAAACGCCCCGGCCAGGCCGTCTCGGCCAAGCCCTCCCGGATCTGTTCCCGTGAGATCTTAAAGCCCGCGTCGATGAGCGCCTCCAGCACCTTGATGGCGACCACCGCGTTCTCCACCTGACAGCCGCCTAAAAGCCGGATGGCATAGTCCACGCCTTCGTAGGAAAAACGCTGGCCGCGAAGATCCCGCTGGAGGATCTGCGCCTTCCTGTGATCCGCCAGCGTACAGGGCACGCCTTTTTCACCGCAGACCTGGGCGATGGCCTGGGCGGCTTCCGGCTCCTGCACGGCGGTGACCACCCGGCATCCCGGCTTGATGATCCCCGCCTTGCACCGGGCGATCTCTTTGATCGTCTCTCCCAGCACATCCATGTGATCGAAGCTGATCGAGGTGAGCACCGCCACTTTCGTATCCGTGACCAGGTTCGTGGCGTCCGTCTCGCCGCCCATCCCCGTCTCTAAAGCCACGATCTCGCATCCCTTTTCCTTAAAAAAAAGGAAGGCCGCCGCTGTCTCCATCTCAAAAGGCGTCGGATGGGCCAGGCCCTCCCGTTCCATGGCATCCGCCGTCTCGGCCACCCGGCTGAAGAGGTCGGCGAACTCCTCCTGGCTTACGATCTGCCCGTCCACTTCCATGATCTCCCGATACTGAAAGATCGCCGGGGACGTATACTTTCCCGTCCGGTAACCGGCCCTGCGCAGGACCTGGGACACATAGGCCAGCACGGACCCTTTCCCGTTGGTCCCGGCCGCGTGTACGAAACACAAGTCCTCCTGCGGGTCGCCCAGACGCCGCAAGAGCTCACGCATGCCGTCCAGCCCCAGGACGCGCCCGAAGCGCTGGACGTCCTCTATATATCTCCTGCATTCTCTATAATCCATTTTCCCTGATCTCCTCCAAATGATCTCCTTACCTCTGATTATACACATTTACCGTGAAAAAAACAATAAGCGGATCGCCTCCCGAAAATTAAATGTATGATCTCGATCCTCCGGGAAACAGCTATTAGAAAACGGAGTCTGTAAGCGATATGAAAAATAAATTCTTGCTGTGCGGGAGTATCGGCTGGTGCATGGAGATCTTCTGGACCGGCCTGCACTGCCTGGGACAGAACGACTTCACCCTGATGGGCCACTCCTCCATCTGGATGTTCCCCATCTACGGGCTGGCGGCTGTCATCGGCCCCGTCTCGAAGCATCTGAAGGACTTCCCAGCCCTGTGGCGGGGGAGCATCTACACGGTGGGGATCTATCTCACCGAATTTACCACGGGATCCTTTTTGTCCCTCTTTAGGATCTGTCCCTGGGATTACAGCCAGGCGGCACTCAATTATAAGGGGCTGATCCGGCTAGACTATGCCCCGCTGTGGTTCATGGCCGGACTTTTTTTTGAAAAGATTCTTTCAGATGATCCTTGAAAAACAGTACCGTCTATTATATGATGGATGAAGACTATGACATTCGACCACGCTATCAGGAGGTAATGCATGAACCATATCATAAGCCCATTGGATCTCTCTGTCGAGGAACTGGATAAACTTCTGGATCTGGCCAACGACATCGAACGCCATCCGGAGAAATACGCCCACGCCTGCGAGGGAAAACGGCTGGCGTCCCTGTTCTACGAGCCCAGCACCCGGACGCGGCTGAGTTTTGAAGCCGCCATGATGAACCTTGGGGGGAAGGTCCTCGGTTTTTCCGACCAGGACTCCAGTTCGGCCACAAAGGGGGAGAGTGTGGCGGACACCATCCGCGTCGTATCCTGTTACGCGGATATCGCCGCCATCCGTCACCCGAAGGAGGGCGCGGCGCTGGTGGCTTCGATGGCGTCCCAGATCCCCGTCATCAACGCCGGGGACGGAGGGCACCAGCATCCCACCCAGACGCTGACAGACCTGCTCACCATACGCTCCATGAAAGGACGGCTGGACAACATCACGATCGGCCTCTGCGGGGACCTGCGCTTCGGGCGGACCGTCCACTCCCTGATCGAAGCCCTGGTGCGCTACGACAACGTACATTTCATCCTCATCTCCCCGGATGAGCTCCGCGTGCCCAGTTACATCCGGGACGGCGTCCTGCAGAAGGAAAATGTCTCCTACAAGGAAGTGGTCCGCCTGGAAGAAGCGCTGCCCGACCTGGATCTCCTCTACATGACCCGTGTGCAGAGAGAGCGGTTCTTCAACGAAAACGATTACGTGCGCATGAAAGATTTCTACATACTGGACGCGGAGAAGATGAAGCTGGCCGGGCCGGATATGCTGGTGCTCCATCCCCTGCCCCGGGTAAATGAGATCTCCGTGGAAGTGGACAACGATCCCCGCGCGGCTTACTTCAAGCAGGCACGATACGGCGTCTATGTACGCATGGCCCTGATACTGACGTTACTGGAAATCGCATAGACCATCACGAAAAGGAGTTTTATATGTTAAATGTCGGACAGATCAACGAAGGCGTTGTATTGGATCATATCACGGCCGGAAAGAGCATGACGATCTACCACGATCTTGGCCTGGACAAGCTGGACTGCACCGTAGCGATCATCAAGAACGCCCGCAGCAACAAAATGGGAAAAAAAGACATCCTGAAAGTGGAATGTGACATCGACACGCTGGATCTGGATATCCTCGGCTTCATCGACCACAACATCACGGTCAACATCGTAAAAGACGCCCAGATCGTCGAAAAGAAAAAGCTGAGACTGCCGTCAAAAATCGTCAACGTGATCCGCTGCAAGAACCCCCGCTGCATTACCTCCATCGAACAGGGGTTAAAGCAGATCTTCCTGCTGGCAGACGAAGACCGGGAGATCTACCGCTGTAAATACTGCGAAGAGAAATACAGCAAATAGTATATGGACACAAGCCTCCGATCCGGGATCAGGGGCTTGTGTTCATATAGCGTTCCGCTTCTGTTGAGGTAAGGCCGTACTTCTCCTGTATTTTTTGGAGGATCGTATGTTCCGGTATGTCAAAATCCCTCAGTGAAGAGATCATCCCCGCGATACCGATCTCCATTCCGATCTCCATGCCCTTTTCGATGTTCTCCTGGTCACGCATCAATAACGTCATATACTCATGCCTCCATTCTCTATTTTTCTTCGCCTCTCTTACCGCTTCATCCAATTCCTCTACAAATGGATCGGCCGGCTTTTTTCCTGCCACGTAGTCCAAAAATGCTTTCAGTCCTTCGCTGACGTCATCCTGTATTCCTTTAGCATTTAGGAATATCTTGGATGTCCCATCTCCCAACTGGATATCTGTATCCTCTTTGCAGATATCCTCAAATGTATAGATATGTCTGCCTTTTCCGAACATGTCAAATGGACAGACGAAGATGACGTAACTCGGTTTTAATCTCTTATACGGTTCGCCCCTATCGATCATCTGAAGGTCTATGAGTGCCTGATAATAGCGCATCCTCTTGGGGAGTTCTTTCGCTTCTGCCACCTGCATCTCAATGTCATAGACTGTTCCTTTCCCATCCCTGACATACAGGTCGAGCCGGACACTCTTCGCGTCTACGTCCGGGCGGATGCTCTTTTGCGCTTCCGGATATTCTATATGGTCTATCTCCAGGTCCGGCAGTATCCTCTGTAAGAGTTTTACGCACAGTCCCGGATCTTGCATGACCTTTCCGAAGATGAAATCATTCGAGATGCTCAATCGTTCCCATGCTGTATCATCTATGATCTTTGTTTCCATTCAGACACCACCTTTCTCCTACGGCCCACCAGGATGAATTTCATACACTCTCTAAGATCAGAGCCCCATCTTCATATAATATTCTGCTTCTGTTGGTGCCAGATCATATTTCTCCTGTATTTTTTTGAGGATATCCTGCTCTGGTATGTTAAAATCCCTCAATGAAGAGACCATTCCTGCAATCCCGATCCCCATACCTTTTTCCATTCCGATCTCCATCCCTTTTTCGATGTTCTCCTGGTCACGCATCAATAACGTCATATACTCATGCCTCCATTCTCTATTTTTCTTCGCCTCTCTTACCGCTTCATCCAATTCCTCTACAAATGGATCGGCCGGCTTTTTTCCTGCCACGTAGTCCAAAAATGCTTTCAGTCCTTCGCTGACGTCATCCTGTATTCCTTTAGCATTTAGGAATATCTTGGATGTCCCATCTCCCAACTGGATATCTGTATCCTCTTTGCAGATATCCTCAAATGTATAGATATGTCTGCCTTTTCCGAACATGTCAAATGGACAGACGAAGATGACGTAACTCGGTTTTAATCTCTTATACGGTTCGCCCCTATCGATCATCTGAAGGTCTATGAGTGCCTGATAATAGCGCATCCTCTTGGGGAGTTCTTTCGCTTCTGCCACCTGCATCTCAATGTCATAGACTGTTCCTTTCCCATCCCTGACATACAGGTCGAGCCGGACACTCTTCGCGTCTACGTCCGGGCGGATGCTCTTTTGCGCTTCCGGATATTCTATATGGTCTATCTCCAGATCCGGCAGTATCCTCTGTAAGAGTTTT
>CAJTYN010000064.1:11263-15468 GCA_910584115.1 uncultured Lachnospiraceae bacterium
GCCGTGCCGGTGGGCGCGATCGGCGTTACCGTCCCGGACGTATTGTTATTGCCGGATGGTGTATCGCCGCCCTGCACATCTGCATCGGGTTTTTTATCGATGACCACCGCATAGTCTGACGCGTGGGTGAAATCATACCGTCCGACGCCGTCTGCCGTGACCTTGTTGCTGTCCATATGTTCCATGCGCTCGCGGGTCGGGTTGTAATAATAGAGCGTTGAATCGATCCCCGCGTATTCGTCTCCCAGCGGTATGCGCAGTGTCGCTACAAATCCAAAATCTCCGCTGTATGCGAGATGGAGCTGGATGACGGTCTTGTCTTTCGAATAAGATTCGAGCACATCCGACGGGATATTATCCGTGTACAGGGTGAGCGCCATATTGATGTCTTTCAGCGTACTGGCTGTGATATCCTCTCCCCGGATGGTCCATGTGATCCCATCTCCCATCTGGAGTACGATGGAAACTTCCCTGCCCTGGAGAGCATCCAGGACTGACGCCGGGAGCGTCTCCGTACCGTTCATCGCAACAGGGATCTCCGTGCCGGACGCGGCATTGTTGATCGCCTGGATGATGTCATCCCATCCGACTTTCGTATCTTCTGTGGCGATGTAAGGTGCGCGCGGGATCGTCTCTGTCTCTACATATCCGCAGACACCGCAGATCCTCTGCCGTTCGCCTACTTCTTCCTTGGTCGGCTCTACTGTGATCGACCAGTCGCCCCATGTGTGATCCGCACACTGTACCAGCACTTCCAGCTGCATCTCCCTGTCCCCGTACTGGCTGGGGTCTGGGTTGTAGATGGCCGGATAGCTGTGCCGTCCCACTGTCTTCATGACCGTGGATGGCTCTGCCCAGTTAAAGCCTCTACCGATGAACACTGAACTCAATTTTTTGCCTTCGATGCCTGTCAATCCCTGCGGGATGTCTGACTCATCGTACGGCGCGGGAGCTCTCGTGATATTTCCTGTACCTGTCGCTTTCCCATTTGCCAGAGTATAATTCTTGGCGCTGTCTCCCTCTAAGGTGATCTCCGCGGAAACAGGTTTGTCTTTTCCTACATTCGGTGACTCAAAGGCCGCCGTATATGTATAAGACACATCGTCCACAGCTCCTTTGAATGTGGCTGTTATCACTGCGTCTGTGGTACCGTCGTACACTTTATCTGCAACGGTGATGCTCTCGATCTGGATGCTCTTCGCTGTGATGCTGGCCGTCGTGGAAGCTGTGCTCCCTGTGCCTGTATAGTTATCCGCATCCGTACCTGTAATCACGACATCTTTGGGTGTGACCCTCTTATTCGTGCCGACACTCTTATCAGCAAACTGACCTGTACCGGATACTTCAACAGTATCCCCGGCGAGAGGCTCTGCCTCAAAGGTCACCACTGCGTCTGTCGTGCCGTCGTAGACTTTGTCTGAAGCCTGCATCGTGAGGTCCAGTACGGCGGGCAGGATCGTTCCTTTTACGTCACCGCTGCTCGGCCATCTCACGGTATAATATGCGATATCACTGCCGCCTTCTTGTCTGTTAGTGACTTTAACTCTCTTATCTTCTCCAGCATTTTTATCTTCGAATGCCACACTCGCGCTGGCTGTCACGTTATCCCCATTGATCACGCCATTCAGCCCGACTTCTGTCTCTGCTGTCGTTGTACCGTCATACTGCCGCGGTATCACATTGACGACCGCATCTACTGGGCGTTTTCCGATCAGCCTTGAAGTCACAGTATTGTCTGCTCCTTCATAGCCCTTCAGGGAAACCTTGACGATGATGTGCTTATTGATATCCTCTTTCTGTATCTGATAGCTGCTGCCTGCATTGTCGAAGGTCCTTCCGTCGTCGCAGCTCCACTGATAGGTAAATAAGGATGAGTCGATGGCCTGTGAACTGATCGAGGCCGTCAATGTCCCACCATAGTAACTATCGCCCTCTAAGGTTATATCCAGTTCTCCGGTGCTGATGAAGTTCTCATCATTGGTCAGCGGCGGGGCACTGGCTTGATAATTCTCTGTTGCTTTTGTACGTACTTCCAAGTTCCCGCTCAAGACTGTAACGTCCCCAACCTGGATCACGAAATCAGGATACGGCGAAGCCTCTACATCCTGCCACTCACCGCCATTTATCCGATACTCATAAGTCGTACCGACGACCCCTGTAAATGTAAATGTCCGTTCTACCAGATCTTCCCGGCCATTTGTCGGTTTCAGATTCTCAGGGCAAGCCGCAAGTCCGACCGCTCCTCCAGTGGCAGCCAGCAGATAACCGGACAGATTTTCCGCGGTCGCATGGCAGACGATCGTAAACCCAATGTCCGCATCCCGCACTGTATATTCAGGGCTGTCTACTGTGTTGATCTTTGTTTCAGTCCCATTTTGTGAGCGGCGATACCATTCATAGCTGATATCAAAAACACCTGAATTGCTCGGTACCGCATCTGCCTTTAAAACATCGCCGGCGTTGACATTTCCGTTCGGTTTGAGTGTGGTTCCGTCTGCTTCGTATACTGTCAGCGTCAGAGTCCCTTTGATATCTTCATTGTCTGTCTCAAACTCATAGCCATAATACAGATTGTCATTGCCGCTGACAAGCTGCCAGACATCCCCGATCTTGTTTCCCGATTCACTGACAACACGTTTTATATACTGTGCTTCGTTGCTCGCTTCATCCCGAACGAGCAGATAAAGATCATACCACGTATTCGGGTTCAGTGTGTCAAGGTTAAATACACCGTCCGCCCCAGCAGTTGTCCTGCTGTTCAAGACCTGCTCTCTCGTATATTCAGCCTGAAGAGCACTTGACCCATTCGGCCTTGCCTGTGTCAGCAGATAATATCTGTATACACCCGACTCATTGTTCTCGCTGAGCGTATTGAATTGGAAAGCTGCCGTCTCTCCAGTGATCCGCGGCCTTAAAGAAGACGTATTGATAACGGGATATCCCTTGTCTATGTTGAGGTCAGCAATGACCACTCTGCAGATATCCGAACCTCTCCTGACATACATCTCATAAGGCCCTGTGTGGAACCTCATGTTGTCATCCGTCAACTTAAGTTCGCTGCCCCAAGATGAGTTTGCCTTCCAGCCATTCGATGAAGTCGGCGGTTCCGAAAGCTGGAGTATATCATGATCCTGCACTTTGATCGTGACCGTACCGCTCTCTGCGTTATACCATTTCTTGGTCGTGTCTGCTAGACCCGCGACCCCGTCTTTAGCCCCGTTCTCCGGGCTTATATCGAGTGCCGGGTTTTCCACGAGCGGTGCTGTGACATTAAATCTGACGGTCAGTATACACTCTCTGTTGTACTTCGCCTGCTCGTTGCCTGTAAGTACGAATTTAGCCCTGTACTCGGCCCGGGCCTCCGGAGTCAGAGGATAAAGCTCTGTAGCTCCTATACTAGAATTTACACTGCCACTCGCATCTATCCATTGCCAGCTACCAGACACTTCCTCTCCCGCACTATTCGTAGGTTTGATATCAACATCTCTGCTAAGATCGAAGATATCGCTGATCTTCCGTCCTGCCGCAGCCGGATCCACAGTCTGTTCACTGTTTACCGGGGACAGGTTTCCCTGTGCTATGGGAAATTCAAGGTTCACGGTCGATTGACACGCAGGAAACTTACCTGCCGTACCTGTAAACTTCACTATAAAGGTATATCGCGTATTTTGGCCAACCTGTATGTCCGGGTCCTGTATGACTACATCAGTGTTCACAGGTATGACAGCTCCTCCATCGACCAATTGATTCGGAGAAACAGCCCTGCTGCCTACGCTTATCTCTCGGGCAGATGTGTTTCCTGCATCGCGCAGATAAATCTCAATCCTGCTGCCTTCCCCTGGCTTTTTGTTAGGATCTGTATTGGGCTGACTGCCGTAAAGTGTAAGTGTCCCTTCGATCGTCAGTCTCTCACCATATACCAGAGTCTGTCCTGTACCGAGAGCACTTCCATTTCTTACTGGATGAACATTGGTCAGACTGGAGTCATATAACGTCTGATCCGTATTGCCTGATGTACTGTCACCCGATACAGCCCGCCCCTCTTCCTGCTCTTCTTCCTCTACCGCAGGTTCTTCCGTCGGTACAGCTTTCCTCACACGCGCCTTTGCTGGTGCTTTTGTGGCCTCTTCCGTCGGTTCTGGTGTTGCTGTGACTTCTTCCGTCGGTTCTGGCGTTGCTGTTGCCTCTTCTGTCGGTTCCGGTGT
>CAJTYN010000065.1:0-11551 GCA_910584115.1 uncultured Lachnospiraceae bacterium
TGTCTTTTTTTGTCATATTTTTTCAGGAAGATGATTTCTTCTTGCCTTTCTAAAGATATTTCTCTATACTAAGTGGTAATGCACTACATACGATCAAGAAAATATCGATGACAGAGAAAAAAAGAATGAAAAAAGGAGAGTCAATATGCATAATGAAGTACAGATCAGGCCCTTCAAAAAGGTCCTGGTCGCGAATCGAGGTGAGATCGCGATCCGCGTCTTCCGCGCGCTGACAGAGCTTGGCATCACCACTGTCAGCATCTATTCTAAGGAAGACCGTTACGCCCTTTTCCGCTCCAAGGCGGACGAATCCTATCAGCTGGATGCGCGCAAAGGCCCTGTGGACGCGTATCTGGATATCGACACGATCATCAAGATCGCCCTGTCCGCGCAGGTGGACGCCATCCATCCGGGGTACGGATTCCTGTCTGAAAATCCGGAGTTCGTGGATGCCTGCGAGAGGAACGGCATCGTTTTCATCGGGCCGACCAGCGACATCATGAACGCCATGGGGGACAAGATCTCGTCCAAAAAGATGGCCATCGAGGCGAAGGTGCCGATCATCCCGGGTGTGGACTACTCGGTCAAGGACATAGGGACAGCCACGAAAGTCGCCCAGCAGGTGGGATTCCCGATCATGCTCAAGGCGTCCAATGGCGGCGGCGGGCGCGGCATGCGCATCGTGGACCGTCTGGAGGATCTGGAGAGGGAATTTGAAGAGGCCAAGAACGAATCGAAGAAGGCTTTCGGGGACGATAAGCTCTTCATCGAGAAATATCTGCGGGGGCCGAAGCACATCGAGGTGCAGGTCTTAGGGGACAACTACGGAAACGTCGTGCATCTATACGACCGGAACTGTTCCGTGCAGCGCCGTCACCAGAAAGTGGTGGAGTACGCCCCGGCCTTTTCCCTGCCGGACGAGACGCGGCAGATCATCTTCGACTCGGCCATCCGCCTGTCAAAAGCCGTCGGCTATAGGAACGCCGGCACGCTGGAATTTCTGGTGGATGAGGACAACAACCCGTACTTCATCGAGATGAACCCACGTATCCAGGTGGAGCACACGGTCAGCGAGGTGGTGACGGATATCGACCTGGTGCAGGCGCAGATCCTGGTGGCGGAGGGTTATCCCCTGGATTCCGATGAGATCAGCATCAGATCCCAGGACGACATCAGATGTACGGGCTTTTCCATCCAGACCCGCGTGACAACCGAAGACCCGTCCAATGATTTCCTCCCGGATACAGGAGAGATCACCGTTTACCGCTCCGGTTCCGGAAACGGGATCCGTCTGGACGGCGGGAACGCCTATGTGGGGGCGGTGATCGCGCCGTATTACGACAGCCTGCTGGTAAAAGTGATCTCCTTTAGCGGCACCTTCGAGGGCGCTGTGCGCAAATCCATCCGCGCGTTAAAAGAGATGCGCATCCGCGGCGTGAAGACGAACATCCCGTTTTTGATCAATGTGCTGAACCATCCGGTCTTCCTGGAAGGAAGGTCCCACACCACATTCATCGAGGAGACGCCGGAACTGTTCCGGCTCACACAGAGCCAGGACCGGGCGACGAAGATCATCGAATTTATCGGCGACCGCATCGTCAACACAAGCCACGACCAAAAACCGGTCTACGAGAACCGTGTGTTGCCGGAACTGGATCTGTCGCAGCCGGTCCGCGGCGCAAGGGACAGATTCCTGAAGCTGGGGGCGGAGGGCCTCATGCAGGAGATCCTAAAAGAGAAAAAACTGTATGTGACCGACACGACCATGCGCGACGCGCAGCAGTCCCTGATCGCCACACGGATGCGCAGCAAGGACCTCTGCGGCGCCGCCTATGCCACCAACGCCTTCATGCAGAACGCGTTCTCCGTGGAAGCTTGGGGCGGGGCCACGTACGACACGGCCTACCGTTTCTTAAAGGAATCCCCCTGGAGGCGTCTGGAACTCTTGCGGGAGCGCATGCCGAACACACTGATCCAGATGCTGCTGCGGGCCTCCAACGCGGTGGGCTACAGCAATTATCCGGACAATGTGGTCAGAGAATTCATCCGCATCTCCGCGCGGCAGGGGATCGACGTCTTTCGGATCTTCGACAGCCTGAACTGGGTGGAAAATATGAAGATGCCCATCGAGGAGGCCCTAAAGACCGGCAAGATCGTGGAGGGCACGATCTGCTACACAGGGGATGTGACCAGTCCCACAGAGACGAAATACACGCTGGATTATTACGTGAAGATGGCCCTGGAGCTGGAAGGGCTGGGATGCCACTGCATCGCGGTCAAGGACATGGCCGGCCTGCTCAAGCCCATGGCGGCCAAGAAGCTGGTGGAAGCCCTGAAAGCCGAACTGCATCTTCCGATACATCTGCACACCCACGACTCCACCGGGAACGGCGTGAGCGCCATCCTGATGGCGGCGGAAGCCGGGGTGGATATCGTGGACCTTGCCATAGAATCCATGTCCTCCCTGACCAGTCAGCCGTCCATGAACGCGGTCGTGGAGGCTCTGCGCGGGACCGAGCGGGACACGGGCCTTGATTTTGAAGAGCTGGATAAGCTGAGCCGTTACTACGGCCGGGTCCGCAAAGTCTACAAGGATTTTGAGAGTGATATGAACGCCCCGAACGTGGAGATCTACAAATACGAGATCCCCGGCGGTCAGTACTCCAACCTCCTGGCCCAGGTGACCAGCATGGGTTCAGCCGACGATTTTGAGTCCATCAAGAAACTCTACAAAGACGCCAACGACCTGCTGGGAAATATCGTAAAAGTAACGCCCAGCTCCAAGGCTGTGGGCGACCTGGCGATCTTCATGTTCAAGAACAGCCTGACGAAAGAGAACATCTTCACAGAGGGTGCCGGCCTGTCCTATCCGGATTCCGTCGTGTCCTATTTCCAGGGGCTGATGGGCCAGCCCTACGGCGGGTTTCCCAGGGAACTGCAGAAGATCGTGTTAAAAGATATCGAACCGCTCACAGACCGCCCAGGCAGCTTGCTGCCCCCGGCAGACTTAGAGTCGATCAAACGGTATCTGATCGAGAAATACCACTACGAAGATAAACCGGAGGAAGTCATGGAGCAGAAAGCCATCAGCTACGCGCTCTATCCGAAGGTCTACGAGGATTACTGCGAACATTTCAAGATGTACAACGATGTGACCCGGCTGGAGAGCCACGTCTATTTCTACGGCCTGCGCAAAGGCGAGGAGACGTATCTGAAGATCGGGGAGGGGAAAGAACTCCTGATCAAATATATAGAGGCCAGCGACCCGGATGCGGAAGGTTTTCGGACGCTGATGTTCCAGGTAAACGGATCCATGCGCAGCATCAAGATCCTCGACAAGAACCTGGAGATCAAGAGCGACCGCAAGCTGAAGGCGGACAAGAACAATCCGCAGCATCTAGGCTCGTCCATCCCGGGGACCGTGGGCAAGATCCTCGTCAAAGAGGGCGACCTGGTGACGGAGAACATGCCGCTGATGACCGTGGAAGCCATGAAGATGGAGACGACCCTTGTCTCCAAGGTAAATGGCACTGTCGATAAGATCTACGTAGAAGAAGGCGGATCCGTACACCAGGACGACCTGCTGATCTCCTTCCATTTCTTAAAATAAGATCAGACCGATGCGGATAAAGAACGTAAGAGTATTTACAGAAAACCAGGTCTTCGAGGAGGGAGAGATCCACATCTCAGACGGACTGTTCACAGAAAAGTCAGGAGATGGAAAAGAGACGCTGGATGGGGGCGGATGCTACGCGATCCCCGGGCTGACCGATATCCATCTGCACGGCTGCAGGGGCGCGGACTTCTGTGACGGGACGCCAGGAGCACTGGAGACGATCGCGCGGTACGAAGCGTCTGTCGGGGTGACCACGTTCGCCCCGGCGGTCATGACGCTCCCGGTAAGAGAACTGGAGGCGATCCTCGCGGCGGCGGCAGACTACTGCAAGAACGACAAAAAACACCGATATGGCGCGGATCTGGCCGGGATCAACATGGAAGGACCCTTCATCAGCAGGGAGAGAAAAGGCGCCCAGAACGGGGCGGATATCATCCCCTGCAGCGCGGCAGTCTTTCGGCGGTTCCAGAGGGCGGCAGAGGGATTGGTCAAGTATATCGCCATCGCGCCGGAGATCCCCGGCGCCCTCCCATTCCTGGAACAGGTAAGAGGGGAGGTCCGTGTCTCCGTCGGGCATACGGACGCCAGTTATGAACAGGCGAAGGAAGCCTTTGACAGAGGCGCCTGCCATGCCGTCCATCTCTATAACGGCATGGCTCCGTTCACCAGCCGCGCGCCGGGAGCGGTGGGGGCCGTATGTGACAGCGGTCATGTGACGGCGGAGCTGATCTGCGACGGGATCCATGTCCACCCGTCTGTGGTGCGGGCCACATTTAAGATGCTGGGCCGGGAGCGGATCATCCTGATCAGTGACAGCATGCGCGGGACAGGGATGCCGGACGGGCGCTATACCCTGGGCGGGCAGAGCGTCCGCGTAGAAGGCAGGCGCGCTGCATTGGAGAATGGCGGGGCGCTGGCCGGTTCCGTCACGGATCTGATGGACTGCATGCGGATCGCGGTCAGGGAGATGGGCATCCCGCTGGAGGACGCGGTGACCTGCGCGGCAGTCAATCCGGCAAAAAGTCTGGGAGAGTATGGAACATACGGTTCCATCTCTCCCGGAAAAAAGGCCCATCTGGTCTTATTGGACCAGACGCTCAATATAAGAGCAGTCTTTAAGGATGGGGAAAGGATCAGATGACACTTAAGATCTGTATCAGAATCTAATCTCTCTTCCCTCCAGCCGCCATTGTCTGAACTCGGCTGATATGGACAGCAGCAAGTCTGAAGAAGAATTCAGCGCAGTCTCCACAGAATCCTGTACCACACCGATGATAAATCCGACACCGACCACCTGCATAGAGATATCATCCGGGATACCGAACAGGGAGCAGGCCATGGGGATCAAAAGGAGCGATCCTCCGGCCACACCGGAAGCGCCGCAGGCCGATAAGGCAGCGAGTACGCTCAGGATGATCGCGGTGGGGATATCCACCGAGACGCCCACCGTGTGCGCGGCGGCCATGGTCATGACCGTGATCGTGATAGCGGCGCCGTCCATATTGATCGTGGCGCCCAGAGGGATGGTCACCGAGTAATTATCCTTATTCAGGCCCAGTTCCTCGCAGACCTCCATATTGATCGGGATGTTGGCCGCGGAACTCCTGGTGAAGAACGCGGTGATCGCGCTGCGCTTTAAGCACTTGAAGATCAGCGGGTATGGGTTCTTACGGATGCACCAGTACACCAGGATCGGGTTGGTGACAAATGTGATGAACAGCATACAGCCGACCAGGAGCGCCAGCAGCTTCCCGTACTCCGTGAAGATCTCCAGCCCGCTGGTGGAGACGGTGTTGAACACCAGGCCCAGGATGCCGAAAGGCGCCAGGTTGATGATCCAGGTCACCAGCGTGGACACGGCGCTGGAGATATCCCGGAGGACTTCCTTGGTGTGCTCCGCGGCTCCCCGAAACGCGATCCCTAAGAGCACCGCCCAGGAGAGTATGCCCAGATAATTTGCCTGTGCAAGGGAGTTGATCGGGTTTGACACCACGTTGAGCACCAGGGACTTCAAGACCTCGGCGATGCCGCTGGGAGCGGCCGTATCCGCGCTGGCCTCCGCCAATGTCAGGGTGATCGGCACGAACATGCTGACAAAGACAGCGATGATCGCGGCGAGCAGCGTGCTGAACATATACAGGATGATGACTGTCTTGATGACTCCGCCGTGGGTCTGCCCTGCGTTGCACAGGGAACTGATCACCAGGAAGAATACAAGGATCGGGGCGACAGCTTTTAGGGCGCCCACAAATATATCGCCCAATATGGCGATCCCTGTCGCTTTCGGGAGCAGGAGTCCGAATGCTACACCGATGATCAGCCCGCCCAGGATCCGTTTGACTAAGCTGATGTCCATCCATTTTTGAAATAGGTTATTCATGTCTGTTTCCTCGTCTGTGTTTGTGCGTGTTCTTTTAGTTTCTCAAAGCTCTCTGAACTGATCACATGTTCGATCCGGCAAGCATCGCTGGATGCGACATCCGGATCGACGCCCAGGTCTGTCAGCCATTTGGTCAGGAGGAGATGGCGTTCGTATATCTTTTCTGCGATGGAATGACCTTTATCCAAAAGGGTTATGTAGCCGTCTTTGTCCATCTGGATATATCCGTTGTTCCGCAGGTTCTTCATGGCGACGCTGACGCTGGGCTTTGAAAAGGACAGTTCGTTTACGATATCGATGGAACGGACCTGTCCCAGGCGTTTATGCAGGACAAGGATCGTTTCCAGGTAATTCTCTGCCGACTCCTGGATCTTCAAAATCTTCTCACCTCACTTTTTGTCATAGCAATTTGATCATATTAGACTATATTAGCAGAAAAAAAGTGATAAATCAAGGCGATCTGCATAAATGTTGACAGAAGTTTACGGGAAGGGTAATATTGTGGGGAGTACAGGTCTGGATGAAAGATGGAGGAAAGAGATGGAATATATCTTAAACAACAGGCAGATGAAAGAGGCGGACCGTTATACGATCGAAGAGATAGGGATCGAGTCCCTGGTCCTCATGGAGCGCGCGGCCTTGAGCCTGGTGGAGGAGATGGTCAAAAAAGAGCGGATCATGGGTCGGATCCTGGCCCTCTGCGGGACAGGGAACAACGGAGGCGACGGGATGGCGGCGGCGCGTCTCCTTCATCTAAAGGGCTATGATGTGGCTGTGGAATGCGTGGGAGATCCGGAGAAGATGACAGCCGAGACGAGGAGACAGTATGAAATTGTCAGAAATTATCAGATCCCTGTTGTCAATAACCCGGACTATGGGGAATATACTACTATAATAGATGCCCTGTTTGGCATAGGGCTCACTCGCCCGGTGGAGGGGATCTGCAGGCAGAAGATCGAAGCGGTCAACGAGAGCGGGGCGCATGTCTGGAGCGTGGATATCCCTTCCGGGGTGGACGGGGATACGGGCCGGGTGATGGGCGCGGCGGTCCATGCGGACGACACGGTGACTTTTGCCTTTGCAAAAATGGGACATCTCCTCTATCCCGGCCGGGAGCATACAGGGCATCTGTGGGTCAGGGACATCGGGATCTATCCCCACCCGGGAGAAAAGGCGGGCTATGCCCGCTGTATCGGCCGGGAGGACGCCGGACGGCTGCTCAGTCGGGATCCGGGCGGACACAAAGGGACATTCGGAAAAGTCCTGGTGCTGGCGGGGAACCTGGGGATGTGCGGGGCGGCCTATCTTGCCGGCCGGGCGGCTTACGCCGCGGGGGCCGGGATGGTGAAGATCTGCGTGGTAGAAGAGAACAGGCAGATCTTGCAGACGCTGCTGCCCGAAGCACTCTACGGGAGCTGGGATGAGGAGACGGTCCGGCAGGGCATAGAGTGGTGCGACGCGGCTGTGGCAGGGCCGGGGATCGGGCAGGGGGAGGAGGCGCTCCATATGCTCCGATGCCTGCTCGGATACGCCCGGGAAAAAGACTTGCCCCTGATCCTGGACGCGGACGGGCTGAACCTGCTCAGCGGGTATCGGGCGCTGAAAGAGATGCTCTACCCCCGGTGCGTCTATACGCCTCATATGATGGAACTGGGGCGCATGATGGGAGAAGATATAGGAAAGCTGAAGGAACAGCCCTTTGATACCATAGAGAGAGCGGCCCGGGACTACCCGGGGACATTGGTCTGGAAAGACGCCTGCACGATCACCCGCTGTCCGGGGGGAGCCCTCTATCTGAATCGGAGCGGGAACGACGGGATGGCCACAGCCGGATCCGGCGACGTGCTGGCGGGACTGCTGGGCGGCCTGCTGGCATCCGGCACAAGATCGGGTGCGGATGCGGATCTGGCGGTGCCGCTGGGCGTCTATCTGCATGGAGCGGCCGGGGACGCGGCGGCAGAGAAAAAAGGCAGGCATGCCATGACAGCCCGGGATATCCTGGAAGGGATCCCGACGGCGATGACAGGCGGGAAGCACTAGGACCCGCCGATACATATCAGGTTGTGTATACTCCGGAAAAAATTGGGAAATACTATGGTCAAAACATAGGAATCGGAGTGTGAGTTGAGTGATCATTAAAAGAGGGGATATTTTTTATGCAGATCTAAGGCCAGTGGTCGGCAGCGAGCAGGGCGGGATCCGTCCGGTCCTGATCATACAGAATGATATCGGGAACAAGCACAGTCCTACCGTGATCTGTGCCGCGATCACATCGAAGATGAATAAAGCAAAACTTCCCACCCATATAGAGATCGATTCGTCCGAGTACGCGATCGTAAAAGACTCGGTCATCTTATTAGAACAGCTGCGTACCATAGATAAGAGGCGGCTGAAAGATAAAGTGTGCCATTTGGACAAGTGTATCCTGAAGAAAGTGGACCATGCCCTGGGGATCAGCCTGGAGCTTCCCATTTAGGCTACATATATTGCTTTTTTTCGATGTTCTTGACGGATCGCCTTGAAAATGATACCATAAGAGCGGTATGGAAATGGTCAGGAAAGAAGGAGAAGAGATATGTCGGGACATTCAAAATTTGCGAATATAAAGCACAAAAAGGAAAAGAACGATGCCAAAAGGGGCAAGATCTTCACGGTCATCGGGCGTGAGATCGTGGTGGCCGTCAAAGAGGGCGGGCCGGATCCGGAGAACAACAGCAAGCTCCGCGACGTGATCGCCAAGGCCAAGGCCAACAATATGCCCAACGATACGATTGAGCGCGGGATCAAGAAAGCGGCCGGGGATGCTTCGGCGGATAATTACGAATATGTTACCTATGAAGGATATGGCCCCAGCGGGATCGCGATCATCGTCGATGCCCTGACGGACAACAAGAACCGGACAGCCGGGAACGTGCGCAGCGCTTTCACAAAAGGCGGCGGCAGTATCGGCACCCAGGGATGCGTCTCTTTTATGTTCGATAAGAAAGGACAGATCATCATCGACCGGGAAGAATGCGAGATGGACGGGGACGACCTGATGATGCTGGCCCTGGATGCGGGGGCCGAGGATTTCCAGGAGGAAGAGGACAGTTTTGTGGTCCTCACGGATCCGGACGAGTTCAGCACGGTGAGGGAAGCCCTGGAAAAAGAAGGCATCCCCATGGCGGAGGCGGAGGTCACGATGCTCCCGCAGACATGGGTGGAGCTGACGGACGAAGCGGTCATACGGAACCTGCAGAAGACGCTGGATCTGCTGGAAGATGACGATGACGTGCAGGCGGTCTACCACAACTGGGATGAGTAAAAAGATAAAAAAGCCCTTTTTGGACATCATGATATGACCAGAAAGGGTTTTTTTGATATGAAGATGCTTTAGATCCCGATCATCTCATGGATCCTCTGATCTGACCAGCGGCCGGCCCCTGTGGCCGCTCATTTTTTTGGATTTGCCATTTTCATCCGATCATGATATACTATCATCCAGTTAGAATGTATCAACTGATCTGGAGAGAAGTCATGATAAAGAGTATGACCGGCTTTGGCCGGGCGGAGGTCCTGGATGAGAGCCATAGATTTACTATTGAGATAAAAACGGTGAACCACCGTTATCTGGATCTGAGCGTGCGGCTGCCCCGGCAGCTGGGTTTTTTTGAGACGGCTGTGCGCGCTTATCTGAAGAAATACATCGTGCGGGGAAAAGTGGATGTCTATATCTATCACGAGGACCATTCCCCGGAGAAAGTGCTCCTTACGTATAATCAGGAGCTTGCCCGGCAGTATCTGGCCTATTTTCAGCAGATCGAGGAGACGTTAAAGGTCAAGAACGACATCACGCTGTCCACGCTGGCGCGGCTCCCGGAAGTCTTTTCCATGGAACAGCAGTCCCCGGACGAGGACTCCCTGTGGGAGCTTTTGGAGAAAGGACTCAGGGAGGCCGTGGAGGATCTTTTAAAAGCCCGGGAGCTGGAAGGCCGGGAGCTGAAAAAAGACATCCAGCGCAAGCTGGGCCTGATGGAAGAGAAAGTGGAGCAGATCGAGGCGCGTTCGCCCCAGGTGCTGGCCGCTTACAGGGAGAAGCTGGAGGCCAAGGCGGCGGAGCTTCTGCATGACATGCAGATCGAGGAGAGCCGGATCGCCGCCGAGGTGGTGATCTATGCGGATAAGATCTGCAGCGACGAAGAGACGGTGCGTCTAAAGAGCCATATCAAGAATATGGGGCTGGCGCTGGATTCAGGAGAGGGCGCGGGGCGGAAGCTGGATTTCCTCGCCCAGGAGATGAACCGGGAGTCGAACACCATCTTATCGAAGGCGAACGACCTGGAGATCTCCAACATAGCCATCGATCTGAAGACGGAGATCGAGAAGATCCGGGAGCAGATCCAGAATATCGAATGACAGGGGGAGGCAGATGGCTAGACTGATCAATATCGGATTCGGCAACGTGGTCAATACGGAAAAGATCGTGGCCGTGGTCAGCCCGGATGCGGCGCCTGTAAAACGTCTGGTGCAGAATGCAAAGAATATCGGGAGTCTGGTGGACGCCACCCAGGGACGCAAGACAAAGGCGGTGATCGTCACGGAAGGCGAGAAGATCATCCTGTCCGCGGTACAGCCGGAGACGATCGCCAGGCGCTTTTCGATCGATCACGAGATAGAGAGCAGGGAGGAGGAACATGGGGAACGTGGAGAACGTAGATAGAGGGATCCTTGTGGTGTTATCCGGATTTTCCGGTGCGGGAAAAGGGACGATCATGAAACGTCTGATGGAAAAGTACGACGACTATGCGTTATCCATCTCCGTCACCACCCGTCCCCCCAGGGAAGGGGAGCAGGACGGGCGTGAATATTTCTTCCGGACCCGCAGGGAATTTGAAGAGCTGATCGCTCAGGATGCGCTCATCGAATACGCACAGTATGTGGGAAACTATTACGGTACGCCGAAGGCGTACGTGGAGGAGCAGCTGCGCTCCGGCAGGGATGTGATCTTGGAGATCGAGATCCAGGGGGCGCTGAAGGTAAAGGAGAGATTTCCAGATACACTCTTGCTGTTCGTGACGCCCCCCAGCGCCCGGGAGCTGGAGGAGCGTCTGAAGATGCGCGGGACAGAGAGCGCGGATACGATCCGGGAGCGGATCTGCAGGGCAAAAGAAGAAGCACAGGGAATGCCAGGCTACGACCATCTGCTGGTCAACGATGACCTGGAAGAATGTGTGGATATGATGCACCAGGTGATCAGGAGCGAACACCGCCGCGTTTTGCGGAATCAGGCGTTCATCCAAAAGATCACCCAGGAACTGAGCGAGTTGTGAAAGGAGAAGGAAGAGCATGATCCATCCGTCATATTCTGAATTGATGCAGGTTGTAAATAAAGACACAGAGGTGGATGAGCCGCCGGTGGTGAACAGCAGATATTCGATCGTCCTGGCCACCAGCAAGCGCGCCCGGCAGATCATCGGGGGCGATACGCCCCTGGTCCCCTATGTCAGCGGAAAGAAGCCCCTGTCTGTGGCCATCGACGAACTCTACCAGGGAAAAGTGAAGATCGTGGCTGAGGA
>CAJTYN010000065.1:11651-14901 GCA_910584115.1 uncultured Lachnospiraceae bacterium
GGAAGATCCGGAAGTCCTGGAGACTTTGGGGAGTGCAGAGGAGCTGGAAGCTCCGGCAGAGGAAGAGACAGAAGAAATGTTTTGATCAAGAGAGCAGGCTGTTGCGCGGGCGGTCATTTTTCGCGCGTCAGCCTCTTATCCGTTTGATGGGCGAAGGGAGATCGGGAAAATTTATGGAGAAGATCTTATTTATCTCCCTGGGCTGTGATAAGAACCTGGCGGATTCGGAAGAGATGCTGGGCCTTTTGGCGGCGCGGGGGTATCAGATCACTGACGATGAGGCGTGCGCGGACGTGATCCTCATCAATACCTGCTGCTTCATCGGCGATGCCAAAGAGGAGAGCGTGCAGACCATCCTGGAGATGGCGGAGTATAGAAAGAGCGGTCCCTGCCGGGTGCTGGCGGTGGCCGGATGCCTGGCGCAGCGGTACCAGGAGGAGATCGCCCGGGAGATCCTGGAGGTGGATGTGGTCCTCGGCACGACGGCGGCAGAGGATCTGCTGGAGGCCATAGAGGCCGCGCTGGGCGGCCGCCATTATGAGAGATACGAAGATCTGGATCATCTGCCCCGGATCGATACAGAGCGGATCCTCACCACGGGGGGCCATTACGCATACCTGAAGATCGCGGAAGGCTGCGATAAACACTGTACGTACTGTATCATCCCTCAGCTGCGGGGCAGATACCGGAGCATCCCGGTAGAACGGCTGGTGGGGCAGGCAGAAGCTCTGGCCCGTCAGGGGGTGCGGGAGCTGATCCTCGTGGCCCAGGAGACGACGATCTACGGGCAGGATCTTTATGGGGAAAAGTCCCTGCATCGGCTCCTGGGAGAACTGTGCAGGATCCCGGGTTTTGCCTGGATACGGATCCTGTATTGTTATCCGGAAGAACTGTATCCGGAGCTGATCGCCACGATCCGAAAAGAGCCGAAGATCTGTCACTATCTGGATATCCCGATCCAGCATGCCAGCGATCCTGTCTTGAAGCGCATGGGCCGGAAGACATCCCAGGGGGAATTGAGACAGCTGATCGCCGATCTGCGGCGAGAGATCCCGGATGTGGTCCTGCGGACGACCCTGATCACAGGATTTCCGGGGGAGACGCAGGAAGACCATGAGACGCTGCTGGGATTTGTCCGGGAGATGGCGTTTGAACGTCTGGGGGTCTTTACATACTCCCCGGAGGAGGGGACGCCGGCGGCCGAGATGCCGGGGCAGATCCCGGAAGAGGTAAAAGAGGCCCGCAGGGCGGAAGTGATGGGACTGCAGCAGGAAATCTCCCGGGAAAAAGGCCAGGAGCGCATCGGCCAGACGATGCTGTGCATGGTGGAGGGCGCCATCCCGCAGGAAGGTGCCTACGTGGCCCGCACCTACGCGGACGCGCCGGATGTGGACGGTTATCTGTTCATCAGGACAGGGGAGATGCTGATGTCCGGGGAATTTGTCCGGGCTGTGGTGACGGGCGCGATGGAATATGATCTTATAGGAGGATTGATAGGAGAGAGCCGAGATGAATACGCCGAATAAATTGACACTTTTACGTTTTATCCTGGTCTTCCCGTTCGTGATCCTGATGCTGGGAGGCTTTGGAGGGGCCGCGGGCAAATGGATCTGTCTTGCCATCTTCTGTGTGGCCAGCGCCACGGACGCTCTGGATGGATACATCGCCAGAAAATACGATCTGGTCACGGATTTCGGTAAATTTATGGATCCACTGGCGGATAAACTCCTGGTCTGTTCCGCGATGATCTGCCTGCTGGAGCAGGACCGGCTTCCGGCATGGGCCGTTCTGGTGATCATCGCCCGGGAGTTTATCATCAGTGGCTTCAGGCTGGTGGCTTCCGATAACGGGATCGTCATCGCGGCCAGCTATTGGGGGAAGATCAAGACGGTCTGCCAGATGGCCATGACCATCCTGCTGATCGCGGATCTGGGCAGCAGCGTGGCGGCGGCGGAGGAGATCTTGATCGTGCTGTCCGTGGCGCTGACGGTGATCTCACTGGCAGATTATCTGTGGAAAAATAAACGGGTGTTATCCATGCAGGACTAGAGTTCAGAGCTTGGAGGAAGGAGAGGTAGTTATGGACGGTGAACTGATCTCTGTAGGGACTGAGATCTTATTAGGGAACATTACCAATACAAATGCCACGTTTCTCTCGGAGATGTGCGCCAGGCTGGGGATATCGCTGTACTACCATACGGTGGTGGGGGATAATGAGAAACGCCTGAAAGAGACGATCCGCCAGGCGTGCGCGCGCTCCCAGGTGGTGATCATCACAGGGGGGCTGGGACCCACGGAGGACGATATCACTAAGGAAGCGGCGGCATCCGTGCTGGGGTACAAGCTGGTGGAGGATGCCCATACGAAAAAGCGCATCGAATCTTTTTTCAAAAAATACATCAAGAACCAGGGAAATAAGAAGATCACAGAGAACAACTGGAAACAGGCGCTCGTACCAAAAGGCGCGCGGGTGCTGGATAACCAGAACGGCACCGCTCCCGGCCTGATCATGGAAAAGGACGACAAAAAAGTGATCCTGCTGCCGGGCCCGCCAGGCGAGATGCAGCCCATGTTCATGGAGTCCGTGTATCCCTATCTGCACAAGAGTCAGCCGGAAGTGATCTATTCCCAGATGGTGAAGATCTGCGGCGTGGGGGAGAGCCAGGTGGACGATGCGATCAAAGACCTGCTCAAAAAGCAGAAGAACCCCACGATCGCGCCCTATGCCAAGACCGGGGAGGTCCATCTGCGGGTGACGGCCAGGGCAAAGGATGAAAAAGAAGCGAAGAAGATGTGCAAGCCCATCG
Source organism: uncultured Lachnospiraceae bacterium (assembly GCA_910584115.1). GTDB lineage: Bacteria > Bacillota > Clostridia > Lachnospirales > Lachnospiraceae > MGBC164599. The sequence continues at coordinate 14,459 of CAJTYN010000065.1, forward strand.
TGAGGGAATTAAAAGCCAGGTTCGGCAAAGATATCTATACGACAGAAGAGGAGAAGACCCTCGAGGAAGCGGTGGTGGAGCTCCTGACCGATCAGGGCCTGACGCTGGCCACGGCGGAATCCTGTACAGGCGGTATGCTGGCCGCGCGGATCGTGAACGTGCCGGGCGCATCCAGGGTATTGAAGGAGAGCTTCGTGACCTACAGTGACCGGGCGAAGAGAAAGCGTCTATTGGTAAAGAAAGGGACGTTGGCCAAGGAGGGGGCCGTCAGCAGTAAGACGGCCAAGGAGATGGCCAAAGGAGGCTGTTTCACGTCCGGGGCGGATGTGTGTGTATCCATCACCGGGATCGCGGGGCCGGAAGGCGGGAGCAAGGAGAAGCCGGTGGGCACGGTCTTCATGGCCTGCTGCTGCCAGGGCGATATCAACGTGCGTGAGTACCAT
>CAJTYN010000066.1:0-6891 GCA_910584115.1 uncultured Lachnospiraceae bacterium
CTGTGAGCCCGTCGATCTTCAGATCGCCCGCGCCGTTTGTGACGGTCACTGGCGCATCCATCCCCGCCGGGATATAGACGGCCGCTCTTCCTCCCTTTCCAAGGGAAAACTGACCGATCCCCGCCTTCTCCTCGCGTCCCATCATGACCTTCAGTACGCCATCTTTCAGGACGACCTTCGGCTTTTCTGCCTTTTTATCCATTTTTCCGTCCAGATCCACGTGGACGTCTCCATCGGAGGCAGCCAGGATCTCAAGCGGCCAGGCATCGTTTTGGATCTCTACGGCTGAGATCTCGTCGGCGGCATGATCTTCCGAGACATGCACCGCTTCTTTTTGACCGCACCCGCACAGGCTGGCTGCGGCCAACAGTACGCCTGACCATACGATCGTCTTCTTCATACGCGCCTCCTTATCCTACATCAGATCTTTCGTTTCCACACCGCGGACGGACAGGACGGCAAAGAGCAGCGAGACTGCCACAAGCGACACAGGGAAGATGCTGTCGTCTCTCATCGTCAGGTCCCCGATGTTCGCCTGTGTGAAGAGGATCAGCAAAAACGAGGAGATGATCGTCGCTTTCGAGGACCTCATCGCCAGCCCGATGGCCAGTGAGATAAAGCCCATGCTCACGGTCACCGCCGCCTTCAGGATGAGCTGTACATAAAAGATCAGGCTCCCCATATCAAAATCCAGCACAAACGAATCCGGCATAAAATACGATCCCGCCAGGACGCACCCATAGACCAGGAGCTTCGTCAGCACCAACGCCGTGAAACTGAAGATCCACACCGCGAGCATCTGGGATACGAGGATCTTCTGCCGCTTGATCGGATAGGAGAACATCAGCTCCATGGTCCGCTCTTTATACGCGCTGACGATGAACGAAGACAGCATGGCGCTGGTCAGGACCAGAAAGGCCATGCTCGTGAACATCTCGATGGACGCGGAGATGACCTCGTTGCCTGGGGCCGCGTCCGGCATCCCGGTGTCTGGATCATTGGCGATCCCCATGTAATCAAGTGAAAAGATAAATATACAGATGCACACTGCCAGGATGACCGCTTTACGGATGTATCTGCCGATGTTGTTCTTTTTCCATTCCAGTCTGATCAATCTCACCATCATCGCCCTGCCTCCTCTGTCATCTTCAGAAAATAATCCTCCAGGGACTCCGCTTTTTTCCGGATCCCCGTGATCCCCACATCCTCCATGGCCAGGATCTTTGAGATCTCCTGGGCGGATACGTCCAGGTCATAGATGCGGATCTGTCCCTCATCGATGATCTTAAAGTTCACAAGCCCCAGTTTATCCGCCAGCACATAGGCCGCTTTTTTCGTGTGGACCACATCCAGCTCCATATACGCCAGGCTCATCTCGGAGATCTCCTTCATCGTGATCTCTTTCATGAGCACGCCGTGGTCGATCACGCCGATCATATCCGCGATGCTCTCGATCTGTGAGAGGATGTGGCTGGATACCAGGATCGTGATCGAGTATTCCGCACAGAGCATGCGCAGGAGCTCACGGATTTTTTTCATGCCCGCCGGATCCAGGCCGTTGGTCGGCTCATCCAGGATCAGAAGCTCCGGCTTGCACAGCACGGCCCGCGCGATCCCCAGCCGCTGCTTCATGCCCAGGGAAAATTCCCGCACCGGCTTTTTTCCCGTATCCGCCAGATCCAGCATCTCCAGGACCTCCCCGATCCGACCGGGATCGTGATACCCCATGTACGCACAGTGGAGGGAGAGATTTTCCCGTCCGCTGAGATGTTCATAAAAGACCGGAGACCCGATCATACTCCCGATCCGCTCCAGCACCTCATAGGACGTGGGCGTGAGCTTTTTCCCAAAGAGCTCGATGCTCCCGCTGGTGGGCTTCCACAGGTTGGTGAGCATCTTCATCACCGTGGTCTTGCCGGCCCCGTTCGGGCCGAGGAAGCCGTAGATCTCTCCTTTTTTGACATGCATGGATACATCCGTCACGATGTTTTTTTCACCGATGGTCTTCGTAAGTCTGTCTGTCCGTACGATATACGTCATCGTCGTTCCTCCTCTCTTTCGTTGTAGACTATTCTAGTAAATCGGATCTTCAAAACTCTTGACAGATCCTTACGATTTCCTTTCGCGGGACTTTTTTGATCAGAATGAAGAAAATCTTCGGAGCTTCACCGTGAAGACCGTCCGCACGCCCGGCTCGCTCTCAAGGGTGATCTCGCCGCCCAGCTTGTGCGCCAGATCCTGGGCGATCGTAAGGCCAAGGCCATTTCCCTGTATGGCCCGGTTCCTGGAGTCTTCCATGGTAAAGAGCCGTTCGAATACATTCTGCGCAAAGGCCCGGTCGATCCCTTTTCCTCTGTCGGCCACGTGGATGTACACGGATCTGTCCTCTGTGCGCAGGGACAGCCCGATATAGCCGCCGTCGGCCCCGTAGCGGATGGCGTTGGAGATGAGATTTGACAAGATCCGCCGGAGGGGTTTTGGATCCCCCCAGATATAGACCGGCTTTTCCGGGATGTCCACCTCCACCGCAAAGCCTTTTTGTGTCAGGATCTCATAAAGATCCAGCACACTCTCCCTGAAGATCTCACAGGCATCGACTTTTACGATCTCCATGTCCAGATCCCCGGCTTCCAGCTTTGCCAGCGTAAAGAACTGGTCGATCAGCCCCATCACCCCCTGGGCCTTCTCCTCCACCTTCCTCAGCATCTCCCCGTCGCCCGGGCCGCCCAGCCGCATGATCTCCAGGTATCCCAGGATGACGGTCATAGGCGTCTTGATATCGTGGGAGATGTTCGAGAGCATCTTCTTTGACGCGATCTGGGAACGCCTGTGCTCCGCCCGTATCCTGCGGCGTTCATCCAGCATGCGGCTGATCTGCGCCGCCAGATCCATGAGGGCCTTCTCACCCGTAAAGACCATGACCTGCTCGTCGCTGTCCTCGTCTAGGATCTTCTCTAACTTCTCGCTCATCTTCCTGAGCGCCTTTTGCATGCCGGTCCGATAGACGATCCTCTGGTACAGGATGATCCCGAGGAGCGCCGCGCATAAGACCGCCAGGAGAAAGACCGCGGCCCCCGCGCTCATGACGGCGCTCCGGATCTGTACCCGATCCCCCAGACGGTGATGACGTAGCGCGGCGTCTTCGGGTTGTCCTCGATCTTGTTCCGCAGTCGGCTGATGTGGACGTTGACCGCGTTCTCGTCCCCCATGTACGCGTCGTTCCAGATCAGGGAATAGATCTGTTCTTTCGTGTAGACTTTCTTGGGGTTCTGTAAGAGCAGCCGCAAGATCCCGTATTCTTTTGCCGTCAGGGCCACCTGTTCGCCTTTTTTTGTCACCGTATGCTCCGCCAGGTCCATGACCAGATCCCCGACCATGAGGACCTCCGGCTCTGGCTGCCTCATGTATTGGGTATTCCGCCGGATGTTCGCCTTGATGCGCGCCAGGACCTCGGCCACGGAAAAAGGTTTGGTGATATAATCATCCGCCCCCAGCCCCAGGCCCAGCGTCTTATCGGAGTCCGTATCCTTCGCCGAGAGGATGATGATCGGGACCGTGTCCGTCTTTCTGATGAACTGCATCACATCCATGCCATTGATCTTCGGGATCATCAGGTCCAGCAGGACGAGATCGAAGGACCCTTTCTGAAACTTCCCGCAGGCTTCCTCTCCGTCTGCCGCGCAGACCACTCTGTAATCTTCAGTCTCCAGATAGTTTTTCAGCATCTGACTGATCTCCGGATCATCCTCCACCAACAATAACCGCATCCATACTCTCCTTTCCGTTCTCTTCATCTGTTCCCGTATGTACGTACAAAAACGGCCGCCGGTCCGTATCTGCGACCGACAGCCGTTCTGTCATCTGATAAACGCTGCTCTTCCTACAGGCTCTCGGAAGCCTCCGCCAGGATCTCCCACTGTTCATAGAGGTCTTCCAGCTCCTTTCGGATGCTTTCTTTTTCCTCGGAAAGCTCTGCGCATTGCTGAGGATCGGTGGCGATCTGGGGCTGCGACAAGAGCTGATCGATCTCATCATCCCGCCCTTCCAGCTCGCTGATCCGGGCTTCCGTCTTCTTCAGGTCGTTTTCCTGTTTTCTCTTTCGCGCCTGCTCTTCTTTCTTCTGCTTCCAGGATATCTTTTCCTGGGAAACGGCCGACGGAGCCTTTTGTGTCTCCGGGGGCGGTGCGTATATGGCCGTCAGCGCCTCTCTTTTTTCCAGATAATGATCATAGCCGCCCATATGGTCGACCAGGGCCTGGTTGGTCAGGTCCAAGATCCGCGTGGCCGTCTGGTTGATGAAATACCGGTCGTGGGAGACATAGAGGAGCGTCCCCGTATAGCTTTTGAGCGCCTCTTCTAAGATCTCCCGGGAGGCGATATCCAGGTGGTTGGTGGGCTCGTCCAGGATCAGGAGGTTCGCCTCGGAGAGCATCAGCTTCGCCAGGGACACCCGCCCCCGCTCACCGCCGCTCAAGGAGGAGATCTTCTGGAACACGTCGTCCCCGGTAAATAAGAAAGCGGCCAGGACGTTGCGGATCTCTGTATGGGTCAGAGCCGGATATGTGTCGGAGAGTTCCTCGAAGATCGTCTTCTCCATATGGAGCACCTGGTGTTCCTGATCGTAGTACCCGATCTGCACCTTGGATCCTAATGTACACGTCCCGTGATCCGGCGGGAGCAGGCCGTTGATCAGCTTCAAGATCGTAGTCTTCCCTGTGCCGTTGGCCCCGATCAGGGCCACCCGCTCCCCCCGTTTGATCTCAAAGGAGAGACCTGAAAAGAGTTTGTTCGGACCGAAAGATTTTGCCAGATCCTGCACGGATAATACATCCTTCCCGCTCTCCATCCGCGGCTCTAGTCGCATGTGCATGGACTGCTCCTCCAGGATGGGCTTTTCCAGCGGCGTGATCTTCTCCAGCTTCTTCTCCCTGCTCTCGGCCCGCCGGATGGATTTTTCCCGATTAAAGGACTTCAGCTTCGCGATGACCTCCTCCTGGTGATGGATCTCCCGCTGCTGGTTCTGATACGCCCGGTACTGGGCTTCCCTGACCTGGGCCTTCTTCTGGCCGAACGCCGTATAATCTCCTGTAAAAGAGAGCGCCTTCCCCTGCTCCAGTTCGATGACCCGCGTGACGATCCGATCCAGGAAATACCGGTCATGGGAGACGATCAGCACCGCCCCCGGATAATTTAGCAGGTACGTCTCCAGCCAGACGATGGAATCCATGTCCAGATGGTTGGTGGGCTCGTCCAGCAGCAGGATATCCGGCTTGCCCAACAGCAGGCAGCCCAGTGCCACCCGGGTCTTCTGCCCGCCAGAGAGGTCTGCCGTCTGCTTGTGAAATTCCTCTTCCGAAAATCCCAGTCCTTTTAGGACCCCCGTCACCTCGCTCTGGCAGGCATAGCCGTTGTTCTGCTCGAATCTCTGGGTCAGGCTGGCATACGTATCCATCAGCTTCTGCAATGCCTCCCCTTCAGCCTGCTTCATGGCCAGTTCTGTCTGGCGCATCTTCTCCTCTATATCCAGAAGGTATTGTTTTTCCTTTAAGAGTTCCTGGTAGATGGTCCGGCCGCCCTGCACGTCCTGGTGCTGGGCTAAGTATCCCAGGGACGCCCCTTTTGCCAGGGTGACCTGACCGCCGTCCGGGTCCAGCTCCCTGCGGATGATCCGCAGAAGAGTGGTCTTCCCGGCTCCGTTATTGCCGATGAGCGCTGCTTTTTCCCGTTCTTCTATATGAAAAGAGACCTGATCCAATATGGTCTTTTCCCCAAAACTTTTCTGGATGTTCTGACATGTAAGTAGCATAAAGAGCCTCCTATCTTCCGGAGTTATTATAACGAAAAATGGGAAAAAATACAACGCCATTCAAACAGTATTTTCCGCCTGACCCCGACAGGCCTCACAGATAGGAGTACGAGTATCGGGACCCGCGGCAAAAAGACCGATCGATATCGCTCATCTTTTCACCGCCTCCTGCGCATCCGGAGATATGCCTGGAAGAACCTCTGCATATCGAACATCCCCCAGCCCTGCCGGTTCTGAGAGTACCCGGCGTCCACTGCGCTCTCCTTGAGCAGCATCTTGATCTGTACATTGGTCAGCGACGGGTCATACTCCAGCATCCGGGCGACGGCGCCGGAGATGACCGGGGTGGACATGGATGTACCGCTCTTTCGCACATACAGACGCCCTTCTCTGGCGGGCGCGCAGGAGAGCACCTGAAGGCCCGGCGCCACGATGTCCGGTTTGCACACACATTCCAGCGTCGGCCCGCTGCCGGAGCTGCCGTACCGGGCATTTAACATATCGCTGGCCCCCACGGTGATCACTTTCCGGCTGCTCCCCGGGGCGGTGACGGTCCCCGGTCCCGGCCCTCTGTTGCCCGCCGCCGCCACGACCACCATCCCCGCGTCCCACACCTGATCCACACCGTGGATGAGGATCCTGTGGTCGCCGTCGCTGCGGTACGTTGTCCCTACGGAGATATTGACGACCCGTATGTGATATCTCTCCTGGTTCTCGATCAGCCACCGGAACGCCTCCAGGACATCCTCCTTATTCCCGTTCCCTTGTCTGTCCAGCACTTTGACCCCTATGAGGTCGCATCCCGGCGCCACTCCCCTGCACCGCCCATGGGAAGCGCCCCCGCTCCCGCCTAAGATCCCCGCTATATGCGTGCCGTGGCCGTTATCGTCATAAGGCTTGCGCCTCCCATTTACCATATCCCAAAAAGCAATGATACGATCATCAAGATCAACATGGGGAAAGATCCCGGTATCGACTACAGCGACACCGATCCCCTTCCCCGTCAGATCAGAGAAATTTTTCATTTTACCTGGCTCCACGCGCGATCGCGCACCTATTCCTTTATAAAATATTCGGCGATGGCC
>CAJTYN010000066.1:6991-14898 GCA_910584115.1 uncultured Lachnospiraceae bacterium
ACGACATAGAACAACATATCTCTGCCTGCACCCACTGCCCCCTGAGCCGTACCCGGCATCTGCCGGTCATGGGGCGCGGGAGCCGCAAGGCTGCGGTCATGCTGATCGCGGAGGCCCCGGGGAGCCAGGAGGACCTGGAAGGGATCCCGTTCGTCGGGCGCTCCGGGAAGATCCTGGACAAACTCTTGGATGCCTGTTCGCTGACGCGGGAGGAGATCTATATCACGAATATCATCAAATGCCATCCGCCGGGGAACCGGGACCCGAAGGAGGAGGAAAAGAACGCCTGTATCCCTTACTTGAAATACGAGACTTTCCTCTTGAGACCGAAGATCATCGTCTGCCTGGGACGCGTGGCCGCCCAGCGCATCATCTCGCCGGACTTTAAGATCACCCGGCAGCACGGCACATGGACATACCGGAAAGACTGCGCATTGACGGCCATCTACCACCCTTCGGCGATCCTGCGGGATCCGTCTAAATTCGAGGTCACGAAGGCGGATCTTCTTGAGATCGTGAGAAAACGTGACTCTTTCACTGGGACAACTGACGACTGATACAGAAAAAACGCCTTCCTGACAGGATCTCTCCTGCCCGGAAAGGCGTTTTTATGATCTTTATAGTTTTTACATTTACAGCAATGCTTCTCTGACTCTCACCAGCTCTTCCCGGATCTTGATGTGCTGCGGGCAGGCTTCCTCGCAGGCCCCGCACTCGCTGCATTCATCCGCGCGCTTCAGCCCGTGACCGCTCACCAGCCAGTCTTCCTGATGTCTTGCCGCCGCCAGATCCCCATAGAGCGTCAGATAGTTCATGGCCGTGAAGGAACCGGAGATCCCGACACCCACCGGGCAGACTTTCGCACAATAGTCACAGGTGGTGCAGGGGATCAGCGGGATCTTCTTGAGCTCTTCCTGCGCCCGGGCCAGGGTCTTCTTCTGATCCACAGTCAATCCGGTAAAATCCTTCATGTAAGACAGATTGTCTTTCATCTGTTCCACATTGCTCATCCCCGAGAGGACCGTGATTACGCCCTCAAGATCTGCCGCAAAGCGGACCGCCCAGGACGCGACGGAGCTTTCCGGCTCGGCCGCTTTTAAGACTTCCCTCACAGATTGGGGAGGCGTCGCCAGCATCCCGCCTTTCACAGGTTCCATGATGATCACCGGTTTCCCGTATCTGCGCGCCACTTCATAGCAGCCTTTCGACTGTACCGCCGGGTTCTCCCAGTCCGCATAGTTGATCTGGAGCTGCACGAACTCCATCTCCGGATGGGCGCTCAGGATCTTTTCCAGCTCCTCCGGCGTGGAATGGAACGAAAACCCGATGTGTCTGATCAAGCCCGCCTTCTTTTTCTCCTGGATCCAGCTCCACATATCGTAATCGTCGAAATAGCGCGTACGCCCCTCGCCCAGATTATGGAGCAGATAGAAATCGAAATACCCCGCCCCGGTCTGCGCAAGGGACGTATCGAACTGGGCGTACGCCTCCTCTTTCGTCTTGCAGTCGATCCACGCGGCGTTCTTCGTGGCGAGCTGGTAGCTCTCCCTGGGGTAACGTTCCACCAGCGCCTGACGGATCGCATCCTCGCTCCCCGCGTACGCCCAGGCCGTGTCAAAATAAGTAAAACCCGCTCCCATGAACAGATCCACCATCTCTTTTACCTGTTCCACATCGATCGCGTCGCCCTTCTGCGGCAGACGCATCAGGCCAAATCCCAATTTCCTGATCTCTTCACCTAAATAAGCCATACTCCACCTCTCCTTTAAAGATCTCTGTCATGCTTGCATACGATCGTCTTTCGTACTATCATAGAGTATAACAAGTTCGTGTTGCTCGAAGTCAAGACTTTTTTTTGGAGGATCTTATGTATTATACAATCAGACAATTTGCCCGGATGTTCCATGTATCGGAACACACCGTACGCTACTATACCGATATCGACCTGCTGCCCTGCCGGCGGGATGGCCAGAACCGCCGGATATTTGACGAGGAGTCCGCCAACTGGATGCAGGGCATCTCCTGTCTGAAAAAATGCGGCGCGTCCTTGAAGGACATCCGAGAATACTGCCGTCTGTGCCAGTCGGAGGATTCCCCGGAAAACCTAAACGCCCGCTACCAGATCATCCTCAGACAGCGCGCGCAGGCCCGCCAAAAGGCCGAGGAGGCAAAAGCCACGGCCGAATACATGGACCGGAAAGTAAAGCATTATGAGGACATCCTGGCAGGTCTGCTGCCGGACGATACCAACCCGGGGAGCTGGACCCATCCGAATGGATGCTGATCCCGGATGCTAGCCCTCTATCTTACCGACCGCGGCGGCATAGACCACACATTCATACAGCGGGTTTTCCGACGGCCCCGGGGCGAAGCCCAAAAGCTCGTCCAGGATATCCTGGTCATACGCCCCGACCGCGCAGGCGCCGCACCCGATGGATCCGCAGGCGAGATACAGGTTCTCGCACATATGCCCGGCGTCTAAGAGGATGTATTTGGACGCTTTGAGTCCATAGCGCCATTCCGTCCTGTAGGGGAGCGCGCTCCACACGAAGAGCACCGGCGCGGCGGCGGCAAAATGCTGTCCGCACAGTGCCCGGGTCAGTTCCGCCTCATAGTCCTGGGACGCATCCCACACCTCCAGCGCATGCTCACCGGGAAGGTAATGGTAGAGTCCCCTTCTCAACCCCTGCACCCGGTTCACAAAGAGATACGTCTCCAGCGGATGGCGGGACCCGGCGGAGGGAGCGCTCCTGAACGTCACCGGCTCTTTTCGCCCGACGATCTTGCGTATCCCCTGGGTGGCCCAGAGCAGGAAAGACAGCTCATGTTGGGAGAGCGGCGCCTGCGTATATTTCCGGTGGCTCTCCCGCCGCATGATCAGATCCCATATATCGTTGGAGATCCCGAGTCTGTCAAATTCCACCGGGAGAGGGATCGCGGTCTGGCGACACCTCTTTTTCATGCTGGGGATCGCCGGCTGGCCCTGTTCCTGGTCGGTCTGCTCCGCTCCCACATCTCCGGAATGATACCCTTTCAGAAATTCGCGGTTCTTCATGATCTGGTACTTGGTCTTATCATTCATCTTCTCTACATTCCTTTCTCCTTTTGCGGTATACGGATCACGCGGACGGTGTTCCCGTGCTCTTTTACAAGATCGATCAGGTCCTCTGCCCTCAGCCAGACGGTGGCCGTGTTGTCATCAGGATGCACCCCGATCAGCCCCGGCGCGGCCAGAAACTCTTCATCCAGGAAGAACCCGACCTGGTGTCCGTCGTCGTTTAGGAGTCCCAGCGGCGTGACCGCGCCCGGTCTCAGCTTGAGGATCCGCCCCAGATCCTCAGCGGATGCAAAAGACAGCGGGCGGGTCCCGTGCTCTCTTCTGAAGCCTTTCAGATCCACCTGTTTGTCCCCTCTGACCGTGATCAGGTAATAGACGCGCTTTTTGTCGTCCCGCAGAAAGAGATTCTTCGCGTCGGCCTCTGGATATGGGAGAGTCACATCCGAGAGTTCTTCCATATTATAGACCGCCTTATGTTCCGTGATCTCGTGCCAGATGCCCCGGTTCTTTAAGAACTCATAGATCCCATTCTTGTCCATACGTTCCCCTTTCACTCATGTTCCAGATAACATCCCTCTTCATGGGCGTAGATCACGCCCACCGCCTGCAGATAGGCATAGACCGTGACCGTCCCCACAAACCGCATCCCCCGTTTTTTCAGATCTTTTGAGAGGGCGTCGGAGAGCGGGGAGCTGACTTTATCTTTTTCGCAGATGACCTGGCCGTCCGTCCAATGCCAGAGGTAATCGGAAAAGCTGCCGCAGCTCTCCTGGATCTCTTGGAACACCCGGGCGTTGGTCACCGCGGCCTGGATCTTCCGGCGGTTCCGTATGATCCCTTTATCCTGACACAGCTCCTCGATCTTTTCCTCTCCGTACGCGCAGACCTTCTCCAGATCGAACCCGTCAAATGCCCGCCGGAAGGCTTCACGCTTGTTCAGCACACATTCCCAGGACAATCCCGCCTGGAAACATTCCAGGATCAGCATCTCGAACAGCCGCTGGTCGTCGCGGACCGGGACGCCCCATTCTCTGTCGTGGTAATGCAGGTAGATCTCGTTCTTGGGATTCGCCCATTTACACCGTATGCGCCCGTCTTTCCATTCCATTTCCCAGTCCTCTCTTTCGCCGATCATAAGGCCGTTCCCCTGGAAGGGACGGACAGCCTCCCCATGTCCGCCCCCTCCAATGTGAGCAGGAAGATCTTTTTCTCCAGGCCGCCCGCATAGCCCGTCAGGCTCCCGCCCGCTCCGACTACCCGATGGCAGGGGATGATGATGGAGATGGGATTGTGCCCCACCGCGCCGCCCACAGCCTGCGCCGACATCCGCTCCCGGCCGAAGCGTCCTGCGATCTCCCGGGCGATGGCACCATACGTCGTCGTCTCGCCATAAGGGATCTTACAGAGGATCGCCCAGACTTCTTTTCTGAAAGCGCTGCCCTCCGGGGCCAGGGGGAGTCCGTCCGGCGTGGGGGCCTCTTTTTTGAAATAGCGGTCCAGCCAGTCACATGTCCGATCCAAGACGTCCGTGTCCCTCTCCTGCCGCTGCTCCTTCCCCAGGGAGCCGAGGTAGTATTTCTGCCCCTCCATCCAGAGTCCGGCAAGGGCGCCCGCCCGCTCTGCCAGCAAGAGCGGTCCGAGGGGAGACGCATAACGCTTTGTGTACAGCAATCTCTTTGATCTCCTTTTCAGTCATCCCATCTGCAGTTTCTCAGGTCCACATGGGTCGGATCTTTGAAGGGAACGCCTTCCTGTCCGAGCAGCTCCCTCTGTTCCGGCCAGCCTGGGGCCAGGCGTCCCGCATGGTCGACCACCCGGTGGCAGGGATATTCCCCGTAAGCCCCCGCCATCGCCAGGACCCGCCCCACCAGCCGTGCATTCCTGTCCCTGCCGATCAGCCGCGCGATCTGCCCATAAGTCGCCACACGCCCCTCCGGGATTTCTCCCACCACGGAGAGGATCTCGTAGATCAGATCCTCATCCAACCTGCTCATATCCTTTAAACGCCTCCTGATATATGATACGATCCGATACATTTTCGTCATTGATGATACCATGATCCTCCTTTTCTTTCAAGCGGATCCGCGCTCTAAAGCCGCCGTCATGGATAAATGAGGATCCAGACCCAGGCTTTCCCTTCACAAAAACTTCATGATTTTTTTCATTACTCACTTGCGGCAGATCCATTTTCGTACTATAATGATGATGAAATATCTCGTCTGTACACTATAAAAACCAAGGGAGCAGATCATGAAAAAAAGAAGAAGACTGATCGTTTTATCCATCTTATGCCTCGGCATCTTTTCTCTGCCATTGAGCGGGTGCGGAAAAAAAGATGATGATTCCACTGCGATCGCTATCACTCCGACCCCGTCAGATACGAAAGCTGCGGCTTCTGAAACACCTACCGCCACCCCTGCCCCGTCCACGAACGGGACATCCACGAGCCAAAATGGGACGAGCACGACTTTTTCAGCGTCCGGGAATATGTCCGCGACCAACGGCCTCTCCGGGAACACCGCGAGCGGCGGCGCCAATAAGATCACCGGGACTATCGTGGCGGCCAGCATGAACGATGTGACTGTCCGTACATCTGAGGGCGTGGAATACACCTGTTCCACAACGACTGCGACCAACAATCTCTCAAGCGGCATCACCTTGGGCAACAACATCACGGTCACCCTGGCGTCTATGTCTGCGGTGAACGGCCTCTATACAGCCACCGAATTGAATGACCTGAGTTCGGCTCAGTCCGCCGGGGGCAATACAGGCAATGCCGGGATGTCGGGCACCGGTAACGGGACGGATACCAGCGGCGGTTATACAGACGGCCAATACAGCGATGGCACAGGTACATACGACAACGGAACATATTCGGATGGCACGGAATACGATGACAGCACGATCTATGATGACGGCACGACCTACGACAACGGCACGATCTATGATGACGGCACGACCTACGACGATGGCTCAGGGATCTACGACGACGGTACATCCTACGACACCGGGGGGGATTACTATTACTATGATCCCGCCAGTGAGACTTATGACACCGGCTATTGACCTGGAACATATTCAAAAATACAGTGCGGGGAGTAAGATCCCCGTGCTATTTTTATACCTTTCTCTCATAGACTCTATAAAGAATCCTATTGTGTGAGATCTACTGACCTATGCCAGATATGAGAGACATGATCTTATCAGATGATTACCTGGATCTGATACTCCCCTCCTCGAATATCCCGGAGGACCTGTTGGAAAACATGCAGCTGTATCCCTACATCCTCAACCGGAATTTCATACAGGTCTTCTGGGACCGGAAGGTACCTTTTGACGACTACTTCAACGAGACTTTATACAGTGTACTCCCCAATATCTACACATTAGAAGATACGACCAGCGTAGCCAAATCCGGCGTCCTCCAGGTCCAGGCAAACCCTGCGCTGGGCCTGACCGGCCGGAACATCCTGATCGGCTTTTTGGACACGGGCATCGCGTATACCCATCCAGCTTTCCAGGATCCCCTGGGCCAGACGCGGATCGAAGCCATCTGGGATCAGACCATCCAGACGGGCACGCCTCCGGAGGGCATCTACTATGGCAGCGAATACAGCAGAGCGCAGATCCAGGAGGCCATCGACTCGCCGGATCCCTATCAGATCGTACCCAGCAGGGACACGGACGGCCACGGCACCTCTCTGGCCGGTGTGGCCGCCGGGAGCATCGACGAGAAGAACGATTTCCAAGGTGTCGCCCCCAACGCCCGTCTGCTCGTGGTAAAATTAAAACAAGCCAAACCCTACCTGCTGGAGTATTACCAATTCAACGGACCTTCCCCCATGTTCCAGGAAAACGATATCATGATGGGGATCCGTTATCTGATGGAGACGGCCGAAAAACTGAATATGCCTCTGGTCATCTGCCTCTGCCTCGGGACCAACCAGGGCTCCCACACCGGGGACGGCGCTCTCGCCAGTACCCTCGACAGCATGAAAGCCTACCAGGGTCTCTCGATCGTGATCGCCGGCGGGAACGAGGCGGGGAGAGCACATCATTACAGCGGCAGGGTGACCGGCCCGGATACTTACCATGAAGTGGAGATACAGGTCCCCGCGGGTTCCCCCGGGTTCAGCATGGAATTCTGGGGCAATCCGCCGGAACTCTACACCGTGGGCGTAGTGTCACCCCTGGGCGAGGTCGTGGACCGCATCCCCGCCCGTTTTTACCAGAATCAGGAGATCCCCTTCATCCTGGAAAACACGTCCCTCTTCATCTCCTACGGGTTGGTGGAAGTGGAATCCGGCGGGCAGGTGATCTACTTCCGGTTCCGGCAGCCCACCGAGGGCATCTGGCGGATCCGGGTGTACTGCAGCAACTACTCCACCGGACTCTTTCATATGTGGCTCCCGGCAAACGGCATGGTAGACCCGGACATCACCTTTTTAAAACCGGATCCATTTACCACGATCGTCTCCCCCGGAAATGTGATCCCCGTCATCACGACAGCCGCTTACCAGGCCCCCAGCGACACCCTTTACAATTATTCCAGCCGGGGCTTCACCCCTCTCAATGGTATAAAACCCGATATCACTGCTCCGGGCGTCGGTCTGACCGTCCCCCGGCCCGCAGGCGGCTACGGCACGGCCACCGGTTCCTCCATCGCCGCCGCGTTCACCGCCGGATGCGCGGCGATGGTCACCCAGTGGGGCGTCTCCCTGACACCGGTACGCTATTTCAGCTCCAACGAGATGAAATCCTATTTCATCCGCGGCGCCGTCCGGAATCCCGCCCTCACCTACCCAAACCGGGAATGGGGGTACGGGATCCTGAACGTCTACCAGGTATT
>CAJTYN010000067.1 GCA_910584115.1 uncultured Lachnospiraceae bacterium
AGATGATAGCAAGAAGGAGAGAGCCTGTCCTGTATATATCGCAGGGCAGGCTTTTCTATCAGCATCATCGTAAAAACAAATAAATCCATTGACATTTTTGATAAAAACTGTATAATTTTTTTAGAAAAGAAAAAGAAACTCTGTACATTTTAACGTCAGATGTGAGATCTGCTGAAGGAGAGAGATAAAATGGCAAAGCAAAAAGAAGAATTACTGGAACAGTTATCAGAATGTGTCGTGGAGATGGAAGATGAGACGGTCGTTGACGTGGCCAACGAATACTTGGAGGGCGGCTACCCGGCCTACGACGGGATCATGGACGGTCTGGTAGACGGCATGAACAAAGTGAGCGACTTATACGATGCCGAAGAGTATTTCGTCACGGACGTGCTCCTCTGCTCCGATGCCATGTATGCCGGACTGGACGTGCTGCGCCCGCACCTTCCCGTGGAGGAGAGCGGCGCTGACAAGCCGAAGATCGTGATCGGCGTGGTGGAAGGCGACACCCACGACATCGGCAAGAACCTGGTGAAGATCATGATGGACACCGCCGGATTTGAGATCTACGATCTGGGCCGGGACGTGCCGCTGGACGATTTCGTGGACAAAGCCGTGGAAGTGGGCGCCGCGATCATCTGTATGTCCACCCTGATGACCACCACCATGATCGGCATGAAGACCGTCATCGAGAAATTGGAAGAGCGGGGCATCCGCGACCAGTTCAAGGTCATGGTGGGCGGAAGTCCCGTCTCCCAGAAATACGCCAACGATATCGGGGCGGACGGCTACTCCGTGAACGCTGTCGGCGCGGTAAAAAAAGCGAAAGAACTGGTCGGGATCGCATAAGAAAGGCGGGGTTATTTTGACAGAGAAAGAACGATTAAAAAAAGCCTTTCACCACGAGGCCGTAGATCGGCCGCCCTGCATCTGCCCGGGCGGGATGATGAACATGATCACCACGGAACTGATGGACAAGAGCGGTGCGAGCTGGCCCGAAGCCCACACGGACCCGGAGATGATGGCCCGGCTGGCGCTGGCAAATTATGAGAACGGCTGTTTTGAAAACATGGGCGTGCCCTTTTGCATGACCGTGGAGGCCGAAGCCCTGGGCGCCCAGATCACCATGGGAAATAAAAAGTCCGAACCCCATGTGACCGGCTACGCCATCGGCTCAGTCACAGAATGGGAGAGCCTGAAACCCCTCGACGAGAACACCGGGCGGGCAAGGGTCGTCTTAGACGCCATCCGCCTTTTAAAAGAAAAAGACCTGGACGTGCCGATCATCGGCAATGTGACAGGTCCGGTCAGCACGGCCAGCTCCGTGATGGAGCCCGTGATTTTTTACAAAGAACTGCGCAAAAAGAACGAGGCGGCCCATGCCTACATGGACTTTGTGACCAGAGAGATCATCAAGTTCGCCCGGGCCCAGGTCCAGGCGGGTGCGGACGTGATCGCCATCTCAGACCCCAGCGGGACAGGCGAGATCCTAGGTCCCCGGATGTTCGAGGAATTTGCCGTCCACTATCTCAATATGCTCCTGGAGGCGCTGAAAGAGACAGGCGTGGGCACGATCGTCCACATCTGCGGACAGATGAAGAACGTATACAGGCAGATCGACCTTGTACACAGCGACGTGCTGAGCTTCGATTCCGTCGTCTCCATGAAAGACGCCCGGAAAAATCTCAGAGACCGGGTGCTGATGGGGAACGTGAGCACCTACGCGCTGGAATTTGGCGACCCCGCCCGCGTGGCCAAGCTGACGAAAAACTGCGTGGAGAGCGGATCCGACATCATCGCTCCGGCGTGCGGCCTGGGCACCACCTCGCCGCTGATCAACATCCAGGCGATCCTGCAGACATTAAAAGAAGAGGTCCCAGCCAATGCCTAAGATAACGATACATCCATCCGGACAGACCATCCCCTATGATCCAGGGAAAAACCTGCTGGAGATCCTTTTAAAAGAGAAGATCTTCGTGGATAACCCTTGCAACGGCAAAGGGATCTGCGGCAAATGCCGCGTGAAGATCCTATCCGCGGATCCTCCGGCGGCGCATCCCACAGAAGCAGAGTTGTTAAAACCGGAAGAACGCGCCGCGGGCATCCGTCTGGCCTGCCTGACCGAGCCGCGAGACGACATAGAGATCGAACTCCTTCAGAAAGAGCGCAGACATGAAGTGCTGACAGACGGGTACGTCCCGGATCTCGCCTTCGACTGCGACATCATCAAACAGGTGATCCAGATCAAAAAGCCCGGGCTGGACGGACAGATGCCCTATGAGGAACAGATCCGCAGCCAACTGGAGGACATAGAGAAAATGGATGCGCTGATAGAGATCGATCTGGACGTGCTCTCAGATGTGAAAGCCCAGCCCGGGATCATGACCGCTGTCTTATATAAAAGTCATAAAGACGGATCCTGTACCCGGCTCATCCAACTGGAAGAGGGCGATACATCGGACGCCTCCTACGGCGTCGCCGTGGACATCGGCACCACGACGGTGGTCTGCGCCCTGATCGACCTGCACACCGGAGAGGAACTGGCCAACGCCTCCATGATCAACGCCCAGAAACATTTCGGGTTGGATGTGCTGACCCGGATCACCTACGAGCTGGAACACCCGGAAGACGGACGGAAAAAGCTCCAGGCAGCGATCGTCGGATCCATCAACGACATGATCCAGGAGATCTGCACCCAGGCGGGCGTATCGAGAGAACACATCTATGAGATCACCGTGGGCGCAAACTGCACCATGATGCACATGCTCTTAAATATAGACGCGTCCCCGATCGGAAAGGCCCCCTATGCGCCCATCTTCGTAAATGCCAGGGACATCCCCGCCCGACAGATCGGCCTGCAGGCGGCAAAAGGAGCCCGGCTCTACTGCCTGCCCTCCGTATCCGCCTACATCGGCGCGGACATCGTGGCCGGCACTTACGTATGCGGCCTGGAAAAAGCCCGGGAGACGATTCTTTTCATCGACATCGGGACCAACGGGGAGATCGTCCTCTCCCACAACGGCAGGCTCCTCTGCTGTTCCTGCGCGGCCGGTCCGGCCCTGGAGGGGATGAACATCCGCTGCGGGATGCGCGCCGCCCAGGGTGCGGTGGAAGACGTACACATTACAGAAGAGGGCGTCAAGGTGGATGTGATCGGCGGCGGAAAGCCCGCCGGGATCTGCGGGAGCGGGATCCTCGCAGCGGTCAGAGAACTCCTGCGGACAGAACTCATCCGCCCCACCGGCGTCTTCATAAAGAAAGACCAGCTCGATCCAAACGACTACCGTTTCCCCATACTCCGGCTGGACGGGACGAAGCGGGAAGCCGTCCTAGCAGAAGAGACAGCCGACGATCAAAAACCGCTCCTGATCACCCAGCAGGACGTACGCCAGGTCCAGTTGGCCAAAGGCGCGATCCTCTCAGGATTTACCGCCCTCTTAAATAAAGCGGGCCTTTCCATGGAAGACCTGGATAAAGTCATGGTGGCCGGGCAGTTCGGTGCCCATCTGCCCGCGGACAGCATCACAGGGACGGGAATCCTCCCCGAAGGCGTCAAGGAGAAGATCACATACGTGGGAAACTCCTCCAAGACAGGCGCGTACATGGCGCTGATGTCCGCCCGGGCCAAGCGGGAGATGGAAGAGCTGGCCGGACAGATGGAATACATGGAACTGGGCGCGACGGAAGGATACGAGCGGCTGTTCTCGGACTGCCTGATCTTCCCGGGACACGCCGGAAAAAAAGAATTGTTGAAGGGAGGGATCCGATCTGGGAAAGATCGCTGATTTTAACTGTACATACGATAACGCCGTGGGCATCAGCGGCGCGATCACGGAGAAACTGAACCTGACATATCCGGATGCCTATCTCCACTGGGAGACCATGGTGAAGATTGCCCAGGAGATCAAAGAGAGCGAGGGCGTAAATTTCTGCGAGCTCCCGTTCTGCCACACACTGGAGGCGGAGGCCATGGGCGGGATCATCAACCTGGGCAACGCCACGGCCGGCCCCCGGGCCAAAGAATACATCTGCGAGACGCCGGAAGAACTCCTCGCCCTGCAGGAGATCGACTTTGAAAAGGGCAGGATCCATGAGACGCTAAAAGCCTGCCAGTATCTGCGGGGACAGGGCGAAAACGTGGTCCTGGATATCTCCGGGCCATTTACCATATTGAACGTGCTCATGGACGCGCGGCAGGTGTTCCGCCACATGCGGAAACAGCCGGAGAAGATGCAGCAGGTCTTTGACCGTTTTGCGAAGGAACTGCTCCGTTTCATCGAGAAGGCGGTCGCCTACGACGTAGATCTCATCAGCTACGCCGACTCCTCCGGCGGCCTGAACATCTTAGGACCGAAGAACATGGAATACATGGTGGAGCATTTCACCTATCCATTCCTGAAACAGGCGGAAAAGATCGCCGCGAAAAGAGCGCAGATCTGCCTCTGTCCGAAGACCACCTATGCGCTCCTGGGAACAGGGAAGATGGAATGGGAGGACCTTCCGGTGGATGGATCCATGTCCTATGTGGATGCGGTCCTGAGCGTCCGGGAGCAGGCCACGCTCACAGGCCAGATGTGCATCAAGAACACGAGTTATACCGTGCACGGATCCGTAAAGGCAGTCCGGCTCCTATGATCCTATTTATCTGTATTTCAAATGATAACATTGACAATTTCAATAAAAGAAGGTATCATAAAATAGTAAATATTGTAAATAATAGAAGATCTTAGGAGGGATACGATGAAAAAGAAACTGATAGGCGCACTCCTCAGCATCGCCATGGCTGCGTCTCTGCTCGCAGGCTGCGGCGGATCGGATACGGGGACGGCACAGGAGACACCTGCGCAGGAAGAGGCAGAAGAGACAGAGAGTGCTGAAAAAGAGAGCGGAGAGGACACCGAAGACGCCGCGGACGCTGCGGACAGCCGGCTGGTGATCCCGGTATCGGCGACCGTGACAAATCTCAATCCGCTGCTGGAATCCATGGCGGAAGGCGCATTCCAGTTATCGCCTTTTGCGGACGAGCTGTATTATGTGGACCAGGAAGAGACGCGGTATTATCTGGCTGAGAGCTGCGAAGCCTCAGAAGACGGTCTGACCTACACGCTGAAACTAAAAGACGGCCTGAAATGGCACGACGGCGAGCCGATCACGGCAGACGACGTGATCTTTACCGCGGACTGCAACGCGGATACCAACAACGGCGCCGGCTACACGAACACCGTATTTGTCGGCGAAGATCCGGTCAAGTATGAGAAAGTGGACGACCTGACCGTAAACTTCACGCTCCCGAAGCCGTCGGCCTCTTATCTGGAAGTGCTGGGAAAATTACAGCTGATCCCCGCGCACGCGTTTGACGGAAACACGGATATCGCCTCGGCGGAAGCGAACCTGACAGACATCGGCTCCGGCCCCTACAAGCTCTCCGCGTTCAATGACGGGGAATCCCTGGTGCTGGAGAAATTCGAGGATTATTACGGGGACGCGCCGCAGATCGGCACGATCGTCTTCCAGGTGATCTCCGATCCCAGCGCACAGGAAGTGGCGTTCAAGAACGGCGAGATCAATTATCTCCTGGCGTCCTCCGATGCGACAGTGGAAGGATTTAAGGACGTGGACGGAGCAGAGCTCCATCAGTTGGGCGAAGGCCGTGTAAAATATCTGGCATGGAATAAATTCTGTGATACATGGAAAGACCGGGATGCGGTGAAAGCCGTATTTGCCGCGTTGGATCAGCAGGAGATCGTGGAAGGTGCCTACGGCGCGTCCATGGGCATCCCGGCCAATACGATCTTCAGTAACCAGAACCTTTTCTATGATGAAGAGCTCAAGGGCTACGAACAGGATCTGGATACGGCGAAAGAACTGGCGGACAAGTCCGGCCTGACGGGAAAGACGATCAAACTGCATTACAACACAGACCGTTCCTATATGGAAGATACGGCGCTCCTGATCCAGCAGCAGTTAAAAGCGATCGACGTGAACGTGGAGATCGAAGGGATCGACGCGAACGGCTTTTTTGACGTAGTATTTACGGACAAGGCGGATTACGAACTGTATCTGAATGAGTACGCCGCGATCGGGGATCCGGATTCTGTCGTGTCTGGTATGTACGACGGGACATGGGGCGTCAACGTGGATGCCAGCGATGAGATCTTAGACCTGTTCGTACAGGGCAGGGAAACGACCGATATGGAAAAACGGGGCGAGATCTACAGAGAACTGCAGCAGAAAGCCCATGATGAGTATCTCGTATATCCCATCGCGTACCCGAATTACTGCTTCATCACCAGCTCTGACCTGCAGGGTACGGAAGAATGCAAGACGACACCTGTATTTGAAGACTATACAAAACTCTATTTTGAATAGGATTTAAGAGAAATGATAAAAAATAGATCTTGCCTGAGACAGGATCTATTTTTTATCTCAGATAGGAGAAGATGATGAGAGATTTCATAGTGAAACGGCTGGCGCAGATGGCATCCGTGTTCGTGATCGTGTCCATGTTCGCCTTTTCGATCATATACTTTTCACCGGGCGATCCTCTGTATCTGTACACATCCCCTTCTGTCTCTACATATAAGATGTCAGAAGAACAGCTGGACGACATGCGGGCATCTTTAGGTCTGCGGGGAAATGTGGCGCAGAGGTATATCAACTGGGCGGGAAAGATGTTAAAAGGGGACTGGGGACTGTCCATCAGCAACCACCAGCCGGTCAAAAAACAGATCCTGGACAGACTCCCCAACACGATCGGGCTGATGGGGGCAGCGCTCCTCCTCTCGGTGCTGATCGCGATCCCACTGGGCCTGCTGGCGGGGTATCATAAGAACAGATGGATCGACAACCTGATCAGCGCCGTGTCCTATCTGGGGATCTCCCTGCCCGCGTTCTGGTTCGGGATCATGCTGATCATTGTTTTTTCGCTAAATCTGGGCTGGCTGCCCAGCGCGGGCATGCGCACGATCGGGGTGGAGTCGGCCCTGGATGTGATCCGGCATGGGATCCTCCCCGTGATCGTCCTGAGTGTGAACAACACAGCGGTATTCGTCCGGTATATCCGCTCCAATACTATCGAGCAGAAAGAAGAAGAGTACGTGATGACCGCGATCTCCAAAGGCGTGCCAAAGACACAGGTCCTGCTGCGCCATGTCCTGAAGAACTGTCTCCTGCCGATCATCACCATGGTGGGGATGAACTTCGGCACGCTGATCACAGGATCCTTTATCGTGGAATCCGTGTTCGGCTGGCCGGGGCTGGGGACCCTGTGCATGGACGCGATCAACAGCCGCGACTATACGATGATCATGGGGATCACCATGTTGACATGCATCGTGCTCCTGATCGGGAATTTCCTGGCGGATATCCTGTACGGACTCGCCGATCCCAGGATCAAGCAGGGAAAGGAGGCGCGCAATGGATAAAAGAGCCATGAAGAAGATCTTTTTCTCAAATAAGATGACCGTCGTATGTGCCGTCCTGCTCCTGCTGGTGATCCTCGCCTCTCTCCTGGCCCCTCTGTCCCCCTATGACCCGGACGCCGTCAATGTGTCGGAGAAACTGCAGGGGATGAGCGGCAGACATATCTTAGGGACGGACGACCTGGGGCGCGACACATTTACCAGGGCGCTGTACGGCGGGAGAGTCTCCCTGCTGGTGGGTTTTGCCGCCATGTGCGTGGCCGTCGTCTTCGGCACGTTCATCGGGACCGTCAGCGGTTTCAAAGGGGGCAAGGTGGATATGCTCTTCATGCGGATCGTGGATATCTTCCTCTCCGTACCGAGCCTTCTGTTCATCATCGTCGTGTATGCGTTCATGCCGCGCAATATGGTGACGCTGGTGCTGATGCTGGCCTTTTTCTCCTGGACGAAAGTCGCCCGGGTGGTGCGGGCACAGACACTGTCCCTGAAAGAGCGGGATTTCGTGGTGGCTGCGAAGGCCTTGGGCGTGCGTCAGAGCACGATCATCCGACGGCACATCATCCCCAATCTCATGCCCCAGGTCATCGTCGCCGCCAGCCTCAGCATCGCCAACGCGATCCTGGATGAATCGGCGCTGAGCTTCTTGGGCTACGGCGTGCAGCTCCCCATGGCCTCCTGGGGCAGCATGCTGCAGAGCGCGCAGCAGTACATCCTCCATAACCCGATCCTGGCCGTCGTCCCGGGCACGCTGATCTTGATCACGGTCTTATGTTTCAACGTGATGGGCGATATGCTCCAGCAGATCCTGGATCCAAAACTGGCTGAATAAACGAAAGAGAGGAGGAAAGATCGTGAGCAAGATCTTACAAGTGAAAAATCTATCTGTCCATTTCGACACACACGCCGGGAAGATCCAGGCAGTCCGGGACGTCTCCTTCGGCATCCGCGAGAAGAAAGTCACAGCGATCGTGGGGGAATCCGGCTGCGGGAAATCCGTCACCGCCAAGACCATCATGGGGCTGATCCAAAGGCCGGGCGTGATCGCCGAGGAGAGCAGGATCTTCTTCCAGGGAGAGGACATCCTGACATACACCGAAAAACAGTGGGAGGACTACCGGGGGCAGAGATGCTCCATCGTCTTCCAGGACGCCCTGACGGCGTTAAATCCCACCATGAACATCGGAAAGCAGATCACAGAGAAGATACGGGTCCACCGCAGGACGAGCAGGCAGGAAGCCTGGCAGGAAGGGATCCGCATGCTGGAGCAGGTAGGCATCCCAGGCGCCGCCATGCGCATGAGACAATATCCCCATGAATTTTCCGGCGGCATGCGCCAGAGAGCGATGATCGCGATCGCGCTGACCCTGCACCCGCAGCTTCTGATCGCCGACGAGCCGACGACGGCCCTGGATGTGACCATCCAGGCAGATATCCTGGAGATGATGAAAGAGATCCAGAAAGAGCAGGGCATGACGATCATCCTGATCACCCATGACCTGGGGATCGTGGCAGATTTCGCGCAGGACATCATCGTCATGTACGCGGGAAAGATCGTGGAAAAAGGGAGCGCCGAGGATATCTTCTACCATCCGGCCCATCCATACACGGAAGCGCTGCTGCGTGCAGTGCCGCGGCTCGATATCCTGGGTGGGCAGCTGGAGACGATCGAGGGGGCGCCGCCCAATATGGCCGCACCGCCGACCGGCTGTCCATTTGCAGACAGATGCAAGAAGAGACTGCCTGTCTGCGAGACGAGATCACCACAGGAGACGGAGCTGGCCGAAGGGCATCAGGTCTTCTGCTGGCTGCAAGGGGGGAACGACGATGACAGATAATGCAGACCGCTTATTGGAAGTGCGCGGATTAAAAAAATATTTTAAAGTGGGAAAAAATAAGATCTTGAAGGCCGTCGATGATGTATCCTTCTCGATCCGCCAGGGGGAGACACTGGGCGTCGTAGGGGAATCCGGCTGCGGGAAGACCACCTGCGGGCGCACCTGCCTGGGGATCTACCCAAAGACAGACGGACAGGTACTGTACCGGGGAGAAGACGTACACGCCATGGATAAAAAGAGCAGGCAGAGCTTTACCAAACAGGCCCAGATCATCTTCCAGGACCCCTATGCCTCCTTAGACCCCAAGATGAAAGTCCAGGAGATCATCGCGGAAGGCATCCGCGCCCATGGGATGGCAAAAAATGAGGCCGAGATCAGGGAGCGGGTGGAAGGACTCCTGGCCACGGTGGGATTGGATCCGGCCTACGGCAGCCGTTATGTGCATGAGTTCTCCGGCGGGCAGCGGCAGCGGATCGGGATCGCCCGGGCACTGGCGGTGGAACCGGCATTCATCGTCTGCGACGAGCCGATCTCCGCTCTGGACGTCTCGATCCAGGCCCAGATCGTCAATCTCCTGGAACGGCTCCAAAGAGAACGGGGGCTGACCTACATGTTCATCGCCCATGACCTGTCCATGGTCAGACACATCTCCGATCGGGTGATGGTCATGTACCTAGGGAAGATCATGGAAATCACCACGGCGGACCAGCTCTATGACAGCCCCCGGCATCCCTACACCCAGGCGCTCTTATCGGCGATCCCGATCCCGGATCCCCGGGTGGAGGCAGCCAAAGTGCGGATCCGCATGGACGGGGAGATCCCAAGCCCCATCGACCCGCCGAGAGGATGCCGGTTCCAGAACAGATGCCCCTACGCAGAGCAGAGATGCCGGGAACAGGAACCTGGATTGAGAGAAGTCGGAGATGAACATTTTGTGGCATGCCATCTGTGAAGATATGGCAAAGATCTGGCGGGAAATTATGCAATCTGAGGCAGTCGATCCGGCAAAAAAACACAGTTTCTTAAAAAATTCACAAATTTCTATATACAAATCGTTAGATTTATGTTAGTATCATTAATAAAGACATGATATTACAGCATTATCATTAAGATCATCATAATGATCTTTGACATGGAAGATCTTATCATATGTTAGATATACAACGGATCCGGCGGCATCCAAGACAGGTCCAGGAGAATTTTGACAGGAGAGGTGCGGACATCTCAGTGGAGGGGATCCTCCGGCTGGATGAGGAGAAGCTGCGGCTGCAGACAGACCTGCAGGAGAGGACGCATGAGAAGAACCTTTTATCAAAAGAAGTGGCCGCCCGCAAAAAACAGGGGGCAGATGCAGAGGATCTGCTGCTGTCGATCCGTGATATAGACGAGAAGATCCGCGATCTGGAAGGTGTCTTTCGTTCAAGAGCAGAGTGGCTGCAGGATATCCTGTCCCGTCTGCCCAATCTGCTGGACGACGACGTGCCTGAGACTGCTGAGATCTTATATCATTTTAAAGAAAAGCCCGTATTCGGCTTCCAGCCCAAGAGCCATATCGAATTGTGCAGGAGACATGGACTGATCGATTATGAGACGGCGGCCGATCTTATGGGCAGCGGCTACTGGATCTACCGGGGCGCTGGGGCGAGGCTTGAATGGGCGCTGTTGAATTTCTGTCTGGAGGAGAACCAGAAGGCCGGATATGAGATGGTGATGCTCCCGCCTGTGGCGCGGGAGATCTGCGGTTTTGGCGCCGGGCAGTTTCCCAAGTTCGAGGAAGACGCCTATAAGATCCAGGGCAGCGGACAGTTTTTGATCCCCACGGCGGAGACGGTACTGGTCAACCTGCACCGGGGAAAGATCTTAAAAGAGACAGACCTGCCGCTCAAGTACACCTCCTATACCTCCTGTTTCCGCAGGGAGGGGAGCAGGGATGTGAGCGAGCGGGGGATGATCCGGGGACATCATTTTAATAAAGTGGAAAACGTACAGTTCGTGACGAGAGAACAGTCCGACCAGGCCTTTGAGGAGATCTTGAGGCAGTCGGAGCGGCTGATGCAGAAACTGGATCTGCATTACAGGGTCGTACGGGTGGCGGCGGGAGACTGCAGCGCGGCCATGGCGAAGACCTATGATATCGAAGTGTGGCTTCCCGCGGAACGGGTCTACAAGGAAGTCAGTTCCATCTCCAACGCCCGGGATTACCAGGCGAGACGGACGGACACCCGTTACAGGGACGAAAAGGGCAAGCTTCACTATGCCCACACGTTAAACGGTTCCGGGCTGGCCACCAGCAGGTTGTTCGCGGCGATCCTGGAACAGGGACAGGATGTGGAGGACGGCAGGATCAAGATCCCGGAAGTGCTGGGACCATGGATGGGCAGCGATCTGTATCTATAGGATATCATTTATAGACTTTTGTGATGTGCGTGGTCATATAGGAGAAAGAGAGGCGATAAGATGTATAAGAGATATGAACGGGAGTCAATCCCGTAAGATCCTAAAATGTTTTATTAGCAACAAAAATCCAAAAAGGAGGAGATACGATGATCAAAGTGAGCATCGATGGGATCGTTGTAGAAGTCGAACAAGGCTCTACGATCTTAGAGGCAGCTAAAGTTGCCGGTGTAGAGATCCCAACATTATGTTATCTAAAAGATGTCACTCCTGAAGCATCTTGCCGTATGTGTATGGTCGAGATCGAAGGAATGCCCAAGTTAGTCACAGCATGTTCATTCCCTGCTGCTGACGGGAACGTAGTCCACACGAGGACTGAGAGGGTAGTGAAAGCCAGGAGAGGCGTCCTTGAATTGTTGATGAGCAATCATAAGACAGATTGCTTCTCATGTCCGCAGAATGGTATGTGTAAACTGCAGGATCTCTGCTTCGAGTATGGCGTGAAGGACGTGCCTTTTGAAGGGGTTGAAAAACCGATCGACGATTCAAACAAGTTCTTTACATATGACCCGAATCTGTGTATCCTCTGCCATAGGTGCGTGAACACATGTCAGAAACGTACCTGCCGCGGATCCATCGATACGACACAGCGTGGATTCAAGTCTGTGATCAGTCCGGCAATGGGTATGGACTGGGCAGACAGCAACTGTGAATCTTGTGGTAACTGCGTACAGGCTTGTCCGACAGGCGCACTCACCATGAAAAAACAGAAGACATACCGTCATTGGGACGTTGAAAAAGTCCTCACCACATGTCCGCATTGTGCGACTGGATGCCAATATTACGTATATGTAAAGGATAATAAAGTCGTAGACGTGGAAGCAGCAGACGGCCCGTCCAACAGAGGCCTGCTGTGTGTGAAAGGGCGTTCCGCATCCTTTGACTTCGCGCAGAGCGATGACAGGATCACCACACCACTCATCAAGGACAGGGCGACTGGCGAATTTAAAGAAGCTAGTTGGGATGAAGCCCTGGACTTAGTAGCATCGAAATTTACAGAGCTTAAAAATACATATGGAGGTCAGGCGCTGGCAGGTTTTGCTTGCTCACGTTCAACCAACGAGGACATCTACATGCTCCAAAAGATGACCCGGGTTGCGTTTGAGTCAAACAATACCGATAACTGCGCGCGCGTTTGACATGCACCTACTGTTGCCGGTCTGGCAATGACGTTAGGTTCTGGTGCTATGACAAACACCATCGAAGATATCACACATGATTCAGATGTGATCTTATTGTGCGGCTCCAACCCTGAAGAGGCCCATCCGGTCATCGGTATGCAGGTACGTCAGGCAGTTGCGAGAGGCGCGAAGCTCATCGTAGTCGATCCTCGTGAGATAGACCTTGCAAAGAAAGCAGCGATCCACCTGAAACTGAAACCAGGTACGAACGTTGCATTTGCAAATGGTATGATGAACGTCTTCATCGAAGAAGGCTTGATCGACAAAGAATTTATCGCTAATAGAACAGAAGGATTTGAAGAACTGGCTGAGATTGTGAAGGATTACACACCTGAAAAAGTCGGTGAGATATGCCACATCGATCCAGAAGACTTAAGGGCAGCCGCCCGTCTGTATGCAAAAGCTGACCGTGCTCCGATCATGTACTGCCTGGGTGTCACAGAACATCACACAGGTACAGAAGGTGTTATGTCCATGTCCAACATGGCCATGATGGTCGGAAAGCTGGGTAAGGCAGGCTGCGGCGTGAACCCCATCCGTGGACAGAACAACGTGCAGGGTGCCTGCGATATGGGTGCTCAGCCAAACGTATATACAGGTTATCAGAAGGTCGCAGATGCGGCTGTCACAGAGAAATTCGAGAAGGCTTGGGGCGTAGACCTGAAACACTTACAGCCCGGAAGGATGGCAACGGAATGTTTCCATGACATGATCGACGGCAAGATCAAAGGTCTGTTCATCTTCGGTGAGGATCCGGTCGTGACAGATCCGGATACGAACCACGTGATCAAAGCTCTGACGAGCCTGGATTTCTTAGTCGTGGACGAGTTGTTCATGACAGAGACAGCGAAGTATGCCGATGTGATCTTACCAGGCCGTTCCTATCTGGAAAAAGAAGGTACGTTCTCGAATACAGAGCGCCGCGTACAGAGAGTGCGCAAAGCCATCGAGATCGCAGGCACTAAACCAGATACAGAGATCTTCTCACTGATCATGCAGAAGATGGGCTATGACCAGCCGATCCTCACTCCTGCCGAGATCATGGATGAGATCGCGTCCGTCACTCCATCATTCGCAGGCATCAGCCATGAGAGGCTGGACAGCGCGGAAGTCGGCGGCAGAGGTCTGCAGTGGCCTTGTACGGCGAAAGATCATCCGGGCACTCCGATCATGCATGTGGGTAAATTTGCAAGAGGCTTGGGCTACTTCTATCCAGCGAAGTACCAGCCGTCCACACAGCAGGTATCCGAAGAATATCCGTTCATCATGATCACTGGCCGTGTACTCTATCATTACAATGCCTGTGCCATGACCGCACGGACGCCTGAGATCAATGAACTCTCCGGCAGCTCCTTCATCGAGATCAACACCGAAGACGCGAAAGCTCTCGGGATCGAAGAAGGCGACAAAGTATATGTATCTTCCCCACATGGACGTATCGCATCCTGGGCAAGAGTATCCGGCAAGACGAGCAAGGGCGAAGTTTGGATGCCATTCCATTTCTTAGACGGTAACTCAAACTGGCTGGTAGGCGACCACTTGGATGATTTCTCCAAGACACCTGAGTATAAGGTGACCGCCGTCCAGGTAGAAAAAGCCACCGAAGAAAAGGAATGCTGCCAGTATATGGAAGTACCGAATATCGTACGCAAAAAAAAGGCTAAAATGTTTTGATCATAAAAAATGATCCTGGGGTGTCGGTGTCCTGACAGCGGCGCCCCGGGTATCCAGTTCATGTGGAATAAGGAGGGTATTATAAAATGAGTGACGAAAGAATCAACATTCCTTATAGGGGAACACCAGAGCAGGAAA
>CAJTYN010000068.1 GCA_910584115.1 uncultured Lachnospiraceae bacterium
GCATTGATCTTCGATTTTGATCTTACATTAGGAGATTCCACAGAGGGCATCGTACTAAGTATAGATCATGCCTTGCAAAGATCAGGTCACGCAACTCCCGGTATTGCCGACATAAAAAAGGCGATAGGTTTATCTTTGAAAGAGACATATTTTGCATTAACATCAGATGAGGATCCAGACAGGGCAGAACGGTTTGTTAAACTGTTTAAGGAAAAAGCGGATGAGGTCATGGTCGATCATACTGAACTTTATGCAGGGGTAAAAACCGTTTTGCAAGACCTGAAAGCCAAAGGATATAAGACGGCTATCGTTACGACAAAATTTCATTATAGGATCGATCAGATCTTAAAGAAATACGATGCAGAGGAGCTGATCGATATCATTGTTGGCGCTGAAGATGTAAAAATAGAGAAACCGGATCCGGAAGGAACACTCTTGGCTATCAGACGTCTGGGAGTGATGAAAGAAGAAGTGCTTTACGTGGGAGACAGTTTAGTCAATGCCAAGACGGCCGAAAATGCAGGGATCAGATTTGCCGCTGTACTGACGGGAACGACCACAAGGGATGACTTCAGGGACTATGAGAGTGTGTATATAGGCAATGATATAGCAGATGTCTGCAACCACCTTTTTATGCTCCTCCGCTGACCAAGATCTCAATCTGTACGATATGATCCTCAATCCGGTCGATAACATTCTCATTGATCCCCATTTCGTAAGAATAGCCATGGAGCGTCAGCCCATGTTCCTTGGCATATCCAAAGATCTCCTGATACCGTTTCGGGATCCCGTCCCATTCCCCTTTATGAAAAGCTCTTAAATATCTGCCGCTGGGCGCGATGTGCAGCCCGGGCTGATAAGGGAGAAAAGGGATCTCGATAAAGAGTTTGGAATAGTCGTCAAAATGACCGTCCAGCAGGCTGGCGACGGAGATCATGGAGCCATAGGACGCCTTGTGGAGACGGCCGAGCTGGTACTTCTCTGTCTGTGCGGTGATCAGTTCCACTTCCTGTTCAAAGGTGGTGTCCGGATCCACGTCTACGGTGACCAGACAGTGCGCTTCTTTTTCGACGATCCTGATCTCAGATAGGTCCATGGTCAGCAGGGTGGACATGTTCTGATGGTGTGTGCATAAAGTCGTCCGGACCGCCTGCAGGTGTGTGATCTGCCTATCCAAGTCCGCGAGCTTTTCTTCCAGAAGACATTTTAAGCGGTCAGCGGAGCGGTCTTTCATGAAATCCTGGATCTCGTTGATGGACACATCCTGCTCCCGCAGCAGCAAGATCGTCTCAAGGATGGGGCTTTGATGATAGCTGTAGTAACGGTAGCCGTTTTCTGGGTTGACCGTGGCCGGTCTGAACAGTCCGATCTCATCATACCACATAAGAGTTTTTTTGTTGATGCCGTGCATGGCCGCAAACTGGCAGATCGTGAGGAGTTTTTCTTTTTTGTCCATAGCCGCCTCGTAAAAAATATCGATCTTGTATTGACTGTACAGTTACTGTACGGTCTATACTACCACATATGAGGAACAGATACAAGGCGGACGGAGGGAGGATCTATGGAAAACTCTAATGCATACGAAAAACCTGTCACACTAAAAAATATCCTGAGGTTTGCTGTGCCGACGATCGCAATGACAGTCTTTATGTCTTTTTACACGATGGTCGACGGGCTGTTCGTGTCGAACCTGATCGGTACGGATGCTCTTTCGGCGATCAACCTGACAGCGCCGATCATCCAGCTCGTCACGGCCATCTCCACCATGCTGGCCACCGGCGGCAGCGCGGTCATCATGAAAAAGATGGGGGAGCAGAAGGCGGATGAGGCAAAGGAGGACTTCACGTTTCTGATCTTAGTGAATATCCTTGTGGGGATCGTGATGTGTGTGGCGGGGTATCTGGCGATGGATTGGATCTTTGCCGGTATGGGGCTTTCGGCAGAGGTGGAAGGGTACTGTACGGCGTATCTGAGCCGGTATCTGGTGTTTACCGTGCCGATCCTGCTGATGAACAATCTCACGCTCTACATGATCGCCAGTGAAAAGGCCAGCCTGTCCCTGATCTGCTCGGTGGCAGGCGGCGTACTGAACATGGTGCTCGATTACGTATTTATCGCCGTTCTGGGCATGGGGATCAGCGGCGCGGCGGTCGCGACGGGCCTCGGCTATTCTGTGACGGCTGTCGTCGGGGTCTTCGTCTTCAGCCGGAAAGAGAGCCTCCTGCATTTTAAAAAGCCTGTATTCCGTGCCAAAGTGCTCGTCAACGCGGCCACAAACGGATGCTCAGAGATGGCGACGGCGCTGGTCACCGGGATCATCACGATGATGTTCAACTGGACGATGCTCCATTACGTCGGTGAGGATGGGGTGGCAGCGGTCACGATCATCATGTATGTACTGATGTTTGCAAGCTCTCTGTACACTGGGTATTCTTATGGGGTCGCGCCCATGATCAGCTACTATCATGGGGAGCAGGACCGGGAAAAGCTGAAAAAGCTGATCGCTCTCAGTTTAAGGGTGATCGCTGTGATCTCTCTTGTATCGGCGGCGGCTTCTTTCGCGCTGACCAGGCCGTTGGTGGCGGTCTTTGCCCGTCCGGCTGATCCGGTGTATCATCTGGCGGTGACCGGGAACAGGATCTGTACGGCGGCGCTCCTCTTTATCGGCTTCAATATCTTTGCCAGCGGGATGTTCACGGCCTTATCAAACGGGGGGATCTCGGCGCTCCTGGCATTTTCCAGGTCCTTTGTGTTCATGCTGATCACGATGATCGTGCTGCCGATGTTCATGGGCGTGAACGGGATCTGGCTGGCGACGCCTGCGGCGGAGCTGATGGCGCTGGCCTTGTCTGGGGCCATGTTCTTGAGATATCGGGAGAGGTATGGGTATTAAAAGAGACACAGGAGATCCTTTCAAAAAACATAAAGGATCTCCTGTGTCTTTTCAACATATGTGAGTTAGTCGCCGACCCGCGCTTCTGCTGCGGCAAGGATATCATTTAATCGCTGCATGACATCTGCAGAAAGTTCCGGCACTTTATGTTCTTCCAGGATCTTGGCTGTCTTGTTGCGTGTTCTGGTCCGCATATCCATCTTGTGTTCTGACCAGTTGACATACAGCTCCCGGGTCAAAAGGGTCGGGAACCAGCATTCATCGCGGAAGTTCTCGAAGGTGTGTTCGTGGGTCAGGAATTCTCCGCCGGGTCCCACCTCGTCGATCACATCCAGGGCCAGAGTCTCGTCGTCGATCTGGACGCCCCTTTCCATACGGCGTGCGTAGCCGATGATCTCGTCCGTCATAACGATCTGTTCCAGGGCGCCGCTCATGGCGCCGTCGATAAAGCCCACGTCATGGACCAGATGGCCGCCGCTCAAGATATTTGTCAGCACCTGCATGGCCGTCTCGATCGCAGCCTGTTCGTCAACGAGCTTGGAGTCGGTCACACCGCCAGTCTGCATGGTGGGCAGATCCAGGTAGTGGAACAGGTCGGCCATCATGGCCTCACCCAGGCAGTGCTCAGGGCTTCCGTATGCGGAGTGGGTGGTCCCCATATCCACGGTCAGTACCACGAACCCACAGGCGATAGCGCAGCCTCTATTGAGCAACTGTGCGAGCACCAGTCCTGCAAATAATTCGGCCAGTCCGACAGCAGAAGCGCCAGCGATGGTGACAGGCGTCACTGAGCCGAGCTGTGCGCCGGACATCCAGATCAGGGGCAGGCCGCTCTTTGCGCAGTATTCTAATTTTTCATAGATCTTTGTGTCGATGATCAGAGGTGTGACCGGGCAGCCGGGGAACAGAGCCAGGAAGGGTTTCTCCACCAACTTGTCCATTCCACCTGCGACTGCGGCTCCCATCTCCACCTGTTCTTTCAAGCCTTCTGCGTCGATTCCCCAACTGATCACTGGCTTTGTAGTATGCGTCAGCATCTCGTACGTCTCGTATACATCGGAGAGCTTCACATTCTGATCGGAGATCTGAGCCAGGCCCATGATAAAATCAATGTTCGGGCAGGCATCGGCCACCAGGGCGGCATCGGCCACGTCGCTCCTTTGGGCGTTGCGGCGCTCTCCGGTCTTGAAGTCGTTGAAGAAAGGATTGGTGGGGCCTAAGCCGAAATATGTACGGGTGTCGCCTGCGCGGAACTTCTCATTGCCTGCGCGGTCGTACATCACCAGCTCTTTGGCGGCGGAATCGATACAGTCGATGACCAGCTCCCGGGGGATCTTCACCTTACCGTCTTCCATCTTAGCGCCGGCGTCGAGCAGCAGCTTCTGCGCGCGGGGATGCTGGATATCCATACCGGTCTTTTCGAGGATCTCGAAAGATGCGTTGATGATCGTTTCACATTGTTCTTCGGACAGTGCCTGATAAGCCTTTTTGTTCGTTTCGTAATAAGATGTTAAACCTTTGATTGCCATATTTCTATTCTCCTTTATGCTGTGTTTTGTGTCCATTTGCCGTGGACTCTTGATGCCTGGTTATAAAGCACGATCCGTGCCAGTTCTTAGTGATCTTGGCAAAAAAAATATAAAAGATAGATCGTTTCCTTAATCTATCCAGAGTGTTCCCGTACGGATCCGGGCGAGGATCATCCGGAAAGGTTTGCCGTGGCGCAGGAGATATGGTATCATAGTGTAAATAAAAATTGCCGCAATAAAAATTTCCAAACCGCGAAAAAGCAATAAAAATTGACGGATAGAAGGAGAGGAAGATGGAGGATAAGAGATCATCAGTCAAAAAAGAACTTTTATCAGAGATCTTAGAGAATATCTCATCAGCGGTCTATGTGGTGGATCAGGATGAGCGCATACTCTATGTGAACCGGGCAGCGGAGCGGCTGGACAATTATACGCGCAGCGAGGTGTTAGGGAAGACTTTACAGGAGGTCTATAAGGATATCGTCTTCACAGAGGAAAAGGATTCCCCCTGCCGGATCGCCCTGCGGACCGGTCAACTGTGCAGAGATGAAAATCTGGAGTGGTTCAGTCATGGCAAAGTGGTCAATACCCTGACCAGCACCTATCTGGTCGCCGAAGGCAAACAGATCCAGGCAGTCTATGCGATCTGCGACGATCTCGACAGTATGAAGCAGCGGGTGATCCGCAACAGCCAGTTCGGGCGGCAGATGGTCTACAAGACCCACACGAAACGGCTGCAGAACGGCACGAAATACGTCTTTGACGATATCATCGGGAACAGCGCGCCCTTAAAGAACGCCATCTCCACGGCTAAGCGTTTTGCGGCCAAGCAGATGCCGGTCATGCTGTACGGAGAGACGGGCACGGGAAAAGAGATGTTCGCCCAGAGCATCCACAACGCCAGCGAGCGCTATGCAGGGCCTTTCGTGGCGGTCAACTGCGCCGCGATCCCCGATAACCTGCTGGAGAGCATCCTCTTTGGCACGAAGAAGGGGGCGTTCACCGGCGCGATCGACAACGTGGGGATGTTCGAAAAGGCGGAGAACGGGACGTTATTCTTAGACGAGATCAATTCACTGCCGATTTATCTGCAGTCCAAACTCCTGCGCGCGCTGCAGGAAAAAGAGATCCAGCGGATTGGGGAGGCACAGGTGCGCAAGATCAACTGCCGGATCGTCAGCGCCACCAATGAGATGCCGGATGTGCTCATATCCGAGGGAAAGATGCGGGAAGACCTCTACTACCGCCTCTCCACGGGCGTTGTCTTCATCCCTCCCTTGAGAGAGAGGGGACGAGATCTGGATATCCTGGCCATGCAGGCCATCCAGGAGCTGAATGATGAGATGGATACGGTCATCATCGGCCTGACACCGGCGTTAAATGAGATGCTCCACCAGTATCCCTGGCCGGGCAACGTGCGGGAATTGACCAACGTGCTCGCCAGCGCTTTTAATTTTGTATCGGAGAGGGACGGTTATGTGGGCGTGGAACATCTGCCCAGTTATATCCGTGTAAAGATCGAAGAAGGGATCCCTTTTATGCCTCTGGACAATGCGGAGCCGGTGCGCAAGACCAGCGAGGGGGAGGAGCTGGTGATCGACCGGAACATCAACTATATGGTCGACCAGTATGAGCGCAGGCTCATAGAGAGGGCGCTGGATGAGACGGATGGAAAGCTGACCCGTTGCAGCGAGAAACTGGGGATCAGCCGCCAGTCCTTATCTGTAAAATTAAAAAAATATGGGATCCGGGCGTCGGATCATAAAAAGGGATGAGCATGATATTGGCACGATAATTGCTTTATAGACTCTATAGCCGTGGACAGTTGTGTATCAAAGTCAGAGTATACGAAAAGGAGTCTATATGAAAAAAAATCCGATCTTCCAGAATAAATGGTTTATCCTGCTGCTCTTGTCGGCCAGCGCGGGCCTGGTCTATCAGCTTCCGTATCTGCGCTATACATTTTATGATCCGATGCTGAATGCATTTGGATATTCCAACGCACAGTTGGGTACACTGATGAGCGCGTTCGGCATCGGTTCCTGTATCTGCTATATGCTGGGCGGCTTCCTGGCCGACCGCTATCCCAGTAAATATCTGCTGTCTGTGGGACAGATCTTGACAGGTCTGGCCGGTTTCCTCTTCGCCGCTTATCCGCCGTACGGCGTGGCGCTGGGGATCAGTTTCTTCTGGGCGTTCAGTACGTCCCTGATCTTTTGGCCCACGCTGATCAATCATGTGCGCGGCCTGGGAACGGCATCGGAGCAGGGACGTATGTACGGCCTTTTGGAAGGGCTGCGGGGCATCCTCTCCACGGCCGCGGGCCTGGTGCTGGTGGCGGTCTTCAACCATTATGCGGCCGAGGCGATGGGACTGCGGATGGTCATCATCATCTACGCCGTCATCAATATCCTGCTGGGGATCGCCTGCTTTATCCTGATCCCTTATGAGAAAAAAGAGATGATCGGCGAAGACGGGGAGAAGATCTCGGTGGTGAAAAATTTTATCACGGCCCTGAAGATGCCCCAGGCCTGGCTGGTGACGATCGCGATCTTCTGTACGATGACCTGTTTTATCTGTCTGGGGTATCTGACCCCGTATCTGACGGGCGTCATGGGGGCTACGGTGGCATTTGCCGCCACGATCGGTACGATCCGGACCTGGGGCCTGCAGGTGGTGGGTGGCACGGCGGGCGGATTTATCGCGGATAAGATCCGTTCCAGCTCGCTGACCATGACCTGCGCGTTCGTGATCATCGGTGTGGGATTTGGCGTGATGGCCGTGCTCCCGGCCTCTTCGAGTCTGCTGATCCTGGCGACGATCCTCATGTTCGCATTTGGGATCGCGATCTATATCAACAGGGGCGTCTATTTTGCCACGCTGACAGAGGCCGGCGTGCCCGCGTCGATGAACGGTGTGGTAGTGGGATTTGCCTCCGCGGTTGGTTTTCTGCCGGATGCGTTCATGTACACCGTGATCGGGAACTGGCTGGACTCCAATGACGCCGCTACGGGATACCGCATGGTCTTCATCTGCGGCTGTGTCAGTGCGGTGGCCGGTTTCATCGCCTCCTTCCTGATGTTCAGAAATTCCAGGAAGAAAGCGGCGGAGGTGTAAGAAAATGGGGGAAAAGAGAGAGAGTATCACAAAGCTCTTGAACGGACGGGTATTCTGGCTCCCGGCGGTCCTCACGCTGATCGTGGTCGTCTGGGGATTTGCCGCCCCCGCATCCTTTGCCAGCGCGGCGAACGCGGGGCTTGCCTGGGTGCTCGAGAATTTCAACTGGTTTTTGGTCCCGCTGACGTTTGGCGCGGTGCTGTTCTGTCTGTGGAGCGCGTTCAGCAGATACGGGAAGATCCGTCTGGGCGGAGAGGATGCGCAGCCGAAAGTGAAGACGGTGACCTGGTTCGCCATATCCCTGTGCTCGGGCATGGGGATCGGGATCACATATTTCGCTACGTACCAGCCCTTAGAACTCTTCTATAACCCGCCGGCGTTTTTGGAAAATGTAATGGCGGGCAGCGAGGAGGCGCTGACTTATGCCATGCGTTTCAGTTTTCTTGAGTGGGGTTTCCATCCGTATGCGCTCTACACCTGTTTCGGGATCGTCATCGCGTTCATGTTCTACAACGGCAAGCGGCGTTACCGGGTGAGCGACGGACTGTACCCGCTGCTGGGTGATAGAGTGGACGGGATTGTGGGCGACCTGCTGGACTGTTTCGCGATCTTCGTGATCATCGGCGGCCTGGGCGCGTCCGCCGGGACCGCGATCATGCAGGTGGGTCAGGGCTGCCAGCATCTGTTCGGCGTGGGAAACGGATTGGGCGGCTGGCTGGTGCTGACGGTCATCCTGGCCGCCGTCTATATCCTGGGCAGCGCCACGGGCATCCATAAATGGCTGTCCTGGTTCGGGAACGCCAATCTGTATCTGTATGTGATCATGATGGTCTTCGCTCTGTTCGCGATCGACGGCGTGGGCGTGCTGGAAGTGCTGTTCAGCAGCATCGGCGACTATATCCAGAATTTTATCGGGACGTCCCTTTATCTGGAACCGCTGGCCGGGACCGGCTGGGTGGGGGCGAATAACACCTTCTTCTTTACTTGGTGGATGGTCTTCGCGCCCTTTACGGGATTGTTCCTGATCAAGCTGGCGTATGGCCGCACATTACGGGAGTTCGTGCTGGTCAATATGATCGTCCCGGCGATCTTCGTGCTGGTCTGGTTCTCTGTTTTTGGCGGCGGCGCGATCCTATGGGATACTGAGAACGGCGGAGCGATCTACGCGACGATCCAGGAGATGGGGCCGTCTATGGCCTGGTATGCGCTGTTCGACCAGCTCCCGCTCTCGAAGGTCACGAATGTTGTCGCGTGGATCATCGTCACGATCTCATTTGTGACTCTGGCGGAGTCCCTGACCATGTCCCTGGCATCCATGTCCTGCAAAGGATATGCGGATACTACGGGGGAGACGCAGCCGCCGAAGATCCTGTGCGTCTTCTGGGGTGTGCTGATCGCGGCAGTCTCCTATATGCTGCTGTATTCGGGCGGACGGGATGCCATCGAGACGGTGGTGGTGATCTGCGGACTGCCTACGGGTGTATTTATGCTGGCGATGATGCTCTCCCATATAAAAGCCATGCGCCACTGTGAGAAATACGATCTTTCAAAAGATCCCACCAGGTTAGATCGGGAGTGAGATCGTACCTATCGCTCTGTCTTCCGGGCGGAGCTTTCCAGTTTCTTCAATAACATGTCGATATCGATCGGTTTCGTCAGGAAATCGTCCATGCCGCTCTCAAGGGCCAGCGTCCTGTCTTCCTGGAAAGTATTGGCGGTGCAGGCGTAGATCGTGACGGAACCGGCGTCTGCCCGGTCCAGTGCGCGGATCTTCCGGGCGGCTGTGCAGCCGTCCATGACGGGCATCTCCATATCCATCATGACGATATCGAACGCGTAGGGTTCTGAGTCCTCGAAGATCTCCAGGGCTTCCTGGCCGTTGGCGGCATGGACGGCTTCGAACCCTTCCATCTCCAGGATCTCCATCAGGATCTCCGCGTTCAGTTCCACATCTTCGGCGACCAGGATCCTGATCGGACTGCCGTCGGCGTGTGCGGCCGGCGGGGCCGCAGAAGGGCTGCCCTTATCTTGGGGCGTTTCCTTTAGGTGTTCGGGGATCTCTCTGACGATCGCGGAAGGGATCCGGACGGTGAAAGTGCTCCCCACGTCTAGTTCACTCTCCACAGTGATGTCGCCGCCCATAGCGTCTGTCAGCAGCTTGCTGATCGCCATGCCCAGCCCCGTCCCTTTGACGTGTTTCGTATTCCTGTTCTGTTCCTGGCTGAACGTATCGAAGATCTGTCCTAAATATTCCCGGGACATGCCGATCCCCGTATCCTCGCATTGATAGATGGTGTCCACATGTTCATCGTCGATCCGCTCCTGGCGGACCGAGAAGCGGATATATTTGCCTTTTGGGGTGAATTTCGCGGCGTTGCCGACGATGTTCATCAAGATCTGTTTGATGCGGGTGGCGTCTCCCATGATGCAGGGTTCGACGATCTCTTTTTCCACGATGAACTCTACGCCCCGGCTCTTGATATTGTCGGTCTGCATGGCGGCGACCTCATCGACCAGGGCATCCACCAGCAGGGGTTCGCGGATGAGGTCCACTTTACCCGCCTGGAGCTTGGACATATCCAGGATGTCGTTGACCAGGGAGAGGAGGTATCTGGCCGTGCTGTGAGATTTTTTTAGCCATTCTTTGATCTGGGGCTTCTGGCTTTCGTTGTCGATGTTGGCCATGATCAGATGGTTCATGCCGATCAGGCCGTTTAAAGGCGTGCGGATCTCATGGCTCATATTGGAGAGAAATTCCTTCTGCGACCGCGCTTTTTCCGTACTGCGGATCGACTGGCTCTGGGAACGCATGACCAGCAGCAGCATCGTGACCACGGTCAGCATACTGATCAGCAGCATGGAGATGCTCAAGGTGACGAAAGTCTTGCTCTGTTCCGTGAAGACGGCTTCATTCACGGACATGATGAAATACAGGTCCATGTCGCCTTTAAAGGGCAGGAAATAGAACAGTTCCTTGCCGTCCCCGTCATCGTGGGAATGGTAAAACCCGAAGACCTCAGAATCGTTCAATTTTTCGGCCACTTCCTCGTTGGTCAGTTCGGGATCGTCGGATTCCGAGAGATGGACGAAGAGATTGTTCTGGTCGTTTTCGTAGACTTTTTTGTTGATGTCCACGATGTAATTCCCATTCCGATCGATGAGGGCGCTGTGGCCGCGGCTCTGGCCGTCCTTTATGAAACTGTCGATGACCATATTGTCCTGGATCGCGGAGGTATCGCTGATCCCGATCAGGGCGGAGAGGGCCGTCCCGTCGGTGAGGCGGTCGTCGATGCGGATGCCATAGAAGATCGTATCCCGGCCGGCCCGGGCGACGACCTTCTCCTTCCCGTTGGCAAAATACGGGCGCAGGTCAGGCATCTGGTCCGCCGTGCCGTCGCCGGGGCGGTATGTAGTGTGGGTGTCCGTGTAGATCGTCCCGTCCTCCGTCAGGAGATAGATATGGGAAAAACTGCTGGTGGCGCATTCCAGTCCTATGTCCGCCTCAACGTCCCCGATGGTCCCGGGGCCGTCGTACAGCAGGCGTTCATGGATCTCCGAGAGGTCCTCCCAGCAGATCTCGATATAGGTCTGGATCGTTGCCCGATCATGCTCTGCGATCTCGCTGATCGACTGGATGGTATTATCTGAGATGGTCTGATCCAACTGTCTGATATAAAGAAATGTGACACAACTGATGATCACCAAGGCAGAGATGATCAGCAGACAATAAAAAAAACGATGATCTTTTTTCAATGTTTTTGCACCCCTTGTTCTTTATCTATATCATTTTGGCGCCTGCTCTCACATAGCGTTTTAAGATATTATAACACAAAATAAAGGGCAGGGGTAGACCATGTGAAGATCATGTGCCGGTGAAGGATCATTTTTGGAATAAGAGGTTCTTGTATTTCCAGAGGGCCGCATACAGGACCATCCCGAACACACCGCAGGAGACGATCTCGCCGGCGCCGACGGTCAGCATCATGAACGGGATCGGCAGCGGCACGCCGTATCCATAGTGGAGCACGAACGGCACGACGACCGTGTTGGCGATGATCGGGGGCAGGGGGGCGAACAGGCGGTTCCTGTCGCGGAGCCGGTATGTAAAGAAGGCTCCGATCAGAGTGGCCAGGCTCCCGAAGATGATATCGGGGAGGATCGCGCCTCCTAGGATATTGCCGATGAAACAGCCGATGAACAGTCCTGGGACTGCGGCTGGGGTGAATACGGGGAGGATCGTGAGCGCTTCAGAGATCCTGATCTGGACTTCACCGAAGGAAAACGGTGCGAATGCGTACGTGAGCGCCACGTAGATGGCAGCGATCATAGCTGCCTGTGTCATAAAGACAGTGCGTTGATCTTTCATTATCTTACTCTCCTTTAGTTTTGTTTTACGAGTGGAAGGTCTCGAACACTCGGTACAACGGATATGATAGCACACAAGGGCGTGAAAGACAAGAGAAAGAAAAGATCGACATCATCCCCAAACAGATATATAATGATCCTGACACGATATCATCATAAAAAAGATCTAAAGGAGGTCACAGTGATGAGCAAAAAGTTAGTAGCATATTTCAGCGCCAGCGGCGTGACTGCAAAGGCAGCGAAGACATTGGCGGAGGCGGGGAGCGCCGATCTGTATGAGATCAGACCGCAGGTCCCCTATACGCAGGCGGATCTAAACTGGATGGATAAGAAGAGCCGCAGCACCCTGGAGATGAACGACCCGTCCGCCCGTCCGTCCCTCGCGGACACATCTGCGGACATCGCGGGACACGACGTGATCTTCGTGGGTTTCCCGGTGTGGTGGTACACGGCGCCGTCCATCATCAAGACATTCCTGGAGGCATACGACATGAGCGGGAAAGTGATCGTACCCTTCGCCACCTCCGGAGGCAGCCCGCTGGGAAAAACATCGCAGGACCTGCAGGCAGTCGTACCCGCGGCGACGGTCAAGGAAGGACGGCTCCTGAAAGGGCAGCTCGACGCGGCGGATCTTAAAGAATGGATGGAGAGCTTTTGAAGAACAAGACAAATGTGATGCGCGTGCTGGATACGGGGAAGATCGCCTATGCCAGTCACGCGTATGAGCCGGATGCCACCATGAGCGGGGAGCAGATCGCGGCCCTTTTAGGCGAAGATCCGGATAGGGTGTTCAAGACC
Organism: uncultured Lachnospiraceae bacterium; assembly: GCA_910584115.1. Lineage (GTDB taxonomy): Bacteria > Bacillota > Clostridia > Lachnospirales > Lachnospiraceae > MGBC164599. Next base: position 12,703 of record CAJTYN010000068.1, read on the forward strand.
CTCGTCACTCAGGGAAAGTCGGGCCGGCATTATGTCTTCGTGGTCCCTGTGGGAGCGGAGCTGAATCTGAAAAAAGCGGCGAAGGCGGCGGGCGAGAAAGCCATCGGCATGATCAGGCAAAAAGAGCTGCTCCCGCTGACCGGTTATGTCCACGGAGGCTGTTCCCCGATCGGGATGAAAAAGCAGTTCCCCACATTTATCCACGAGACGGCGCAGCGATATGAAAAGATGTTCGTAAGCGCCGGAAAAGTCGGCCTGCAGATCGAACTGGCGCCCAAAGACCTGGCGGCCGCCGCAGGCTGCGGCTTTGCGGACATCATTTAAGGAAATAGGAGGTATGTGATGAAAGAAAAGATCGATTTTACAGCGTATGCACAGAAGATCACGGAGGCGCTGCCGCGGGGCATCCTCCTCAATACGAACGGCGATAAGTTCAACGCGATGGTCATCGGCTGGGGCGCGCTGGGGACCGTCTGGGGACTCCCCGCATTTACGGTCTATGTCCGGGAGCACAGATATACGAAAGCCCAGTTGGACAGAACGGGAGAATTTACCATCAGCATCCCCCTGGAAAAGCCGGACCCGAAGATCACGAAGGTCTGCGGCCAGCTCTCCGGGAAGGATGTGGATAAAGCGGCCCAGGCCCCTCTGACGCTGGAAGAACCTGCGGCAAACAGCACGCCGGGCGTCCGGGAATACCCGCTGACGCTGGAGTGCAAGATCCTCTACGCACAGGAGCAGGAACTCTCCCGGATCCCGGAAGACATCCGCGCGAAGATGTACCCGCAGGACATCGACGGATCGGCCACAGGAGCCAACAAAGATCCGCATACGGCCTATATCGGCCAGATCGTGGACGCCTATATCATCAGATAAGGCAGCGGCCTCACAAGATGAACTGCACCAGCAGCATATAGCACAGCGTCCCGCCCGCGATGGATAAGAGCATCTGCCGTCTCCACAGATGGAGCACGATCACCAGGGCGATCGACACCGCCTCCGGGATGCCGTGGCTGCCGGAAAAAACGCTCACGTTCTTCAGGCAGTAGACCACCAGCAGGCCGAATACGGCAGGGGGCAGGACCTTTCCCAGATACTGGATGTACTTAGGCGTCGGTTTCCCGGCGGGGAACAGCAGGAAGGGCAGAAAACGCGTGAGCACCGTTCCCAGGACCACCATGCTGATGGTGATGAGTCTCTGAAAAAATGTCATTGAGGAGTCTCTCCTTTCTCGATCCGCCCGCGCAGGAATGTGAGCAGGGCAAGGATCGCGAGCATGGCCGGGATGATGAAGCCGTCCGCGCCGAATACGCACAGGCAGGCAAGAGAAAGGCCCAGCCCGATCAGGGAACTCTCATGCCGCTCTTCCTTCAGCCATTGTTCCAGGAAGATCACCACGAACATGGCGGTCATGACGAAATCCAGCCCTTCGGTGTCGAAATGGATCAGTGTGCCGAAGATGCCGCCTAAGGCCGCGCCTGAGAACCAGTACAGATGGTTTAAGAGGGTCACAAAAAACATGAACCAGCCCCGGTCCACGTCCGCCGGGATGTCCGCTGAATGATTGATGGAAAAGCTCTCGTCGCACATCCCGAAGATCAGATAGGGCTTCTTCCAGCCGGTCCCCTTATACCGGTCCAGCATGGAGATCCCGTAAAAGAGA
>CAJTYN010000069.1 GCA_910584115.1 uncultured Lachnospiraceae bacterium
CCAGGGTCTGTGAGGGGACTGTGGAATATGCGATCCAGATCGACTACATCATCAATTATTTTTCGAAGATCCAGACGGCAGATATGAAGCCGGCGATCCGGGAGATCTTAAGGAGCGCCGTCTACCAGATCATGTATATGGACAGTGTGACGGATGCCGCGGCCTGCAACGAGGCGGTCAAGCTCGCACAGAAAAAAGGCTTTTATAATCTGAAACCCTTCGTGAACGGTGTCCTGCGCACGGTCGCCCGGCAGCGGGGAGAGGTGCGGTATCCGTCGAAGGAGACACCCATCCCGTACCTGAGCGCGCGCTATTCCATGCCGGAGCGTCTCGTGAAACGGTGGGTGGAGGCTTATGGGGCGGATATCACCCGGGAAATGCTCAGGAGTTTCTTAAAGGAAAGTCCCACGACGATCCGCTGTGTGCAGAACCATAACTCCCAGGAGGAGACGATAGAGAGCTTGAAGAGCCAGCATGTAAAAGTGGAGAAGGCTCCGTATCTGGACTACGCGTTCTATATCTCCGGGTACGACCACCTGATGATGCTCGATGCGTTCTGGAACGGCCGTATCCAGGTGCAGGATCTTGGTTCCATGCTGGTGACGGAGATCGCTCATCCGAAGAAAGGGGACTACGTGATCGATCTGTGTGCGGCGCCCGGCGGGAAGGCCCTGCACATGGCAGACCGGATGGGGGACTATGGGATGGTGGACGCCCGGGATATCACGCCTCAGAAGGTGGATCTGATCAAGGAAAATATCGCGCGTACAGAAGCCATCAATATACAGGCCCGCTGCCAGGACGCCACGGTCTTCGATCCGGACTCCGCACTCAAGGCGGATATCGTACTGGCGGATGTCCCATGTTCAGGCTATGGGGTGATCGGAAAGAAACCGGATATCAAATATAAGATGACCGCGCAGAAGCAGCAGGAACTGGTCATCCTCCAGCGCAGGATCCTGTCCATGGCTGTGGATTACATAAAGCCGGGAGGGGCGCTGATCTACAGTACATGCACGATCGCTGATGAGGAGAACCAGGAGAATTACAGATGGCTTTTGGATAACTTTCCGGTGGAGGCCGAGAGCTTAGATCCGTACCTGCCAAGAGAACTGCGCAGCATGACCACAGCCCGGGGGTATCTCCAGCTCCTGCCGGGAGTGCATCATACGGACGGCTTTTTTATGGCAAGGTTTAAGAAAGGGACGTCATGAGAAACAGAGATGTCAAAATGGATATCCGGTCTTTTTATCCGGAAGAACTCATCCAGATCGTCCGGGAGATGGGCGGAAGGGATTTTCAGGGGCGGCAGCTGTTTAGATGGCTCCATCAGAAACAGACGGCCGACTATCAGGATATGACGGATCTGCCGAAGACGATGCGCAGCCAGTTGGAGAGGGAGTACCCGCTGGGGGATCTTTCGCCGGTGGATGTGCAGGTCTCAGCCATGGACGGGACCAGGAAATTTTTATTCGCCCTGTCAGACGGGCAGATGGTGGAGAGCGTGTGGATGCGCTACCGCCACGGGGATTCCGTGTGTATATCCTCCCAGGCCGGGTGCAGGATGGGATGTGCTTTCTGCGCCTCTACTATGGGAGGGCTGGTGCGCGGGCTCACCGCCGGGGAGATGCTGGGCCAGGTCTATGCAGTGGGAAAGGCCGTGGGAAGGCCAGTCTCCCATGTGGTGGTCATGGGGAGCGGGGAGCCGCTGGACAATTACGAGCAGCTCCTGCGGACCATCCGGATCTTGAGCCACGAACAGGGGATGCACATGAGCCAGCGCAATATGACCGTATCCACATGTGGGATCGTGCCCCGTATCTACGACCTGGCTGCGGAAAAGCTGCAGATCACCCTGGCGCTGTCCCTCCACGGAGCAACAGATGCAAAGAGACAGGAATTGATGCCCATAGCCAGGAAATATCCCCTGCGCGAAGTGATAGAGGCATGCGATCATTATTTTGAGAAGACCGGGCGACGGATCACATATGAATACAGTCTGATCAAAGGCGTCAATGACACGGATGCGGATATGAAAGATCTGGCGCGGCTCCTGCGCGGGCGCAACTGCCATGTGAATCTGATCCCTGTAAACCCGGTAAAAGAGCGGGATTTCAGGCAGTCTGACAAGAAAGTTGTGGCCAGTTCCAAAAATAAACTTGAAAAATATGGAATTAATGTTACTATTAGAAGAGAAATGGGCCGTGATATAGACGGCGCCTGCGGGCAACTGAGAAGGCGTCATCAGGAACGGCAGTGCGAAGAGACAGCCTCCGGCGGTAAAGGAATGGAAAGAGAGAAATGGCGATGAGAGTGTACGCTGGTACGGACATCGGACAGCGCAGGCAGGTCAATCAGGATTATGTATATGCCTCCGTGGAGGCCGTGGGGAACCTGCCGAATCTATTTGTGGTGGCAGATGGGATGGGCGGACATAATGCGGGAGACTATGCCTCCTCCTGCGCAGTCCATGTGCTGGTCGATACGGTCAGGGAGGATGCCAATTACGATCCCATAAAGATCATGCGGTACGGTATCGAGTCCGCGAACCTGAAGATCTTAGAAGAGGCGGCCAAGTCAGAGGCCAGGAAAGGGATGGGGACGACTATGGTGGCCGCCACAGTCGTCGGGAACTACGTCTATGTGGCAAATGTAGGCGACAGCCGCCTGTATGTGATCCATCAGGGGATCCGGCAGATCACAAAAGATCATTCCCTGGTACAGGAGATGGTCCGGTTAGGGGAGATACAGGAAGAAGAGGCGATAAACCATCCGGATAAAAACATCATCACCAGGGCGCTGGGCGTGACCAGATCCCTGGATGTGGATTTCTTTGATCTTGAGATCGGGCCGGACACCATGATCCTCATGTGTTCGGACGGATTGAGCAATATGGTCACAAATGAGGAGATCGCGGACCTGCTGGGACGGCCGGGCAATCTGAAGGAGAAGGGCAAGGCCCTGATCCGACTGGCCAATGCGAACGGCGGCAAGGATAATATTGCAGTTGTGCTGATAGAACCATTTACCAAAGAGGTGGAAGAATGATAAAAGATGGAATGATCGTGGGGGAACGATATGAGATCGTCAGCAAGGTCGGTACAGGCGGCATGGCCGATGTCTACAAGGCAAAAGATCACAAGCTGAACCGGTTTGTTGCGATGAAGGTCCTGAAGCAGGAATTTCGGGAAGATACGAATTTTATCAAAAAATTCAAGACAGAAGCCCAGTCTGCGGCAGGCCTGACCCACCCCAATGTAGTAAATGTATTTGACGTAGGAGAAAGCCAGGGGATCCATTATATCGTGATGGAACTGGTGGAAGGCATCACACTAAAGGAATACATCTCCAAAAAAGGAAAACTGAGCGTAAAAGAAGCGACGAGCATCGCCATCCAGGTCTCCATGGGGCTGGAAGCCGCCCATAACCATGGGGTCGTACACAGGGATGTGAAACCGCAGAATATCATCATCTCGACCGATGGAAAGGTAAAAGTGACTGATTTCGGGATCGCCCGGGCCGCCTCGTCAAATACCATCAGTTCAAATGTGATGGGATCGGTACATTACAGTTCGCCTGAACAGGTGCGCGGAGGATACAGCGACGAAAAGAGCGACATCTATTCCCTGGGGATCACCATGTATGAGATGGTCACGGGCGTGGTGCCTTTTGAGGGGGATACGACGGTGGCGATCGCGATCAAACACCTGCAGGAAGAGATGGAGCCGCCCAGCGACCATACGCCGGATCTGCCGTTCAGCTTGGAACAGATCATCTTCAAATGTACCCAGAAGAGCGTGGATAGACGGTATCCGAACATGGAAGAGGTGATCGCGGACCTGAAACATTCCCTGATCGATCCCCAGGGCGATTTTGTGAAATTGTCGCCGCTGAATACAGACGGGAAGACCGTGGTATTCCAGGGGGAGGACATCGACGCGATCAAGAAGAACAACGTCGTCAGGGAGATCCCGCCGCTGGCAGCGGAGGAGGATCATTACGATCTGTCAGATGACTTTGGTGACGACGACTTGGTCGTGGACGACGATGAGGACACGGGCGGCGGCCTGAACCGCAGGCTTGAGAAGGCTATGACCATCGGAGGATTCATCGTCGGGGCGCTGATCATCGGGGTCCTGATCGTGCTCATCGGCAATGCGGCAGGCTTATTCAGCTTTGGCCCCAGCAAAGACAACGATAAAAAAGACGCGCAGCAGACAGAAGTCCCGGAAGAGGGTGACATGGTGGAGACACCGGACCTGGTGGGCAAGACCGAGGAGGAGGCGACCGCGATCGTAAAAGAGCTGTATCTGGGGCTCCAGTATACAGAAGAAGAGAGTTCCGATACGTACGCCAAGGGCCTGATCTGTTCCCAGGAGATCGCGCCGGGGACGAAAGTACAGAAATATACGACGATCAAATATAAACTCAGCAGCGGCAGCGCCATGCTCGCCCTGCCGGATGTGGTAGGAAAACCCCAGGAGGAGGCTGAGCGGACGCTCAAAGATATGGGCTTTACGGTGAGCATCACGAAATCTTACAGCTATGATCACGAGATGGGGACCGTCATGAGCATGACACCGGCCGCCGGGACGCAGAGCGCGTCTGGCGAGATGGTCACACTGGAAGTCAGTATGGGAAATGAGTATGAAAATGCCATGGTGCCGAATGTGATCGGGATGGATGAGACGGCGGCGAAAGCAGAGTTGGCGGCCTTTAACGTGATCGTGGAATCTTCGGTCAGCGACACCACGCCCAGCGGACAGGTCATGTCCCAGAGCATCGCAGAAGGCGTCTATGCGGAGAAAGGATCCAGCATCACGATCACAGTCAGCACTGGCCCGGAGGCGACGCCTTCCACAACGCCGGAAGCCGGGGAGACCCAAGGAGCCGAAAACACCCAGCCGCCGGAGGGCGGCGACGCGTCAGGCACCTGGAAATGCACCCAGACCCTGGATACACCGGCCACTTATACAGGCGGCATGGTGAAGATGGAGCTGGTGCAGGAAGTGGACGGTTCTCCGTCCGTGGATACGATCATGGAAGGAAAGACGATAGATTTCCCCTATCAGCTGGACATCACCGGGCAGCCGGGCATCAGCGAGGGAACACTGTATCTGTATGAGCTGATCGGCAGCGATTATATTGAACTGGGCCATTATCCGATCTCTTTCCAGAAGGCAGACTGATGCAGGGGAGGATCATAAAAGGAGTCGGAGGCTTCTACTACGTCCACATCCCGCAAAAGGGCCTGTACGAATGCCGTGCAAAAGGGATCTTCCGGAAAGAAAACAAAAAACCGCTGGTGGGAGACGAGGTCAGGATCGAGGTCTTGGATGAAAAAGACCGAGAAGGCAGTATCCAGGAGATCCTGCCCCGCAAAAACCAGCTGATACGTCCCGCTGTGGCCAATGTGGATCAGGCGCTCCTGGTCTTTGCGATGGAAGACCCCAGGCCGAACTATCTGCTGCTGGATAGATTCCTGGTCATGATGGGGATCGCGCAGGTTCCGGCCTGCCTGTGCTTCAATAAGGCTGATCTGTGCGGGAGCAGAGAGCGGGAACGGGTGGCGGGGATCTATGCGGGCAGCGGATGCCCGGTGGTCTTTACCAGCACCCGGACCGGGGACGGGATCGCGGGAGCAAAAGGCCTGGATCGGCTGCTGGAGGGCAAGACCACGGTCGTGGCGGGACCTTCCGGCGTGGGAAAATCTTCGCTGGCAAATCTGCTGCAGAAAGACGTGCAGATGGAGACCGGGGAAGTGAGCAAAAAGCTGAAAAAAGGACGCCACACCACCCGCCATTCCCAGCTCATCCCCCTAAGGGCAGAGACGTATCTGGTGGATACGCCCGGATTCAGCAGCCTGTACCTGGACGCCATAGAGAAAGAGGAACTCAGGTTTTATTTTCCGGAATTCCAGGAGTATGAAGGGAACTGCCGTTTCCAGGGGTGTGTCCATATCTCGGAGCCTGGCTGTTTCGTGCGCCGGGCATTGGAAGAGGGCAAGATCAGCGCTTCCAGGTATGAAGATTATTTGGATCTTTTTGATGAACTAAAAAATAAAAGGAGATATTAAACGAATGGAATATCAGTTATGCCCATCTATCTTGTCGGCAGATTTCAACCGTCTGGGAGAGCAGATCCAGACGTTAGAGAGGCAGGGGCTGAAATGGCTGCATATTGATGTGATGGACGGGGATTTTGTGCCCAGTATTTCTTTTGGGATGCCGGTGATCCGGTCTATCCGCCGAGAATCGAACATGTTTTTTGACGTGCATCTGATGGTCACGGAGCCGGAGCGGTATATCCAGGATTTTGTAGCCTGCGGGGCGGATTCGATCACTGTGCATGCGGAGGCATGCGAGGACCTGGAGCGGACAGTGGAACGTATCCGGGATGCGGGTGTGAAAGCCGCGATCGCTCTGAAGCCGGCAACTTCGGTCATGGAGGTGAGCTATCTCTTGCAGGACATCGACATGCTGCTGATCATGACTGTGCAGCCAGGCTTTGGAGGGCAGGAGTATATTGAGGATTCCACGGAAAAGATCCGTCAGGCCCGCCAGATGATGAAGGAGGAAGGGGTGGAGATCCCCATCCAGGTGGACGGCGGGATCGATGAACGGACATTGCCGATCGTATTAGAGGCAGGCGCTAGCCGGATCGTGGCGGGATCCTATGTCTTCAATGGGGATCTGGCGGAAAACGTAAAGAAGATCGGGAAGATCATGGAGCGCGAATGATATGCGTGCTGTGCTGATCAGCGGGGGCAATATCCAAAGTGATCTTGCCCTTGCGTTTTTAAGAGAGCAGTCCTATGATATGATCATAGCGGTGGATCGAGGGCTGGGATTCTGCCATCAGCATCAGATCATCCCCCAGGCCATCGTGGGCGATCTTGACAGTGTATCAGAGGAGGTCGTGCAGGGATATCTGGACAGGCCGGACATCATCCTGCGCAGGTTATGCCCGCAGAAAGATGATTCAGACACCCAGTCTGCGTTTGATCTGGCGGTGGAGATGGGGGCCACAGAGATCGGGATCCTAGGCGGGATCGGCAGCCGTCTGGATCATGTGATGGCCAATCTGGAGCTCTTGTCTTACGGCCTGACACGGGGAGTCAGCAGCTACATGGTGGATGCACATAACTATATATGGGCGACTGAAGAGCCGGTGACTTTGAGAAAAGACGCGCAGTGGGGACGTTATGTCTCTATGTTCGCCCTGGGAGGCCCCGTGGAGGGGCTGACGCTGGAGGGATTTGTCTATCCGCTGAAGGGGTATCGCCTGACGAGCCGGGACTGCGGCCTGACTGTGAGCAATGAGATCTTGGAGGAAGAGGCCCGTATCACATTCGAGAAGGGCTGTCTGCTGCTGGTGATGTCAAGAGACTGATCAGGGGGAACGATGTTTTAGATAAAGAAGGGAGAGTAAGGAGATGAAACTAGGGATCGTGGGGCTCCCCAACGTGGGGAAGAGCACCCTTTTTAATTCGCTGACCCGGGCAGGGGCGGAGTCTGCCAATTATCCGTTCTGCACGATCGACCCGAATGTGGGGATCGTGGCCGTGCCGGATGAGCGGCTGAAGCTCTTGGGGGATTTTTACCAGTCAAAGAAAGTAACGCCTGCGGTGATCGAATTTGTGGATATCGCCGGGCTGGTCAAAGGCGCGTCCAAAGGGGAGGGTCTGGGCAACCAGTTCCTGGCCAATATCCGCGAGGTGGACGCCATCGTCCATGTGGTGCGCTGTTTTGAGGACGATAATGTGGTCCATGTGGACGGGTCGATCGATCCGCTGCGGGACATCGAGACGATCAACTTGGAATTGGTCTTTTCAGATCTGGAGATCCTGGAGCGCAGGATCGCCAAGACGACGAAAGTGGCCCGCAATGATAAGAAAGCGGCAAAAGAACTGGATTTTCTGGAGAAAGTGAAAAAACATCTGGAATCGGATCAGCTGGCGATCACGTTTCCCTTGGAGGAAGAAGAGGAGCGCGCATGGATGGGGGAATACAACCTGCTCACATACAAGCCGGTGATCTATGCCGCCAATGTGGCGGAGGAGGATCTGTCAGATGACGGAGCGGCCAATGTCCATGTGGAGAGCATACGGGCGTACGCTGAGAAACAGGGCAGCGGCGTCTTCGTCATCTGCGCCCAGATCGAGCAGGAGATCGCGGAGCTGGACGACGACGAGCGGAAGATGTTCCTGGAAGACTTAGGCCTGGAGGAATCCGGCCTGGAGAAACTGATCAAAGCCAGTTACCGCCTGTTGGGTCTTCACAGCTTCCTCACATCCGGCGAGGACGAGACCAGGGCATGGACGGTGAAGCTGGGCACGAAGGCGCCTCAGGCGGCTGGTAAGATCCACACGGATTTTGAGAGGGGCTTTATCAAAGCGGAAGTGGTGAATTACCAGGAACTTTTGGATTGCGGATCCTATGCGGGCGCCAGGGAGAAGGGTCTGGTGCGCATGGAAGGAAAAGACTATGTGGTGCAGGATGGAGATGTGATCTTATTTAGGTTTAATGTTTAGGTGAGCCAATGGATATGTCGATCGATTTCCCGCATCTGGGGATCCATCTGGAACATGTGGGGAAGACAGTACAGTTTTTGGGCATAGATATCGCGTATTATGGGATGATATTAGCAGCGGCCATGATCGCCGGGGTGGCGCTCGTCCTCGCGGAGGCGCGGCGGACAGGCCAGGATGAGGACTTCTATCTGAACATGCTGATCATAGCCATACTGATCGGCATCGTGGGGGCCAGGACCTACTATGTGGTGTTCTCCTGGGACAGCTATAAGGACGACCTGCTGGAGATCTTCAATACCAGGAATGGCGGCCTGGCGATCTATGGCGGGATCCTGTTCGGGGTCACGGCGGCCTGCGTCTATACGGTGAAAAAGAAGGTCCCGCTGGGCCGGATGGTGGATACCGCCTGTCTGGGCCTCGTCCTGGGCCAGATCCTGGGCAGGTGGGGGAATTTTTTTAACCGGGAGGCTTTTGGCGGCTATACAGACGGCCTGCTGGCCATGCAGCTCCCGGTAAACGCGGTGCGTCAGGGCGAGATTACGGCCCAGATGTGGGAGCATGTGCAGACCATAGGCGGCGTGCGCTACATCCAGGTCCATCCCACGTTCCTCTATGAGGGCATGTGGAATATCCTGGTGCTGGCGTTCCTGCTGTGGTACAGAGAGCGGAAGAGATCTGAGGGAGAGATATTCTGCCTGTACCTGGCTGGATATGGCATCGGGAGGGCCTGGATCGAAGGGCTGCGGACGGACCAGTTGAAGATGGCAGTGTTTGGGGTGCAGTTTCCGGTATCCCAGATCCTGTCCCTGATACTGGTGGCGGCAAGTGGAGGGTTTATCGTGTTTTTACGCTGTAGGAAAAAAGGGGATAAATATACAAAAGAAATGAGGGGAGAAAGTGGAACAGACATTAAGAGAGCGCCAGATCCCGGAGGCAGAGCAGGAGAGGCTGCGCCGCAGGATCGAGTGGAAGAGGAGAAAACTTGATTCTAAGATCAGGGGAAGGGCCGATCTGTTAGAACATCAGGAACTCAGCAGGGAGCTGGATCGCCTGATCGGGCAATATCTGGAACTCAGGGTGGGGACATCATCAAAAGGGTGATCCCCACCCTTTTTCTATCCGCAGAGAAAAAAATATCCGGCCCGATATGGTGGAAAAAATTCCTCTTGACCAACATATAGGAGGATAAAAACAAAACATACACAATATATAGCCTTATCAGACAAGAAATGACAGGAATGTGCAGATCTATCCCGCGGCATTTTGTGTGCGGCGAAAATTTTTACCACTTGTGTTTTTTCTGATTTTGGTATAGAATAGTCACATGAGTGGTAGAAAGTGGAGGATGGTGGGGAGAAATGGAGAGTAAGTGGCAGACTCCGACCACCGAGGGGAGCATTTGGGGAGAATAAATGACTTCCCTTTTAGAAGGTGACCATACATGTTCATGGGAGAGTACAACCATACAATTGATACGAAGGGGCGGCTGATCATCCCATCGAAGTTTCGCGAACTACTTGGGGAAGAGTTCGTGCTGACGAAAGGATTGGACGGCTGTTTATCAATTTATCCCATGGACGAATGGAAAGCCTTTGAAGATAAGCTAAAGGCGTTACCACTTACGAATAAAAGCGCCAGAGCCTTCTCAAGATTCTTTGTGGCAGGTGCCACCATGTGTGAACTGGACAAGCAGGGGAGGATCCTCGTACCGGCGACGTTGCGGGAATTTGCTGGTCTGGAGAAAGACGTGGTGCTCACCGGGAATATTACCCGTATCGAGGTATGGAGCAAAGACAAGTGGATTGAGAACAGTAATTATGATGACATGGACAGCATCGCAGAAGAGATGCAGGAAATGGGCATTGTCATCTGATACGCACAGCAAGGAGTACGATATGGACTTTATGCATACGTCGGTATTACTGGAGGAAGCAGTAGACGGCCTGCGGGTGAGACCGGATGGCGTCTATGTGGACGGGACACTGGGAGGCGCCGGACACGCGCAAAGGGTGTGCGGGCAACTTTCTGCCAAGGGGAGATTTATAGGTATAGATCAGGACCAGGATGCAATAATTGCTGCGGCCAGACGATTGGCTGAGTATAAGGGGAATACGACGATCGTCCGCAGCAATTATTGTTACATGGTACAGGAACTAAAGAAACTTGAGATCGAAAAAGTAGATGGAATATTGTTAGATCTGGGAGTGTCCTCTTATCAGCTCGACAGCGCTGAAAGAGGATTTACTTATAGAGAAGACGTTTTGCTGGATATGCGGATGGATCAGCGCGCCGAGAGGACGGCGCGGGATATCGTAAATGGCTACAGCGCGGATGAACTGACCCGTGTGATCCGGGACTACGGGGAGGAGCGTTTTGCCAAAAAGATCGCCCGGCGCATCGTGGAATGCCGGAGGGACAAGCCCATAGAGACGACAGGGGAGCTGGCTGGTATCATCCGCTCCGCGATCCCGGCGAAATACAGGATGATGCCCGGCCATCCGGCGAAGCGGACATTTCAGGCGCTGCGCATAGAGCTGAACCGGGAACTGGAGGTCCTGGAGGATTCCCTGGAAAGCATGATCGAGATCTTAAACCCGGGCGGGCGGATCTGTGTGATCACCTTCCACTCGCTGGAGGATCGGATCGTAAAGAACATCTTCAAAAAGAGTGAAGACCCCTGCACATGTCCCAGGGAGTTTCCGGTCTGTGTCTGCGGCAAGACACCTTTAGGACATGTGGTGACAAAAAAGCCTATCTTACCGGGCAGAGAAGAAGTGGAGGAAAACAGGCGTTCCAAGAGTGCGAAACTGCGGATATTTGAGCGTGGGGAGTAGATTTTATGAAGGGTGCTTATATAGAGGGGAATACAGCCAGACAGGTCCAGGCACTGCCCAAAGAGCGGCAGAAGAGGGAACAGCCGTCTGTCAGCAAGGCGACCAGGAAGAACCGGGAACGGGCGCAGAGCATGAGCATGGTCTTCGTCCTGTTCCTGGGTGTGGTCTCCGTTGCCGTGTTGGTCACGTGTGTACAGTTCCTGCAGTTAAAATCGCAGATCACGGGCAGCATACAGAATATCGCGGGGCTGGAGAGCGAGTACAGCCAGCTCAAAGCCGATAACGATGCGTACGAGAGCCAGCTCAACGCCTCCGTGGATCTGGAGCAGGTGAAAAAAGCAGCCATGGAGCGTCTGGGGATGCGCTATCCCGCGGACAACCAGGTGATCACGTACCAGATGCCAAAAGGCAGTTATGTGCGGCAGTACCAGGAGGTCCCGGGCACAGAATAGGGGAGCGGCGATATGAAGAAAAAACTGGATATGAAGATGCGCCGGAAGCTGATGGCATTATTCGTGGTGGTAGTGGTGACATTCTTATGTCTCTTATCGCGCATCACCTATATCAACGCGGTCAGCGGGGACAGATATAAAAAACAGGTCCTCTCCCAGGCGCAGCAGCAGTACGACAGCCGGGTGCTCCCCTTCAAGCGGGGGGATATCCTGGACAGGAACGGTACGATCCTGGCTTCCAGCAGCAAGGTCTACAATGTGATCATGGACTGCAAGGTGATCAATTCCGATGAAAGATATCTGGGTCCGACGGTGGAGGCGATGGTGGAGTTCCTGGGCGTGAACGAGGAAGAAGTGCGCAGCATCCTGAGCGCGGAGGACACCCAGTCCAGCCAGTATTTTGTCCTGGAAAAAGGGCTGGACATGGAGAAGAAAAAAGCCTTTGAGAAATACACGGACGTGGGTCAGGACAGTGACCTTTCAGAAGAGGAGATCGAGGCCAGGAGCAACATCGTGGGCGTCTGGTTCGAGGAAGAATACAAGAGAGATTACCCGCTGGGATCCTTGGCCTGCGATACCATCGGTTTTACCTTGGATGACGGGAACGCGGACTGGGGCCTGGAAGGGTATTATAACTCCACCCTGACCGGGGTGGACGGCCGGCAGTACGGCTATTTCAGCAGCGATTCCACGGTGGAGCAGAACATCATACAGCCCACGGACGGCAAGACGATCAAGACGACCATCGATGTGGGGATCCAGCGGATCGTGGAGAAATATATCCAGGCGTTCATGAAGGCGATGGGTTCCGAAGAGCTGGGCGTGATCGTCATGGATCCGGACAACGGAGAAGTGCTGGCCCTGGGGACCAGGGATTTCTATGACCTGAACGATCCCCGGGATCTGACCGGACGGCACACCCAGCAGGAGATCGATCAGATGTCCGACGAGGAGACGGTGGAAGCCCTCAACCAGATGTGGCGGAATTTCTGCATCACGGATGCCTATGAGCCTGGTTCCACCACAAAACCGCTGGTGGTGGCGGCAGCCCTGGAATGCGGCGTCATCCAGAAAGACGCCAGGTTCGTCTGCGACGGCGGCTGGAGTTACGGGGAAGGGGAGGATGAATACATCCGCTGCAACGGGATCCACGGGGAGCAGACACTGGCCCAGGTGATCGCCAATTCCTGCAACGATGCCATGATGCAGATCGGGGAGCTGATGGGCGGGGAAAAATTCCTGGACGGCCAGGCCATGATGAATTTAGGTGTCAAGACAGGCATCGACCTTCCCGGGGAATCGGCGGGCGTGCTCCACACCAAGGACAGCTTAGGATCGGTAGAGCTGGCGACGGACTCTTTCGGACAGGGCTTTATGCTGACGATGATCCAGGAGGCGGCGGCGGTCAGCTCCATCATCAACGGCGGATATTACTACCAGCCTCATCTGGTCAGCAAGATCCTAGAGAGCGACGGAAAAGTGGTCAAGCAGATCACGCCCGTCCTCATGCGGCAGACTGTCTCCACAGATATATCGGCCAGCGTCCGGGAGCAGATGCGGGCCACAGTGGAGGGCGGCACGGGAAGATATTCCAAAGTCCAGGGATACAGCTCCGGCGGGAAGACCGGGACAGCGGAGAAATTCCCCCGCAATGAGAACAAGTATCTGGTATCCTTCGTGGGCTTCGCCCCAGTGGAGGATCCGGAAGTGCTGGTCTATGTGGTCATCGACGAGGCCCACACAGAAAACCAGGAGAACAGCAAATTATCCCAATACATCGCCCAGGGGATCTTTTCAGAAGTGCTGCCGTATCTGAATATCGCGCCGGATGAATCGGAGGACGGCACGGTGCCGCCCACGGCTCTTTGGTCTGGTTTCGCGGGCTATCTGGGGGAAGCAGGACAGGACGGAAGCGGTCTGGGCAACACCCAGATCCAGGCAGGCCAAAATGCGCAGGCGGAGGAACCCCTGCGGGAGACGGCCACAGGTGTGACGATGCCGGAGCCGCCCAAAGCAGACGAGGACGTAGATCTGAACAACAATGCAGAGAGTGACGGCATCACAAACGAAGATGCCGGATTTTGACGGCCTGTTTTTGGTAAAATTCATGGCTTCCGCCATAAATTTTAATTACTGAAGGATAAAAGCCCGATCTGCCCGTGCAAGGGCTGAAGCCCCTACAGATCGGGCTTTTTGCAAGTAGCCGGAAGTAAATTCCGTCTACTT
>CAJTYN010000070.1:0-1730 GCA_910584115.1 uncultured Lachnospiraceae bacterium
AAAATTTTCATCAAGATGCTTGACAACAGAAACTAAATCTGCTAATATACATAAGCGGACAGGGATGGTGATCATCATCTTATCTGTTTTATCCTGCTGTCTTGGCGCAGTCGGTAGCGCGTCGCCTTGGTAAGGCGGAGGTCGGGGGTTCAAGTCCCCTAGACAGCTTCGCGAGAAGATGGAGAGAAGAGCTTTTCGAGGCATGGAGCCTTCGGAAGGCTTTTTTTCTGCCCGTATCTGTAGAAGGGGGACGAATGTGGACATGGGATTTACAAAGCAGGATTCTATCTGCCTGAAAGGCGTCGCCATATGGATCATGATGTTCCATCATTGTTTTATGGAGGAAGAACGGTTTGAGGGTTATGTGGTGGATTTCAGCCCGTTTTCTCAGGACTTTGCGGTGGATGTGAGCGCGTATTTCAAGATATGCGTGGCGATCTTCGCGTTCATCACGGGATATGGCCTGTATCTGTCGGCGAAAGGCCGGTGCGGGGATGCCCGGTCGGCGGAGACATGGATCGGGATACGCCTGTTGAAGACGCTGAGCGGTTTTTGGGCAGTCTATGTCCTGGTCTTTATATCCACGCAGATCTTCGCGGGTTATCCGGTAGAGATCTACTGTGAAAAGGGGTGGATCCGCGGGGCTGTGTATGCGCTGATCGATCTTTTGGGGCTGGCGCAGTTTTTTTCCACACCGACGCTGATCGGCACATGGTGGTATATGAGTGCGGCGGTGATGTATATCATCCTGATCCCGGTCCTGATCCGGTGGGTGGAGCGGCTGGGGTATGTGACGCTGTTCGGCGTTGTGGCAGCTTTCGCTTACTGTGTGTGGGAAGGCTATCCGGGCGGGATGTCCATCTATACTTTTTTGCCGGCTCTGATCTTTGGGATGCTGTTCGCCCAGTATGGCCTCTTTGAGAAGCTGGATCGGATCAAAGGCGGATGGATCGGATGTATCCTGTACCACATCGTGCTGGCGGGGAGCGTGCTCCTGTGGATCCGCCTCCCGATGGACAGGCTGTGGGTGTATCATATGGCGGTGGCGCCGGTCATCTTCATCTGTTATTGTAAGAGATATGTGGTGCGGCTGCCCATCTTAAAGGAGATCCTTCTCTTTTGCGGGCGGCATTCCATGAACATCTTTCTGGTGCATACGTTCATCAGATATGTGTTCTTTGCGGACTTTATCTATGGTTTCAGATATTTTTGGCTGATCGCGCTGGTGCTCTTTTTGATATCGGCGGGGATCTCGGTGGTCATCGAGTTTTTGAAACGGTGTGTGGGTTATGAGCGGTATATAGACAGCGTATGCGGTAAGATATCTCGGATCGGAGGGAGATAAAGATGGAGAGAAAAATGGAGATCAGGACGATGCTCGGGGATATCACGAAGGTAGAATGCGACGCGATCGTGAACGCGGCCAACACGTCCCTTCTGGGCGGTGGCGGCGTGGACGGCGCGATCCACAGGGCGGCCGGGCCGGGGCTTTTGAGAGAATGCAGGACGCTGAACGGCTGTCCCACGGGCCAGGCCAAGATCACGGGAGGCTATGACCTGCCGGCGCGTTTTGTGATCCATACGCCCGGTCCCATCTGGCGGGGCGGACAGAACGGGGAGGAAAGGCTCTTAGCGGACAGCTACAGGAACTGTCTTGAGCTGGCGGACAGTCATGGCTGCGTGCGCGTGGCGTTCCCATCCATCAGCACAGGAGTCTACCACTTCCCCCT
>CAJTYN010000070.1:1830-14045 GCA_910584115.1 uncultured Lachnospiraceae bacterium
GAATGTCTCGGACATCGCCCCGCGGACCTTCTTGCGGATCCGCTGAAGAGCATTGTCAATGGACTTCGGGCTTTTCTGGGATACTTCCGCGATCTGCAGGTAATCATAGCCCTGCAGATAATTATCCAGCACATAGTTCTCGAAAGGGCTGAGGCATTGCTGGATGCGTTCCTGTAAGTCCTGGGCCGTCTCCCGGTCGATGATGATGGATTCCGGGTTGCTGATCACCAGGCTCTCATGGATATGCTCGTCCACGGAGCCTTCGCTCAGAGATACGTAGGAGTTCAGGGGCTGGTGTTTCTGCCGGTTGGAGCCTTGGATGGCGTTGTACATCTGGCGTTCCATGCACAGGAGGGCGAAGGTGCGAAAAGATGTCTCCCGGTCCGCCCGGTAATCCCGTATGGCTTTAAAGAGGCCCAGCATCCCCTCCTGGATCAGGTCGTCCGTTTCCCCGCCGATCAGGTACATGGCGCGGGCTTTCCTGCGGACGACGCTCTTGTATTTTTCCAGCAGATAGTCGGAGATCTCACTTTCTCCGGCGCGCAGCCGCTGGATCAGTGCTTCATCGGTGTATCCTTTATAATCATTTTTTATCATAAGTCACGCCTCATCTATGATCGATCGCAGAGCAGTCAATCATAGTATACATGAAAAAGAAGGGATTGTTCAAGGGGCAGACTGGTATTTTCGTCCGGATCATGATAAAATGAACGAAAAAAATGTTGGAGGGTGCCTATGAAGAGTGTGAGAGGTGCGGCGGGGGCTTTTTTGGCTGTCCTGCTCTTAGGAGCGCTGATCCTGGCCATGCCTGCATCCGTATCTGCGAAAGCCCCGGGGAGGGCCGGAGTCTGGCAGACCGGCGCGTCCGCAGGTACGGCCAGCTTGTCCTGGCAGAAATGTGAAGGCGCGGCATATTATAAGATCTACTACAGATATGCATCGCAGAGCGGATACCATCATCTGAAAGATATAAAGGCTTCCGGCAATGTCCAAAAGACATCGGTCAAGCTGCCGAAGGCCGGGCGGATCTACCGGATCCGCGTGGCTCCCTGCCGCCAGGACGGCAAGTCTGCCGGGGATGCGTATGAGACGGAATGCCGGACGCTGCCGGGGAAGATCGGCCTGCGCAGCCAGAAGAGCTACGCCACGTCCCGGAAGATGCGCTTTTATTGGAAGGCCGAGGAGAGCGCCGCGGGCTATGAGCTTTTGGCGGCGGATCTGGCCGGGCAGACTGTCGGGCGGCAGAGGGTCGAGGGACGGGCCAGCGCCGTGGTCCCGGACCTTTTCCCCCAGCAGTTCTACCGGCTGCGCATACGGGGGTACTGCCGGATAGACGGGAAGATCGTCTATGGGGCGTCTTCCTATACGTACGTGGGCCAGCAGCCCCGGCTGAGATTTAAATGGGCCAGCCACAGCGCGGTCATGGTCTCCTGGGCGGAGGTGGAAGGCGCCGCGGATTATGCGGTCTATATATCGGACGATCCGTCTAAAGGATTTAAGCGGGTCAAGACGGTAAAAGAAAGGCGGGCCGTGGTCCCGGGATTAAATCGGAACTGGAGATACTATGTCTATGTGGTGGCGAACATGCGCAGGGGAAAGACTGTCTATGCCACGCCCAGGACACATCAGTATTCATTTCGTCTTCAGATAGAATAAGGAGGAGAGAGTGATCCATGGAACAGGAAACCGTATCCAAGAATTTTATTGAGCAGATGATCGATCAGGATCTGGCGGAAGGTGTGTACGAGAACGTCTGCACCCGCTTCCCGCCGGAGCCCAACGGGTATCTGCACATCGGACATGCCAAATCGATCCTGTTAAACTACGGGATCGCCCGTAAATACAACGGGACGTTCAACATGCGTTTCGACGACACGAATCCCACGAAGGAGAGGGTGGAGTTCGTGGAGTCCATCAAGGAGGACATCCAGTGGCTGGGGGCCGACTGGGGGGACCGGCTGTATTTTGCGTCGGATTATTTCGAAAAAATGTACGAGGCCGCCGTCTCCCTGATCAAAAAGGGCAAGGCATATGTGTGCGACCTGAGTGCGGATGAAATCCGCGCATACCGTGGGACCCTGACGGAGCCGGGAAAAGAGAGCCCGTATCGGGACAGGAGCGTGGAGGAGAACCTGCGGTTATTCGAAGCCATGAAGAATGGTCAGGTGGCGGACGGGGAGAAAGTCCTGCGCGCCAAGATCGACATGGCCTCCTCCAACATGAACATGCGCGACCCGGTCCTCTACCGGGTGGCCCACATGAACCACCACAACACCGGGGACGACTGGTGCATCTATCCCATGTACGATTTCGCCCATCCTCTGGAGGACGCCTTCGAGGGCGTGACCCATTCGATCTGTACGTTGGAGTTCGAGGACCATCGGCCCCTGTACGACTGGGTGGTCCGTGAGGTGGGTTTTGCCCATCCTCCCAGACAGATCGAGTTTGCCAAATTATATCTGACGAACGTGGTGACCGGCAAGCGCTACATCAAGAAGCTGGTGGAGGAAGGGATCGTGGACGGCTGGGACGATCCCCGGCTGGTGTCGATCGCGGCCCTGCGCAGGCGGGGATTTACGCCGGAGTCGATCCGGATGTTCATAGAGCTGTGCGGCGTATCGAAGGCACAGAGCTCCGTGGATTATGCCATGCTGGAATATTGCCTCCGGGAGGACTTAAAGCTCAAGAGTGAGCGGATGATGGCCGTCTTAGATCCGATCAAGCTGATCATCGACAATTATCCGGAGGGCCAGACAGAGGAGCTTGAGGTGGCCAACAATCTGGAAAATGAAGCCCTGGGAAGCCGGACGGTGACCTTCGGGCGGGAGCTCTACATCGAACGGGAAGATTTCATGGAAGTGCCCCCGCGGAAATATTTCCGTCTGTTCCCGGGGAACGAAGTGCGCCTGATGCAGGCTTATTTTGTAAGATGCGAGAGCTTCGTCAAGGACGAGAACGGCCGCGTGACGGAAGTCCACTGCACCTACGATCCGGAGACGAAATGCGGCAGCGGGTTCACCGGCAGGAAGGTCAAAGGCACGATCCACTGGGTAGCGGCGAAAGACGCGGTGCAGGCGGAGGTGCGTCTGTATGAGAACATCGTCGACGAGGAGAAAGGTGTCTACAACGAGGACGGCTCCCTGAACATCAATCCCGATTCCCTGACGGTGAAGCAGGCATATCTGGAACCGGCCCTCGCTCAGGCAGAGCCCTACGACAGCTTCCAGTTCGTGCGGAACGGATATTACTGCGTAGACGCCAAGGATTCCCGGGAGGGGAGGCCAGTGTTCAACAGGATCGTGTCCTTAAAGAGCTCCTTTAAGCTGCCAAAAGCATAAAAAGAGAGATCCTAACAAAATTTACCGCGTATGCTCCTTGTCAACGCGCATAGAATATAGTATAATCTAATTACTGAGTCCGGTATACGGATATAGAGAAGACAGGATTGCCTGGAATGTGCGATATCCCCTATTATTTTGAACCTACATTTACGTTCATGGGATTCCTAGATCATCAGATGGATGTCAGACCTCACGTCGTGGTAGGCAGAAGTCTGGTTGCGGTTACCCACCTAGCATCAATGGCTAGGCGTCAAAATATAGGAAAACGGCATTTCGGGTTTACCAAGGATGAAAGAGAGAGTCAGAGATGGCTCTCTTTTGTCCATCCTGGCGGATCAGTCTGGAGGATGCGGATATGAGTGTGAGTAAGAGGGATTTTGGACTTACAGCGGCGGGACGGGAGGCCCATCTCTACCGCCTGGAAAATGATAGAGGCGCCTATATAGAGGTGACGGATCTGGGTGCGTCCCTGGTGACGGTGATGATGCCGGACCGGGAAGGAAAGCTGACCGATGTGGTCCTGGGGTACGATACGGCGCAGGCGTATGAAAAGGGCGACGCTTATCTCGGGGCGGTGATCGGGCGCAGCGCGAACCGCATCGAGAAGGCCTGCACGCGGCTGAACGGCCGCACATACCATCTGGCGGCAAATGATGGGGAAAATAACCTGCACAGCGGGCCGGACGGCTACGAGCGCCGCCTGTGGACCGAAGAGGGGGTGGATCAGCGCGGCAACAGCGTGACCCTCGGCCTGCACAGCCCGGACGGGGATCAGGGCTACCCTGGCAGTCTTGATATCTCGGTCCGGTACACGCTGTCGGAGGACAATGAGGTCAGCATCTCCTATAGGGGCAGCAGCGACGCGGACACGATCGCCAACCTGACCAACCACAGTTATTTCAACCTGGATGGTCAGGATCAGGGATCTGTCTGCGGCCACTGGGTGTCCATCCATGCCCGTGCGTTCACGCCGGTCAGGGACGGCGGCGCGATCCCGACAGGGGAGATCTGCTCCGTAGAGGGTACGCCCATGGATCTGAGGAAGGGCCAGTGTATAGGCGAGGAGATCGACGCGGAGTACATACAGCTTGAGGTCATGGGCGGCTATGACCATAATTTTGTCTGCGAGGACTATGAAGAGGGTGTAAAGCGGGTGGTGGCCTGCGCGCGCGGGCCGAAGAGCGGCATTACCATGGAGGTGGCGACGGATCTGCCGGGCATGCAGTTTTACACAGGCAATTTCCTGAACGGCCAGGTGGGCAAGAGAGGGCATGTCTATCACAGACGGGATGGATTTTGCATGGAAACCCAGTATTTTCCCAACAGCATCAATGAGGAGGATTTCGGATCCCCGGTCCTGGAGGCAGGGCACGCCTACCGCACGACCACGTCATACCGGTTTGGCGTAAAGGGGGGATCCATAGAGGTGGTGGATGTTAAGGACAGCGGTTAAGATATTTTATTTTGTAAAAAGGTTTACGGACAGGGCGTTCAAGGATCATGTGAGCGCGTATGCGGCGCAGGCGGCGTTTTTTATCATATTGTCATTTATCCCCTTCGTGCTGTTCCTGCTCACGGTGGTGCGGTATACGCCGCTCACCAAGGAGATGGTGGATCATGCGATCGTGGAGATCTGTCCGGATAATTTCCGGGGGCTGGTGGCGGCGATCGTCAATGAGGTCTACGGAAAGACCAGTGCCGTGCTGCCGATCACGCTGCTCTTGTCCCTGTGGTCCTCCGGGAAAGGCGTGCAGGCGCTCACCAACGGGCTGAATACGATCTACCATGTGGAGGAGACGAGGGGATGGCTGACCACCCGGCTCTGGTCGGTGTTCTATACGTTCGTCTTCGTCCTCTCCATCATCGCGAGCTTAGTCCTGCTGGTCTTCGGCAACAGCCTCCAGAAGAGCCTGACGGCGAAATGGCCCTGGCTGGGACGGCTGGTGGCCCAGATCATAGGGGCGCGGATGCTGGGGTCGTTCTTTGTGCTGATGGCTGTCTTTCTGGCTTTTTACAAAGTGCTGCCCAACAGGAAAGCCACGTTCAAGAGCCAGATGCCGGGGGCATTTACCACGGCTGTGGCGTGGATGGTGTTTTCCTATGCGTTCTCGCTGTACTACACGTTCTTCCCCAACGCGCTGAATATGTACGGCAGCTTCGCCACGATCATCCTGATCATGCTGTGGATGTATATCTGTATGAATATTGTCCTATATGGGGCGGAGATCAATGTATATTTTGAGGATTTCAGCTCTTGACAGAATGGCGAAATATATATAGAATAGGTAAAAGGCAAAAGCGTAGAAGGTGTCTGGTACACGATACCGGCAGGGTCAGTTTTTCCAGCAGAGAGGGGAGATCGTCGGCTGAAAGTCTCCTTTGGTCCAGGGCTGACCTGAATTTCCCACCGGAGCTGCATCCCTGAACATGTGCCGTATCCCGGCGGAGAGTAGGGGATGACGTGGATGCGCGTTAAGCATGAGAGATCCGCACGCAGATCGTGTGCGGGAATTAGGGTGGTACCGCGAACGAGAGCTCGTCCCTTTGGGGCGGGTATTTTTTTGGTTTATTTTGCGAAATAGATCGATCAGTTTAAGGAGAGACAGGCATATGGATATGAAAGAGAAGTTACAGGAGATCCGCAGGGAAGCCATGGAGCGGATCCAGGGTTCTGACGGACTGGAGCAGTTAAATGAGGTGCGCGTGGCGTATCTGGGCAAGAAGGGTCAGCTGACGGCTGTGTTAAAGGGCATGAAGGATGTGGCGGCCGAGGAGCGTCCTGCCGTGGGCCAGCTGGTGAATGACACGCGGGCCCATATCGAACAGCTCCTGGAGGAGACGAAAGAGCGGATGGAGCAGAAACTCCAGGAGAGGCGGCTCAAAGAGGAGGTCATCGACGTGACCCTCCCGGCGGCGAAGATGGAGACAGGCCACAGGCATCCCAACACCATCGCGCTGGAGGAAGTGCAGCGGATCTTCATCGGCATGGGCTACGAAGTGGTGGAAGGCCCGGAAGTGGAGTACGACGAGTATAATTTCACAAAACTCAATATCCCCGCGGATCATCCGGCTAAGGATGAGCAGGATACGTTCTATATCTCAAAGGATATCCTGCTGCGCACCCAGACCTCTCCCGTGCAGGCCCGCGTGATGGAACAGGGAAGACTTCCGATCCGCATGATCGCGCCGGGGCGGGTGTTCCGTTCCGACGAGGTGGACGCCACCCACTCGCCGTCCTTCCATCAGGTAGAAGGTTTGGTGGTGGATAAGAAGATCACCTTCGCGGATCTGAAAGGAACGCTGGAAGAATTTGCCCGGCAGCTCTTCGGCCCGGAGACGAAGACCAAATTCCGGCCCCATCATTTTCCATTTACCGAACCCAGCGCGGAGGTGGATGTCTCCTGTTTTAAATGCAAGGGCAGCGGGTGCAGGTTCTGTAAGGGCAGCGGGTGGATCGAGATCTTAGGCTGCGGGATGGTCCATCCCCATGTGCTGGAAATGTGCGGCGTGGATCCCGAGGTATACACGGGATTTGCCTTTGGCGTGGGCCTGGAACGGATCGCGCTGCTGAAATACGAGATCGACGATATGCGTTTGTTGTACGAAAATGACACCAGATTTCTGAAACAGTTTTAGGAGGCAAAAAAACTCATGAATACTTCATTATCGTGGATAAAAATGTATGTACCGGATCTGGACGTGACGGCTCAGGAGTACTCCGACGCGATGACCATGTCCGGGACGAAGGTGGAAGGTTTTGAACGTCTGGACGCGGATCTGGAAGATATCGTGGTCGGAGAGATCCTGAGGATCGAGAAACATCCGGACGCGGACAAGCTGATCGTCTGCCAGGTGGACGTGGGAAGAGAAACGGTCCAGATCGTCACCGGCGCGCCCAATGTGAAAGAGGGCGATAAGGTCCCCGTCGTCCTGGACGGGGGACGCGTGGCGGGCGGTCATGACGGGAAGATGACGCCCGGCGGGATCAAGATCAAGAAAGGGAAGCTGCGGGGTGTGGATTCCGCCGGTATGATGTGCTCCATCGAGGAACTGGGGAGCAGCCGTGAGATGTATCCGGAAGCGCCGGAATATGGGATCTATATCTTTGGAGAGGACGTGCCCGTGGGCGCGGACGCGATCGAGGCCCTGGGCCTGCGCGATGTGATCTTCGAGTATGAGATCACCTCCAACCGGGTAGACTGCTATGGCGTGCTGGGGATCGCCCGGGAAGCGGCGGCCACCTTCGGAAAAGAGTTCAAGCCTCCGGTGGTGAAGATCGAAAACGAGCAGGGCGATGCGGCGGACTACATCCGCGTGACGGTGGAGGATATGGATCTGTGCCCCCGCTACTGCGCCCGTGTGGTCAAAAACGTGAAGATCGCGCCCTCGCCCAGATGGATGCAGCGCGCTCTGGCCGCCAACGGGATCCGTCCGATCAACAATCTGGTGGATATCACCAACTATGTGATGGAAGAGTACGGCCAGCCCATGCACGCCTACGATCTGGATACGATCGAGGACGGACATATCGTGGTCAGACGGGCGAGAGAGGGAGAAGAGTTCGTCACCCTGGACGGGCAGACGCGCGTCATGGACGGGGATGTGCTGATGATCTGCGACGGGAAAAAGCCGGTGGGCCTCGCCGGGATCATGGGCGGTGAAAATTCCATGATCACGGATCAGGTGCAGACGGTGCTCTTCGAGGCGGCCTGCTTCGACGGGGCGAACATCCGCAAGTCGGCTAAGAGGGTCGGGCTGCGCACCGACGCCTCCGGAAAATTTGAAAAAGGCTTAGATCCCAACAACGCCCAGGCGGCCATTGACCGGGCCTGCCAGCTCATGGAGGAATTGGGCGCCGGGGAGGTCGTGGGCGGCACGGTGGATGTGTACAGTAAGAAGAGGGAACCTGTCCGCGTGGCGTTCGAGCCGGAGAAGATCAATGCGCTGCTGGGCACGGACCTTTCCAAAGAAGAGATGCTGGGATATCTGGAGAGAGTCGAGCTGCGGTATGACGAAATGACCGGGGAGATCGTAGCGCCCACGTTCCGCCAGGATATCCACTGTATGGCAGATCTGGCCGAGGAAGTGGCAAGATTTTACGGATATGACAAGATACCCACGACGCTGCCCACCGGGGAGGCGACGATGGGAGGCATTTCCTTCAAACAGCGGATCGAAGCGGTGGCGCGGGATGTGGCTGAATATTGCGGCTTCTCCCAGGGCATGTGCTATTCCTTCGAGAGCCCGAAGGTATTCGACAAGCTGCGCCTGCCCCAGGATGCGCCGGAGCGGGAGGCGATACGGATCGCGAACCCCTTGGGAGAGGATTTCAGCATCATGCGTACGGTGTCGGCGAATGGGATGCTCACGTCCCTGGCGACAAATTATAACCGACGGAACAAGAATGTCGGGCTTTACGAGCTGGGGAATGTCTATCTGCCAAAGGCGCTGCCCCTGACGGAGCTTCCCGACGAGCGGATGCTGTTCACCCTGGGGATGTATGGAAAAGGGGATTTCTATACGATGAAGGGCGTGATCGAGGAGTTTTTTGAGAAGGTGGGGATGCGCAGGAAGCCGGCCTATGAGCCGTCGGATCGATATCCCTATCTGCATCCGGGCCGTCAGGCGGTCGTTTCTTATGAAGGGACGGAAAGTGCATTCCTCGGGGAAGTCCATCCCACTGTGGCCGGGACGTACGGGATCGGGGAGCGCGCTTATCTGGCAGTGATCGATATATCGGCGGTCCTGGAGTACGCGCATTTCGACTACAAATACGAGGGGATCGCGCGCTATCCGGCAGTGACCCGCGATATCAGCATGGTTGTGCCGAAAGATGTGAGTGCCGGTCAGATTGAGAGTGTGATCGAACAGCGTGGCGGCAAGATCCTGGAGGACTACAGCCTGTTCGACCTTTACGAGGGCAAACAGATCCGGGCGGGGTACAAGTCCATGGCCTACTCTGTCACGCTGCGTGCAAAGGATCGGACGCTGGAAGAAAAAGATGTGTCCGCTGTCATGAAGAAGATCCTCCACGGATTGGAAGGGCTCGGTATCGTATTAAGGAGTTAAAAAGGGGAATTTTTGCGTATGCGATTATATGTGATCAGACATGGGGAGACTGCCTGGAACGCGTTGCGGAAGATACAGGGGGCGACAGATATCCCTTTAAATGAAAATGGGATACGGCTGGCGAAGATCACCGGGGAGATGTTGAGGGATGTACCTTTTGACCTGGCGATCACCAGCCCCCTCCAGCGGGCGTTCCATACGGCGGTGCTGGTGCTCGGGGACAGATCCGTCCCCATTGAGACGGATGCGCGGATCCAGGAGATCTCTTTCGGAGATCTGGAGGGGATGCAGATCTCGCAGGTGGATCCGGCCCATCCATTTTACAATTTTTTTGCAGATGCGTATCATTATGTGCCGGCCAGGAACGGGGAATCGATCTACGATGTCTGCGGGCGGACGCAGGAATTCTACGAGGAGCTGATCCACCGCCCCGATCTGGAGGATAAGACGGTGCTGATCGCCACTCATGGATGTGTGGTGCGGGCGCTCCTGCAGCCGCTCTATGAGGATATCTCTGATTTCTGGCAGGGGGGTGTGTGTCCGAACTGCGGCGTGAACATCATAGAGGTAAAGGGTGGAGAGTCCACCCTTTTAGAGAGAGACAAGATCTATTATTGAGCGGGCCGTTTCTCGGGATCATTTCAGCGTGTATTTGCTGATCTTCCGGTTGATGAGTTCCATGGCGGCCTCGCTGGCTTCGAACATATCGTTGGTGTACACGTCGGCTTTGATCTCTTTGGCATAGGATGCGGTCACCGGCGCGCCGCCCACCATGATGGAGACCTGGGGGCGGACGCCGGCTTCCGTGATGTAGTCGATGACGTTCTTCAGTTCCGGGATCGTTGTGGTGAGGAGGGCGGAGAGGGCCAGGATGTCCGGGCGGTAACGGCATACCGCGTCCAGGAATTCCTCTTTCGTCACATCGATCCCTAAGTCGATGACGCTGAAACCGCGGCTGCGCAGGACCATGGCGACCAGGTTCTTGCCGATGTCATGGAGGTCGCCGGCCACAGTACCGATCACCACCACGCCTCTGCGCCGTCCGCCGGAGTAGTGGGAGATGATCGGTTTTAATACATACATGCAGGCGTGTATGGCGCGGGAAGCCATGAGGACTTCGGGGATGAAGATCTCTCCGCTGTGCAGTTGGTTTCCCATCTCTTTCATGGAGGGGATGAGGGCTTTCTCGATGATCGAATGTGTGCTGTAGCCCATACTGAGTGCTTTTTCTGTGGTGATCTTGGCGGCCTGGGCGTCTCCCGTGTAGATGATCTGTTCCAGTTCTTGGAGGATGTCTTCTTCCATGGTCAAAATCTTCCTTTCGTGGACAATTGATTCCCTTTCGTACTATATTGTCATGTTTTCTGTAATGTCTTGCGGTATTGGGTGGGTGTGACGCCTTCATACCGTTTGAAGACCTTCGTAAAATAGCTGGCATCGTCGTAACCGATGTTTTCCGCGATCTCGTCGATGAGATACTGGGGGTTGTGCAGCAGCCGTTTGGCTTCTTCGATGCGGACCCTGGTCAGGTATTCCATCAGGGACATGTTCTGGACTTTCTTGAAGAGGCGGCTGGCGTAGCTGGGACTCAAGTAGACGGATTGGGCGATCTCCTCTAAGGTGAGGTTCCGGTTGAAATTGTTCTGTATATATTTCTGGATCTCCTGGATCCGGGAGTGGTACGGTTTCTGGTTGCATTTTTGGACTTGTTCCAGGAAGAAATCCAGGAGTTTCTGGCCCACCACACAGATGCCCTCCGGGGTCGTCTCCTGGTAGATCTCCTGGAAGATCGCGGTGTTCTCTTCACAGGCTGTCTCCATGGGGACGCCCACGCTCACGGCGCAGCGGGAGATGACCACGCACAGCTCGATGACCTTTGTCTGGACGATGGCCGTGTGGTTGTTGCTGTAGAGGACGATATCCGTGAGCAGCCGCTGGAAGAGCTCCCGGGCGGCTTTTTCCTCACCCAGCTTGATCTTGGCTGTCAGGTCTGATTCTATGGAAATGTTGTATTCGATGGCGGGTTTGGGCAGCTTGTTCTCCAGATTTTTCCGGTTCTCGATCTCTTCGTGCAGGAGGGACTGCTGGTAGGTGATCTCCTTGGTGTGTATATAGTTCTGCCAGCCGGACTTCATGATGTAATTGGCGACGATATACATGAGATAAGAAGCGCTCCGGACCATGCTCGCGGAGACGACGGGGAGTTCCTCCACGGCCTGGAAGAGTTCGGTGAGATCGGAGGTGAGCTCCTGGTTCATCTCCCGAAGTTCGATCCAGAAAAATTCTTCCGGCTTCCACATCAGCACCTGGCCGCAGATGATCGTGCCGAGATGTTCGCCCTCCACGATGATCGGGGAAGCCCATTCGATCAGTCCGGAGGGGCAACGGAAGATATAGGGTTCTCCGAACATGGCCGCCTGTTTTCCGGCTCTCTTGTAGGCGCCCCGGCATCGCTGCAGGCCATTTTCCGTGTTGTAGATGAGTTTGCAGAATTTACAGCATTTGGAGAGGTCCTTGCGGGAAAAGATGGATTTCCCGTCGATATCCACGATGTTTGCCATCAGGCCGGTCGTCTCCGTAAAAGCATCGAGGATGTCCTTCAATATCTTGATATCTACAAAATTCTGCAGTTTTTGCCTGCTGCTGATGTGTTCTTCATTTTTTTTGTGATCCATTGCGGATACCTCCTTAAAAAGGGACAATAATGTACGGATCAATATTTATTCTACACCTTTTTTCGGAGAAATGATAGGGAAATATTTGTCATAAGAGAAAAATATGTCGATAAAGAAGGGTGATGGGAAG
>CAJTYN010000071.1 GCA_910584115.1 uncultured Lachnospiraceae bacterium
TTAACCATTTTACATTATCATTTTTAGTTAATCTTATTTTATACGGATTTTTTAATTCTTTTGTTCTTTTTATCTTTATTTTATCTATTTTGTCTTCTAATTCTCTTAATTTCTTTTCTAGTTCTTGTATCTTTTCTTCTATGCGTTTCCTGTCTCCACCGCCATCATAGATGACCGTCTCCTTTGGCCCCACATGTACAGCTCTTGCCGTCCCCAACTGGGACAGTACTACCTTTTTTACACGATATCCCATACTGCTGCTGACAAAGACACCGCCTGTCTGGACAGCGATATCTTCCATAAAAGCGATCCGCCCTTCTCCATAAGCCGGAGGATGGATCGCGACTATATCGATCCCCTCATTTAATTTATTTTTCATTATCAGGTTCATAACATCGCTCTCCACTTTTTCAGCCATGATAAGGAGCGGACGCCCCTCTCCTGCCACCTGCTCCAGTATGGGGATCATCTCCCGTGCATCGGAAAGTATCTCATCGGTGATCAGGATATAAGGATCCTCCAGGACTGCGCTCTTCTTTTTTTCATCCGTGGCCATATATGGGGAGATGTATCCCCGTTCAATATGCATACCTTCCCGGATCGATAAGGATATATCCATCCGACTGGACTCTTCGATCGTGACGACTCCTTCATCTCCCACTTTTTCCAGGGCCTGCGCGACTGCTCCCCCTATCTGTTCATCCTGCGCCGCTCTCTGTGCGACCTCCCGGAGTTCTTTCTGGGATCCGACAGGTACGGCCATTTCTCTGAGCACGGCAACAGCATGGGCAGCGGCACATTTTATCCCTTTTTGTATCTTTATAGGATCTGCTCCTGCTGCTATGTTGCGAAACCCTTCTTCCATCATCGCATGGGCCAACACCACTGATGTAGTCGTGCCATCACCAACAGCATCTTTCGTCTTAGCTGCAGTCTCCCGCAAAAGAGACACGCCCATATCTTCATATCTCTCTCCAAATCCCGCCTCACTTGCGACCACCGCCCCTCTGTCTGTGACCAAAGGGCCTGCATCCTCTTGCTGCAACAGTACATTACGCCCTCTCGGCCCCAATGTGACCTTGACAAGATCCGCCAACCTCCTGGCCCCAGCCAGCAGTTGTTCCTGTGCATCTCCATGAAACAATATATCTTCAGCCATTTATACCATTCCTCCCTGCCATTTATACATATAAATGGATCTTACCATTAAAGCTCATGACAGTAAAATACCCTAAATAGGTTATTTTTTTCACATATTTATACCTTCATCAGACTATTTCGATCATTTTCAGTGTGTAATATAATAGATCTTACAAAAAGCGGGCTGCAGCTTGACATCTATAGCTTTTTGTACTCTTTAGACTACTACGATGAAAGGAGGTAGATACCCATGACAATGCGCTTGACGGGAAAAACAGCCATTGTTACCGGTGCTGCTTCTGGTATGGGAAGAGCGATCGCTTTATCCTACCTAAAAGAAGGCGCAAATGTCACTGCTGGCGACTATGATGTTTCCGGTTTGGAGGGACTGACTCAGGAGGTCACAGAACTTGGTCTTGCCGACCAGTTCCAAGCCGTCCCCTGCGACATCACGAAAAATACCGACTGTGAAAAGATCGTAAGAACCTGCACGGATACATTCACCACATGCAATGTATTATCACATAACGCAGGCATACAAGATAACTTCAAGATGACTGCCGACCTGGATGATGCCATGTGGGCACGGGTCCTGGACATCAATCTGACCGGAGCAATGAGGATCTGTCGTGCATCACTGCAGTATTTTTTAGCAGACCACATAAAAGCCTCCATTATCATGACGACTTCCAATGCCGCTTTTGAGAGTGCCACAGGCGGCCCGGCTTACAGTGCATCCAAAGCAGGTGCAAACGCACTGATGAAATCCATCGCTTTTGAATACTGCCGCGAAGGGATCCGGTGCAACTCGATCTGCCCAGGCCCCGTCGCCAGCAATATCCATACTTCCGCAGGAAAATGGGACGAAGCGGGCACCGCTATACACATGTCTTCTGGTTATAACGCTCATCAAAAAGAGTGGACAGGGCGACAATATGGGTTTCCAGATGATATCGCACCTCTAGCTGTCTATCTGGCCAGTGACGAGTCAGATTTTGTAAATGGTTCTTCCATCGTTATTGACGGTGGCGTATGCCTATCCCGCTAAATATAGGGATTTTTATAAGGAGAGATCAAATATGTCAGAAAATAAAGTAACTGTTTCCAGTGAAGATAAGAATGTAAAAGGCTCAAAGATGGTAAAGGGCCGCAAATCGATCGCCTATCTGCAAAAATTAAAAGATGAGGGCAAACCCATCGTACAGATGTGCCCGTTCACCAGAGACCAATACTGGGTCATGGCTGCTGAAATGGCCGACTGTGATATCTGCCGCCTGACGACTCCCGGTGACAACTACAGTTATGACCTGGAATGGAATATGAAGATCGCGCCCTGGTGGATCAGCATCATGCGCCGAGCTGCCCAGCGCATCCACATCAATTATGTGATGGAGACTCCTTCTTTCTCCTCCAAAGAACGTGCATTGGCCAATGGTTCCGAATATATGTTTGCAGGCGCGGATTCCCTGCTCCCCATGGGCATCAACAATGAGACTCTAAAATTCATGTCCGATAACTTCCTCGTCGTATTCGGCCATGTAGGCGCACTCTCAGGATGGCAGACCGCTGCACAGGGCGGTTACAAACGTTTGGGCAAAACAGCCGAAGATGCCATGAAAGTATTCCGGATGGCCTATGAATACCAGGAAAATGGCATGAAGGCCATGTCCATTGAATTAACACCGATCGAAGTCACAAATGCCATCGCCAAAAAATTGAGAGTACCTGTCATCGCGATCGCTGCAGGCGGAGCTGCTGACGGCTCTGAAATGGTAGATACCGACACATTCGGCATGATGCCATCCCCCGCTTCTCATGCAAAGACTTATGCCAATTTCTTTGAATGGGCAGCGACCGCCTATGCACAATGGGCAAATGATGTCCGCACAGGTGCATATCCAGAGGATCAGCATGGATGGCATATGGATACCGCAGAATTTGAAAAATTCATGGATGAGATCGAAAAGATCTGATCGGACGTTTGACGGTCGCCAACTACAACTGGCGGCCGTCCACGTCACCCCTGTCGTACCATTATCATTGATCATCGCACCAAGCGTTTGTTTTTTTTATCTTGCGCAGCGACTCCGAATACGGCGCCCGGAAGATCCCCTGGTCCGTCACGATGGCCGTGATCAGGGAATGGTCCGTCACGTCAAAAGCCGGATTGTAGCATTTCGTCTCCGGCAGCGCCATCGGCTGGCTGTAGAACATCTCTTTGATCTCCTGTGGGGCACGCAGTTCGATCGGGATATCGTCCCCCGTCGGACAGTCCAGGTCGATCGTGGAGCTGGGGCCCAGCACATAGAACGGGATGCCGTAATGTTTCGCCAGGATGGCCACGCCGCTGGTCCCGATCTTATTTGCCGTATCCCCGTTGGCCGCCACCCGGTCGCATCCCACGAAACATGCCTGGATCCAGCCGTTCTTCATCACCATGGACGCCATATTGTCGCAGATCAGAGTCACATCCACACCGCCTCTCTCCAGTTCATAGGACGTCAGCCGGGCACCCTGGAGGAGCGGGCGCGTCTCGTCCGCAAACACTTTAAGATCGATCCCCCGCTCTTTTGCCAGGAAGATCGGGCCCAGGGCCGTGCCATAACGTGAGGTGGCCAGCGGCCCCGCATTGCAGTGGGTCAGGATACCGTCCCCGTTTTTGACGAGGGTAAGGCCGTACTCCGCGATCCGGCGGCACATATCCATATCTTCTTTCTGGATCGCCAGCGCTTCCGCCTTCAGCATCTCACAGATCTTGGGCACAGGGAGCGCCGGACTGGCCTCTGACGCCACTTTTTCCATCCGATCCAGCGCCCACCGCAGATTCACCGCCGTGGGGCGGGCGCTGGCCAGGTACTCTTTCGCCCTGGAAAGTCCCTCAAGGAACGCCCTGCGGTCGTCCTGGGGCATGGACCGGGACAGAACATACATACCGAAGGCCGCGCAGATCCCGATGGCCGGAGCGCCCCGCACTCTCAGATGGACGATGGCCTCGTGGATGTCTTCGGCTGTTGAGAGTCTTCTATATTCTACCTGGTTAGGCAGCTTGGTCTGATCCAGGATCGTCACAGAGCTGCCTGTCTGATCTAATGATACGTTTATCATGCTGTCACTCCCCCTTTCCGAGCATAAGATACCTTTTCAACTGATACAAGAGGACTCCCTTCTCCCGGCTGTCTTCTTTGTACCAATATCTTCCTTTCCTGTACTTTACCCGTGTTCCTTCGCTGGTCCCATTCTGTATGACGATATCCTCATTTGTGATCTTCTCTTGGAACATCCTTGCTCGTCAGCTCCTCTCCCGGAAAACGGGACCATATATGATCATTCCAGGAGACGCCATGTGTTTTTTACGATCTCGTATGGGTCGTACGCCGTCAGACCACGATACGCCAAAAGCTCATTGATATCAGGCCTCCCCCTGTCCCAGCACCGGGATCTTAAAAACCTTTCCATCCGCTCCAATTACTTCTTTCCAATTCTTTGATACGCAGCTTATTTCTATATAGCCATACTGTCAGCAGGCTTTCCGCAAAGAAACCCATCGTCCGCTGCCTGCGGGTATCATATCCCTTGACATTCAGTTCTTCCACAGCCTCGATCAGAAAAGAAAACAGCCACGCGCAATACCGGTCCAGGATCTCGCGGCGCGTGATGAACATATTGTATACATACATAGACTTCCCGGCCATGACACGATCAAAAGCGCCCAGATACTCCGGCTGGTTTTTCTGTATCTTCTCTCTGAGGATCCGATGCCCTTCGGCACATGATCGGTCAGATATAAGGTTATGTATCCGATGATAAACTGTAAAGTCCATCCATGCCTCCGGAGCTCCCAGATCTAGATTGCCTAAGATGATATCATATTCTTTCAATATCTCATATGCTGTTTCTTGGTCCAGACAATGATCTACCCCCGCGATATTATAGAAATATCTCCGGTAATGATTTAGGCCGACATATTTTTCATCTGTATTTTTCCAGATCCAGTAAAGCGCCGTGCATTCATTGAGCTGCGGATTGAGATGAGCGATATTTTCTCCGTTTTCCTCCGACAGATAGTCCCCCTCCCGATATCCTCCCACACAGAGCGGTCTGTAGAAACTGTCCGCCTTCAAGTTTGCTTTTTTGTGCGTGACCACATAGATCGCCATATCATCCTTTTCATCTATTTCTGGACTTATGATCCAGATCAGTCCGGATCCGTTTGCGATGCATTTTATATTTTTATAGGAGCCTAATTTTGTCTGCATGAAGGGTTTTACGGATCTTCGCTCATGAAGATAGGGTGTAAACAAGATCACATACCGTGCCTTGTCTTTCACTTTCTTAAGATCACCCGCTGTGCAGCCGAGTCCGTCCCATATGAACGCCGCATCATAATCTTGACCGCTCTCTTTCAGCGAACTGTAGACCGCATCATATACACACACATTTGCTCTTTCTATATTGCTGCATATGCCGTCAAGTACTATGTTTTCACCAAATATCTCACCTTTATTCAAATATGATCTGGATATCACATCCGTATCAAGATCCAGGATCCTTTTATGACCGTATGTCTCACACAGACTGACACAGACCCGGACCATATCATACTTATATGAGTCTTCTGTTCCGGCCAGCGCTTTCCAAGGTATTATCTTTTCCGGATCCATAAAATATGACCGGATCAATCTTAACCGGATATCTTCAAACGATCTCTCTGGAAAGGATCCATCTGGACAGACGGCGATTAGATCATAGGATATATTCTGTAATGCCGCCGGACGCAATACAGGTATCCCGTTGATCTCATCACCAAACACGGCCTCCTCAGATATCACCGCAGCGATCTGACAGTCCTCACCCAGATCCTCTTCCTCCTGTTCAGTCAAGCCTGCGGACGCAATGACGATCCTCAATTTTTTCCCAGGTAAATGTGAAGGCCCCCACAGAGCGATATCCGAGATCCTGCGGACTGCCGTCCTGGAAACTACGCCGCACCCGATCATGCTCTGCAGCTCTTCGATCCGCTCGTCCTGTCTTTGAAGATCCTTCCTCATAAGGACATATCTGGCCCATGTATAACATTCACGTATCTGCTCCCAGTCATAAAATCTCCACCATATGCTGGGAAACCCGCCCGGGTCCTGTTTTTCTTTTACGTAGATCTCTGCCAGCTCCATGATCTCTTTGATCTGTACATCCTTGATCCCTGATCTGCGTAATTTCTGGACAGCCTCGTTTACAACATGAAAGCCTCCTTTTTCCAGGATCCGGATCAGATATTGTCTGAGGGAACTCGCTGTACGATCATCGTCTGTCTCTAAATGAGCGGCCTCCAGATATTCCTGCTGGGAAAAAATGTTGTCTGTGATCTGATGGATCCTATTGTCACAATGACACCAGGGCGTTTCCTGAAAGGGTACGACTACCTTATATCCCTGCCTCTGCATTTCTTCTGCATGCAGTATCTCGTCCCCTGCGGAAGATCCGTCTCTCCACGGCATATCATACTGGGTGGCCATGATCAGGTTGTTGATCCTTCTTACTTCCGTATAACATTTATCCCGTGCCTGGGTATATTCGGCATCGACCGTCATCCTGCCGTTGTACAACGCGGCTCTTCCAACATCCCAGCGCAAAGAGCCATCGTCCCTGGTATCCAGTCCGCTGGCTCCGATGACTCCCAGCATCCCTATATCCTCATCTTCTTGAAAGATCTTAAGGACATCCGTTATAAGATCTTTATTTAAGATAAATGCATCCTGACGGAGATACACCTTATATTTTGCATTGCTCTCACACATACCGGCCTGGTATCCGGAAGCGATCGTATCCGCTTCCCATATGCCGATGATATCTGTCCCAAACCCTTCCGGCACTGTCAGATCCTGTATGTATCTCACACATTCACTGTAACATTGTTCATCGTCCGCACAGATGATAAACGCGATCTGATCTTTATCCATAACCGCTTCCTTTACCCCATCTTTTTATAATTTCCCGATCCGCACGATGGACTCCGTGACCAGCTGCTTAAAGAGCGGCGCCACCCGGTCAGCCGTCTCCTGGACTTCCTTGTGGGACAATGGATGCTCCGCGATCCCGCAGGCCAGATTGGAGATACAGGAGATCCCGCAGATCTTCATCCCCATGTGGTTGGCGGCCACCGCCTCGCAGGCCGTGCTCATCCCCACGGCATCCGCGCCTAAGATCTTACACATCTGCACTTCCTGGGGCGACTCGTAATTCGGCCCGGTGAGTTGGATGTAGACGCCCTCCCGCAATAGGATCTCCAGGTCTTTTGCCGCGCCGCGGATCACTGTGCGCAGATCCTCATCGTAGATCTCACTCATATCCGGGAAGCGCACGCCCAGTTCATCCATGTTCGGCCCGATCAGCGGGGAGGGTACGAAATTGGCGATCTGCCCGGTGATCAGCATGAGATCCCCGGCCTGAAAGCCCTCCCCGATACCGCCAGCCGCATTGGTCAAAAACAAGGTCTCTGCGCCCATCAGTTTCATCAGCCGTATGGGCAGCACCACGTCGCTGATCTCATAACCCTCATAATAATGGACCCGGCCTTGCATGATCACCACAGGCACGTCCTGCACATAGCCGAAGACGAACCGGCCTTTATGCCCCGGCACCGTGGACACCGGGAACCCCTCGATCTGGGAATAATCCAAGACTTCCTCCACCTGGATGCCGTCCGCGTAATCCCCCAGGCCGGACCCTAAGACCAGCGCCACCTCCGGTCTGAAATGGATCTTCTCCTTAAGACTCTCATAACATTTCATTAATTTATCATAAACTGGATTCATTCCTCTTCCTCCTCTTTTTCTTCTGTCATCCCATCTTCTAAAGCTGGCCCTTCAGCGTCTTCCGCTCCCTGCCTTTCTATCGGCTGCGGCAGAGGCTCCGACATCTTTTCCTGCTCCTCCTTCATCTCCTGATCCGCCCGGCGTCTCCCCGTCAGGCCCGTGAAACAGAAGAAGAGTCCCATTGCCCCGAACAAGATCCCTACTGCCATAAATCCCGCCGACACCGCGTGTTCCACCAGATATCCTCTGATCAGAGAATATCCCAGATAGATCAGATATGCGCCGGCCAGGATCCGAAACGTATACGATGCTTTTTTGTTCATGATCTTCCTCCCTTATGACTGTGCGAACTGGCTCTCATATAATCTGGAATAAAACCCTCCGAGACTTAAGAGTTCCTCGTGGGTCCCCTGTTCGATGATATCGCCGTCTCTCATGACCAGGATCAGGTCTGCCGTCCGTATGGTAGACAGGCGGTGCGCCACCACGAAACTGGTCCGGCCTTCCATCAGCCGTTCAAATGCCTGCTGTACCCGGATCTCCGTGCGCGTATCGATCGACGACGTGGCCTCATCCAAGATCAGCATAGGCGGGCGCATCAGCATCACCCGGGCGATACACAGAAGCTGCTTCTGCCCCTGGGAGATATTTTCCCCGTCCTCCGCGATCCATGTATCATACCCGTCTCTCAGCCTCTGGATAAAACCATGGGCATGGGCCTGGCGGGCCGCTTCCACGATCTCCTCCCGGGTGGCGTCCGGCCGGCCGTAGGCGATATTTTCCGCGATCGTACCAGCTTTCAGCCAAGTCTCCTGCAGCACCATGCCGAAATTCTTGCGCAGGGAATCCCGCGTGATCTGCCGGATCGGATATCCGCTGATCCGGATCTCCCCCTCATCCACATCGTAAAAACGCATCAGCAGATTGATCACCGTCGTCTTGCCGCAGCCTGTGGGACCCACGATCGCGATCCGCTGCCCCGGCTTTACACGTATGCTGATATCCTGCAGGAGAGGCGTCTGGGGCACATAGGAAAAACTCACGTGCTCCAGCTCCACGCTGCCGTCCACTCCTTCCAGCACCCGGGCATCCGGCGCGTCCGGCTCCTCCGCCGGCGTCTCTAAAAGGTCGAAGATCCTCTTCGCGCAGGCCAGGGCGTTCTCAAGCTCCGTCACCACGCCGGAGATCTCGTTGAAGGGCTTCGTATACTGATTGGCATAATTCAGGAAACTGATCAGCTGCCCCACGCTCATGCCGCCCCCGATCACGATGAACGCCCCCAGGATGCTCACGCCCGTGTAGACCAGCCCGTTGACGAACCGGGTGGACGGATTGGTGATCGCGGAGAAGAACAGCGCCTTGATCCCCCAGACCTGCAGTTCTTCATTGATCTGCTCAAACCGCTCCATGCCCTTCTCCTCATAGGAAAAAGCCTGGACCACACGCTGGTTCCCGACCAGCTCCTCCACCAGCGACGTCATCTTCGCCCTCTTCTCCGACTGGATCCGGAACATGTGAAAAGTACGGCTGGCGATGAAACTGGCCACGAAAAGGGACACCGGGGTCAGCACAACCACCAGGAGCGCGATCTTCCCGTTGATCGAGAGCATGAAACCGATCGTGCCCAGGATCGTGGCCACGCCCGTGAATAACTGGGTAAATCCCATGAGCAGGCCGTCGGAAAACTGGCCCACATCCGTCACGATCCGGCTTAAGATATCGCCGGGCTGGTTCTGGTCCACATAGCTGACCGGCACCCGTTCCAGATGGATGAACGCCTGGTCGCGGATATCCTCCACCACCCGGTAGGTGACCTGGTTGGTCAGCAGGTTCATGAGCCACTGGGCCAGGGCTGTGACAGCGATCGTCACCGCAAGCCGCAGCAGGATCTCCCACAGCTTTTGGAAGTCCACCTGCCCCGCGCCCACGATCTGATCCACCCCCTGGCCGATCAGCACCGGGGCGTAGAGGGTCGCCGCCACCGTGACCATGGCGAAGAAGAGCATAGCCGCTACTTGCGAGCCATACGGACGGATATAAGTCAGGACGCGCCGGATGATCTCCCGCTGGCCGCCCGCCGTCATTTTCTTCATATCGCGGACACCTCCTTTTCTGAAAACTGTGAGAGACAGATCTCCCGATAGACCGGACAGTCTCTCAGCAGCTCACTATGCGTCCCCACGCCCGCCAGACGTCCCTCGTCCATCACCAGGATCTTATCCGCCTGTTTGATGGAAGCCGCCCGCTGGGAAATGAGGAATACTGTCATCCCCTGCCCGGATCTTTTCGTCTGCGCACGCAGGGCGCCGCGCAGAGCCGCATCCGTGGCATTGTCAAGGGCTGAAGTGCTGTCGTCCAAGATCAAGATCTCCGGCTCGCGCACCAGCGCCCGGGCGATGGTCAGCCGCTGCCGCTGCCCGCCGGAGAGGTCGCGCCCGCCCTGGGCGATCGTCGCCTCCAGCTTCCCTTCTTTCTTCTCCACGAACTCCCGTGCCTGGGCCACCTCTAAGGCCCGCCAGATCTCCTCGTCCGTGGCGTCTTCTTTTCCCCAGCGCATATTGTCGCGTATGGTGCCTTTAAAGAGGACTGCCCGCTGGGGGACCACCCCGATCTTCTTCCTGAGCTGTCCGAGGGGATAGGCGGCCACCGGATGCCCGTCCACCTCCACCGTGCCGGAAGCCGCGTCGTAAAACCGGGGGATCAGATCGATCAGCGTGGATTTGCCGCTGCCCGTACCCCCGATGATCCCGACCACCTGCCCTTTCTCGGCTGAAAAAGAGATCCCCTCCAGCGCCGGGGAACTGGAATGGGCATAAGAAAAGCTCACGTCGCGAAAGACCACCCGGCTGCCGTCCGTATCCGTCCGGATCTCCTCTCTCACTTCGTCCGAGAGGCTGGTGGTCATGGCGAACACTTCGTTGAGCCGCGTGCCGGAAGCCATGGCTTTCGTCACCGCCACGATCAGATTTGCCAGCGCCAGGAGAGCCAGTAAGATCTGCGTCATATAATTGACCAGGGCCGTCACCTCGCCCTGGGTGAGCCGTCCCATATCCACCTGCCTGCCGCCCACCCACAAGATCAGCACGATAGCCAGGTTCATGATCACGTATGTGGCCGGATTCAACAGGGCTGAGATCCTTCCCGCGGACATCTGGATCCGGGTAAACTCCCGGTCCGCCCGGGTAAATGCCTCGATCTCCTCCCGCTGCCGGCCGAACGCCCGCACCACCCGGGCGCCCACATGGTTTTCCCGGGTCAGGCGGGAGATCAGATCCAGCATCTTCTGGACTTCCCTGTAGATCGGGACCGTCCAGCGCATGATCAGATAGATCACAAGAGAGATCAAAGGCACCGCTACCAGGAAGATCAGCGCCACCTGCACGTCGATCGTAAAGGACATCACCAGCGCCCCCGCCACGATGAACGGGGAGCGCAGGAACAGCCGCAGCACCAGATTGACCCCGGTCTGTGCCTGGTTCACATCACTGGTGATCCGCGTGATCAGCGTGGGCGTCCCGATCTCATCCAGCTCCCGGTAGGACAGGCTGTTGATGTGGGCAAAGAGCTCCCTGCGCAGGCCCGTACTGAACCCCATCGCCGCCTTCGCCGCAAAATATTGTGCCGTCAGGGAACAGGCCAGGCCCACCAGGCCCAGCACGACCATGACCAGCCCCATTTTCCATATGAAAGCCCCGTCTCGTCGGACGATCCCCACGTCGATGATCTGTGCGGTGACCAGCGGGACGATCAGCTCAAAACTGGCCTCGAGCATCTTGAACAGGGGGGCCAGTACAGTCTCCCGTACATAGCCCCGCAGATATCGCAATAAACTTCTCATATCTATCTCCGGTAGATTCTTACCAAAAGCCGCATCTTCTCCACCACCTCATGGCTGATCTGCCCTTTTTTCAGCCGCCATCTCCAGTTCTCTCCCAGCGTGGAGGGTATGTTGATCCGCGCCTCGCTGCCCAGGCACAGATGGTCCTGTATAGGCACTATCGCCAGGTCCGCCACACTGGCCATGGCCAGGCGGATCATATCCCAGATGGACTGCTCCATATCGTGGTCTTCATTGTTCATGTACTGGCGCGCCTGCCACAGGTCGTGCTCATTGGCCGTCTCGTACCACCCCCGCACCGTGTCATTGTCATGGGTCCCCGTATAGATCACACAGTTGCGCTCGATATTATGCGGGAGATAATCGCTGTTCTCCGAGCCGTCGAAGGCAAACTGCAGGACCTTCATGCCCGGGAAACCCGTCTCCCGCAGAAGCTGGCGCACACTGTCGGAGATCATCCCCAGATCCTCCGCGATCACCGGCACATCTCCTAATTTCTCCTTGATGAGACGGAAGAACTCGATCCCCGGTCCTTTCTCCCAATGGCCGTACTGGGCCGTCTTATCCCCATAGGGAATGGAATAATATTCGTCAAATCCGCGGAAATGATCGATACGCACCACATCGTAGAGGGACAGGCTGTAGGAAAGCCGCTGCAGCCACCAGCTGTATTCGGTCGTCCGGTGATACTCCCAGCTGTAGAGAGGATTTCCCCAGAGCTGCCCGTCCGCGGAAAAACCATCCGGCGGGCATCCGGCCACCGCCAGAGGCTCGTTCTTCTCATCAAACTGGAACAGGAGCGGATTCGCCCAGGTATCCGCGCTGTCAAAGGCCACATAGATCGGAAGATCCCCGATGATCTTCACCCCGTTCTGGTTGGCGTAATTTTTCAGCCAGTACCAATGCTTGTGGAACAGATACTGCCGGAAGCGGTAAAAAGAGATCGTATCCTCCAGCCTCTCCCTGCATTCCTGCAGCGCTCCCGGATGGCGGTTGCGCAGCCCCTCCGGCCACTGGTTCCACTCGGCTCCCTCCTGGTCCTCCTTGATCGCCATGTACAGGCAGTAGTCCTCCAGCCAGAAGCCATTTTCCCGGACGAACGCCCCGTACTCCCCGTCCCGCTGCAGGTCATACCGTTCGAAAGCCATCCGCAGGACTTTTGCACGGGACGCCTGGACTTTCGTATAGTCCACGTAGTCTTCTCTGTCCCCCCAGTCCATAGACGCGACTTCCTCCTCCGTCAAAAGCCCGTCGCGGATGAGTACCTCCAAGTCGATGTAATTGGGATTTCCCGCAAAGGTCGAATAGGACTGGTAGGGTGAATCCCCGTAAGTCGTAGGACCCAGCGGCAGGATCTGCCAATATTTCTGCCCCGCCGAGATCAGGAAATCCACAAACTCATAAGCCTCTTTAGAAAAACACCCGATCCCGAACCTGGACGGCAGGCTGGAGACCGGCATCAGTACACCGCTCGCGCGCATAACGATTACCCCCTTTTATCATTGATCCGTTATGTGCATATTCTACCATTTTTTTCGTCAGATGTACATCTCTATTTGTCCCGGCTGCCTGTAGATCAGCTCCCCGTTGTCCTCCACCTTCTCCTCGGCGCAGCCGCACAGGAGGATAGCTGCCAGAAGAAGGCCCAGGACGATCGTGAAGATCTTATATCTGCTCTCCATGTAAACCCACCCCCTTTCTGTTTGATCTGTATCAAAATGGATTTTAAATATGTTTTAGTATGGCTGTTCAACGAAAAGAGTATACATGGATCATGTGTGAAGTCTCTATTTGTGATAAACTTATTAAAAAATGCATGTACAAGATCAGCATGATGGTGTATAATGAAAAAAAATTAACGGAGGATATACAAAATGAAGAAATGTTTGAAAAGCGTGTTATTTGTATTTTTGTTCGCTCTGGCTCTGCGCGCTGCGCCGGTCTGTGCCGAGGCCGCTGTCTTCCGGAGCGTGCCGCTTTCTTGGTCGCAGGCAAATGATGAAGGGCAGAGGGA
>CAJTYN010000072.1 GCA_910584115.1 uncultured Lachnospiraceae bacterium
GAACCCCTGTTACCGCCGTGAAAGGGCGGTGTCTTAACCACTTGACCATGGAGCCTTGCCTCAGCGACAAGAATGATTTTAGCATAGGTCTATCCGTTTTGCAAGCGTTTTTTGTAAAAAGAGGGAAATCTTTTTTATGTAAAAAGACGCCCCAGGGATGAAGCGGATCCCCAGCGGCGTCCGCACGTCTCTCTAGCAGCCCGGCAGCAGATCCATCCGGATGAAATACCCCTGATCATGCTGGCACACCGGACACACTTTCGGCGCTTCCGTCCCCTGATAGATATGACCGCATTTCAGGCACATCCACCCGGTCTCCACATCGGACACGAACAGCTTCCCGTCCTCCAGAAGCTGCGCCAGACGGCCGAAACGGTCCCCGTGGGTCTTCTCGATCCGTGCGATCTTCTGGAATGAAGCCGCCACCTTCGCAAAGCCCTCGGACGCCGCCACTTCGCCAAAATGGTGGTACACATCGTCGTGTTCTTCATATTCATTGTGCTGGGCGGCCCGCAGGAGCTTATCCACCTCTTTATAGTTGTCCACCGGATACCCCGCATCGATCACGATGGTATGCCCGTTCAGCTCCTGCAGATGATCGTAAAAGATCTTGGCGTGCTGCTGTTCCTGCGCCGCCGTGAACCTGAAGACCTGCTCGATCACATGGAGATGCTCTTTTTTGCAAAGATCCGCGCTGAACACATATCTGTTCCGCGCCTGGCTCTCCCCCGCAAATGCCCGCATCAGGTCCGCTTTTGTCTCACTGTCACAAAATTTTACCGACATACTGATCCTCCTTGTTCGATCTAGACTCTGCTCACAGTATGCCCGGTTTTTTCATTTTTATCGCGGCATCCGCCGAAATTCTTTCCAGACCATGTAGATCGCCAGGATACCCGCCGCTCCGTCGGCCACCGGTCCCGCGTAGATCACGCCGTCGATCCCCATGAACATGGGAAGGAACACGACCAGCGGGACCAGGAAGATCAGCTGCCTCGTCATAGACAGCAGGATACCCCGAGTGGATCTTCCGATGGATGTGAAAAAATTTGCCGTCAGCGGC
This sequence comes from uncultured Lachnospiraceae bacterium, assembly GCA_910584115.1. Taxonomy (GTDB): domain Bacteria; phylum Bacillota; class Clostridia; order Lachnospirales; family Lachnospiraceae; genus MGBC164599. The sequence continues at coordinate 1,064 of CAJTYN010000072.1, forward strand.
TGCAGGCCATTGATGAACGTACAGAACATGAACGTCCGGAAATATTGTATCGAGAACTGATAATACAGCTCCTCCCCGGACCCGAACATGGACGTGATCTGCCGGGGAAATATCTGGAATCCCAGAAAAGCGATGACCGCGATCCCTGTGGCCACCGTCCCTGCACAGCGGTAGGTGGCGCGCACCCTGCCGTATTTCTCTGCGCCATAATTGAACCCGAAGATCGGCTGCGCTCCCTGGGAGAGCCCGATGACGATGGCCATGAACACCATATTGACCTTCGCCACGATCCCCACGACAGCCAGCGGGATATCGCTCCCATAGACAGAAGCCTCCCCGTAAGAACGCAGCACATTGTTCATCACGATCTGCGTGACCGTCATGGCCAACTGGTTAAAGCAGCTAGCCGCCCCCAACGACGCGATCGCCAGCACGCATTTTCCCTTTGGCAAAAATTCCCGCAGGGACAGCCGCACCGTCTTGAACCTGGGCAGATACACGAAGACCAAGACTGCCGAGAGGACCTGCCCGATGACCGTCGCCCAGGCCGCTCCCGCGATCCCCATGTGAAAGCCGAAGATAAAGAGCGGATCCAAGATCGTATTGACCACAGCGCCGCTGACCATGGCGCTCATAGAATACGTAGGACTCCCGTCCGCCCGGATCAGATGGTTACCGCCGACCGTGAGGACATAAAAAGGCATCCCCAGGGAAGTGATCCCCACGTAATCCATGGCATAATCCATCACCACAGGCGTCGCTCCGAACAGGATGATCAGCGGCCGAAGGAAGATCCTCGCCAGCACACAGATCGTGATCCCGGCGATCAGGAGGCTCCCGAAAGCACTCCCCGCGATCCCCCGCGCCTTATCATCATTTCCCCTCCCCATCTCCAGGTTAAAATTCGATGCGCCTCCGATCCCCAGCAGGAGTCCCAGGGATGTGGCGAGGGTGGTCAGCGGGAATGCCACATTCGTGGCCGCATTCCCATACATCCCCACCCCCTGCCCGATAAAGATCTGATCCACGATATTATACAGGGCGCTGACCAGCATACTGATCACCGCCGGTATCGCGAATCTCGGCAGCAGTTTCCCTATAGGCTCCGTGCCGAGCGGATTTTGCCTGTTTTCCTGTACCTGTTCCATAAATCCTCCCTTCTCTTTTGCAGATACGATGAATCTCCTAAAAGGCTGCCTTAAAAGCTCTCGCTCTTAAAGCAGCCTCCTTATATTGATAGCTAGATGACTCTCCTCACATCCAGGATCGTCCGGTAAGCCGCGTTGTCGCTCACCTTGATCCCGCCCGCCGGATACGGGGCGCTGTTGGATGCATGTACGATCTGACCGTTGCCCATGTAGATCGCGATATGGCTCCCGTAACAGATCAGATCCCCCGGCTGGGCCTGTGAATATGGAACGCTGACCCCGTTGGCCATCTGCGCCTCTGATGTCCTGTTCAATGCCACCCCGAAATGGGCGTACACACTCTGGACAAATCCGGAACAATCCGCGCCGTTGACCGGATCCGTTCCGCCCCACACATAGGGATTTCCCACAAACTGCAGTGCATAATTGACCACATCCTGACCGGCGCCGCTGCCAGTGGAAGCTGCCGGCGTCGTCACATCCCCTGTGCTGTTGTCGATCACGTTGCCGTACTCATCTGTCTGTACGGCGTCAGATCCAGCGCCGTCCGCCGACCCTCCATCGGTGCTGTCGGTGCTGTCATCGCCTGTCGCGGTATCCGTGGCATCATCTCCTGTACCGATCTCATCGTCTGTCACGGTCTCTTCTTCCTCTGTCTCCTCCGGCTCCAGATCCGCGATGTTCTCTATATCTTCCGTAATATCTTCAACGTCTTCCTCTTCAGGTGCGGCCGTCGCTGTCGCAGCCGCCTCTGCCTCCGCTGCTTCCTGAGCGGCTCGTGCCTGTCTCCGGGCTTCTTTTTCCGCTTCTTCAGCGAGTCTGGCTTCCTCTGCCCTCCTGGCAGCCGCTTCCGCTTCTGCCGCCGCCTGGGCTTGTCTCCTGGCTTCCTCTTCCGCCGCCAGCCGTTCGGCCTCCAGACGCGCGATCTCTTCTGTCTGCTGCTGCAGCAGGGACGCATATTCCTCCGCCTGGGACTGTGCTGTGGCGATCTGCGTTTCATAATCCTCTGACGCCGAGCGCTTCTCCTCCAACTGGCTCTCCAGCGAAGCCTGCTGGGCTTCCTGCTGCGTCTTCATATCCACCAGCTCAGCTTTCTCCGCTTCCAGCTGCACGCCCAGTTCCTTTACGTCTTCCACCGTGTCCTCGAATTTCTGCAGGTTCGCACGGTCATACTCATACATCTGCTGTGTATATTCAGCCTTATTCAACAGATCCGGAAGGTTCTTCGATTCGAACAGCACCTGGAGCCAGGCCGAATCCCCGCCTTTCTCATAGAGGAACTGGATCCGCTTTTTCATCGCTTCATACTGCTCGTCTTTATTTTCTTCCGCTTCCTTCAGATCGCCTTTGGTCTTCTTGATGGCCGTCTCTTTATTCGAGATATCCTTTTTCAACACATTGACCGCCACCATCACATTGACCAGCTCCTGATCCAGCTCGTTGATCTCAGCACTCAGGGCCGCCTTCTGGACTTCCAGGCTCTCGATCGTAGCGTAGGCCTCATTCAGACTGTTGTTCGTGGACTCCTGCTCCACGCGCAGCTGCTCTTCCCTCGTCGCCCCTACGCTCACGACCTGTGCAAATGTAACAACGAGCGCCAACATATAACATATCAATCTTTTCTTCATGATCCATCAACCCTTCATCATCAATTAGAAAAATACTCCCCTGTTTACTTTATATCTCCCTTGACTTCCCCCTCATGATAGCATGATCCATCCAGCTTTTCAAGAGTAAAATTTAAAAAATTCAATATTTCTGTAACATTTTGATGATCTCTTGTAATAGTTCGCGGGATCCCTTTCCAAAAAAGAAAAGATGCCTGATATATGCACAGGCATCCCTCCCCACTCTGTCTATCATTTACTGAATATGTTTTCCAGGACCTGGCCCGCCGTCATCTTCGCATATTTATCGGGATCCGCCAGGGTCTTCGTGTTCCACCTCATGGTGTTGCTGCCCCTGATGTAAGAGGATCCCACACTGCAGGACAGGTTGAATTTTTTCACCAGATTAGGGTAATACTGGTTCATATATCTCTTCGCCAGGGTGATCGCCTCGCTGTCCCATCCCCCGGAGGGTGTACACGTCCCGTTGATCTGCACACATGGCGGTGTGGAGTGGACGATCACGAGACTGCCGTCGGAACACTGTCCTAGGACGATGAACGTATGTCCGGGCATACTGCCCACATCCCCGGCCCTGAACTGGTTCTTGTAGTTATTTTTGCTCAGTTTGGCCTGGGAGCGCAGGTTTCCATATCCCCGGCTGGCGTACACGCTGGCGATCGTGGACGCCTCCGCCACATAGCCGTTCCCCACGCCGCTCTGCGTCTCCATGACCTGGTATGTACTCCATCCTACGAAACCGGAACAATCCAGCCCTTTCGCCCTGGTGGCCACGGACAGATCCTGATAGTTGGCAAAGTTATAAGATCCGCTCTGGGAATTGAACCAGGTCTTCCACTTGGGATGGATCCCGATATATGTAGCCGTCGGCTGCGCCCAGCCGCCGCCCCAGACGTACAGTGTATTTCCCACAGGCTGCAGCGCACCCAGGAGGAAATTCTTGATCGTGCGGGCTTCCCCCGGACGGCTGACCGACGCGTCGTTCTCATTGATCTCATACTCCATCACTCCGGAGGAGTTAAAATAATACGACTTAGTGCTGATCGTCTGTACTCCGGTGACCCTTGCACCTTTGTCCGCCTTTTTCTTCGAGAGGTAATATTTCTTGTTGTTGTACGTGAGCCATCCAGTCTTGACATTCCCTTCATCGTTGAAATAATACCATTTGCCTGAGATCTTCTTCCAGCCGGCATAGGTACCCGTCTGAGTAAAATAATATTTCTTATTGTCGATGGTCTTCCAGCCCACGTGCAGGTTCCCGCTGGCCGTGGCATAATAATATTTCTTGCCCACTTTAAAGAGCTGATCGGAATACATGATCCCGGTGTTCTTGCCCAGACGATATTTGTTCGTCCCGCCGCTGGCATTCTTCTCGGTCAGCCAGCCACGGCGCATGGATCCCAGGGGCGAACTCTTTTTGAAGAAATACCACTTGCCCTTGATCTTCTTCCAGCCGACGGCCATCTCCCCGTTCTTGCCCAGATAATAGGTGTTGCCGTCTTTCGCCCATACGATGAACTCGTTCTCGGCCATCCGGCCGCCTTTTTTCATATAATAATATTTATTGTTATGGTATACCCAATCGTTCTTGACCAGCTTACCCGCCTTGTAATAATACCATGCATCATTCTTTGCCTTCCAGCCGTTCTTGACCGCCGCCTGGGCTTCTACTGCAGTCGCCTGCATCGATGCGCATCCCGCCAGCAGGAGCACGATCATAAAAAGACCCAGGATCTTCCAGTTGACTCTCCTCTTTTCCATTGCCACCGCCATCCTTTTCTGAAATATTACTGTAGAGTTACTTTTACCCTTATATTAAATGACTTTTTTTAAATGAATATTACAAATATATTTCATATTATAGCGTAGCAAAAAGGGAATGTCAACAGATTAATTAAACCCATAAAACTTTTGACATATTTTATAAAGGGTCGTGGACATGCTCCGCCCGCCTCTTCCCGGCAGGTTCACCGCCCGCCCCACGATCCCGCGGCGCACGGCCCGATAGAGGCCCTTATCCGCGTCTTTGAGATATTTCCACAGTTCCTCCTTTTTATCCAGGTTTTCTTTTTTGCCGGAGCGGATCAGCATGACGCTGGAAACGGCCGTGATGATCGTCAGATACCGGATCATGTATTGCCGGAGCTGCCTGGATCTGACCGACGCGCCCACTAAGATGTCGACCATCTTCTTATTGACGCGGATCTGCTGATCGATCCGGCTGATCATCACCGATTCGTGCACCGACTGATCCTCCCGGCCGATAAAATAGCGGTAAAAGTTCACGTCCAGGTAATACAATGTGCTCACGAAGGGCAGCGGCTCGAAGACGAACAGGTTGTCCACATAGAACGTATGCTCCGGCAGCCGCAGCCCGCAGGATTTTAAGAGCTCCGTCCGGTAGATCACGGAATGCATCAGGATATACTTCCCGGCGTGCATATGCTTCACCTGGTCCCAGCCGAAGACCTGGTCTTTGGGAAAACATTTCCGATACTGCATGACTTTCTTTCTGGCCGCTCCCTGCTTCTCATAGACAAAATTGCTGATCAGCATATCCACCGTCTGCGGCCCACGGGTCAGCTCCTCCAGCGTATCCATGACCACCCGGTAAGCCTCCTGGTTCACCCAGTCGTCGCTGTCCACCACTTTGAAATAGAGTCCTCTGGCGTCTGCGAGTCCGGCGTTCACAGCCTGCCCATGCCCTCCGTTCTCCTGGTGGATGGCGCGCACGATACCCGGGTACCGCCGGGCGTAATCATCCGCGATCGCACCCGTCTCATCCGTAGAACCATCGTCCACGATCAGTATCTCCACATCCTCTCCCCCCGCGAGCAGGGAATCCACACATTTTCTCATATATTCCTGGGAATTGTAACAAGGCACTGCTATACTCAATATCTTCATGATCCACTCCTATCTTCTCCGCCGCCCTTGATCTGCCCTGCATAGGCATCGAAAGCCGACGGGATCGCATATCTTTCCCGGACATCTTCTCGTCCTGCAAATATCAGGTCACCCTGACGCGTCCCCTCCAACTGCTGCACGCGGATCTGATAACCCAGCATCCGCCACTCCACATGGGAGAAAATGTGCTTCGCCTCCCCCAGCGGACGGATGCGCAGCGGCTCTAGATCCATTTCCCTCACCAGATCCAGCGTCTCCTGCCGCCCCAGATGCCCTTCCACATTCGGCAGCTCGTACAATCCGGCCAGAAGCCCCCTGGATGCCCGTCTGCGGATGGCCACATGTTCCCCGTCCTGGATCACCAGGACCGTGCGCGCCTCGACCTTGCGGGATTTCGGCCGGGACTTGACGGGGAGCTGATCCGCCGTGCCGTGGGCCGCCGCCAGACAGCATCCTTTGAGCGGGCACTGACCGCATTTCGCCTGTGCGCCCGGCAGACAGACCAGAGCCCCCAGCTCCATGAGCGCCTGGTCATAATCCCCCGGACGGTCTTTCGGCATGACCGCCAAGAGTTCCTGCTCGACGCGCCGCCGCACGGACTGTTTGGCGATATCCTCCCGGCTCTCTGTCACGCGGGATATGACCCGCAGCACATTCCCGTCCACCGCGGGTACAGGGATCCCATAGGCGATGGCCGCGATCGCCCCGGCGGTATAATCCCCGATCCCCTTGAGGCCCTTTAGCGCCTCGAAGTCTGCCGGGAGTTCTCCCTGGTAAAGCTCCATCACCTGCCGGGCGGCCGTCTGCATGTTGCGGGCACGGTTGTAATAGCCGAGCCCCTCCCACAATTTCATCAGACGCTCTTCCGGGCAGTCTGCCAGAGCCTCTATCGTAGGCAGCGCTTCCAAAAACCGCGCGAAATATCCCTCCACCACCTCCACCCGGGTCTGCTGGCACATGATCTCCGATATCCATATCTCATAAGGGTCCCTGCGCATCCTCCAGGGCAGCGGGCGCCTGTTCTCTTCGTACCATCTCAGCAATGGCTCCTCTATCTCTTTTAACCGATCCAATCCCCCAGTCTCCGATCCTCCAGTATTTTTATACCATCATACCACAGATCCGCCAAAATGATAGCCGTTTTTTTCAGTTGTTTTTTCAGTTGCTTTTTTCTTTTTTGGCATTTAAAATAATGTAGCAACACAAAGAATACAAAGGAGGATCTACAGATATGGACAGTATGATCTTTGACGTGGACGGCACCCTCTGGGATGCCACACCGATCGTGGCAGAGGAATGGACAGCCATCTCCCGCCGGGAATATGACCCCCAGACGACCATCACCGCCCCGCAGCTGCGCGGATTATTCGGAAAGCTCCTGCCGGACATCGCCGCCGCCCTCTTCCCGGAGGCGTCCCCCGAGCGTCAGATGGAGCTGATCGGGATGTGCTGCGAGGCCGAACACGCGGCGCTCTTAAGAGCCCCCGAAGCCCCCATCTACCCCGGACTGGAAGATACCCTACGAGTATTGGCAGAAAGATACAGATTATTCATCGTCAGCAACTGCCAGGCCGGATATATCGAAGTCTTTTTAGAATGCACCGGCTTCGGACATTATTTTCAGGGACATCTGTGCCCCGGCGACACCGGACACCCCAAAGGTGACAACATCAGGGCGATCATCCGGCAATATGACCTGAAGGCCCCCGTCTACATCGGCGACACGAGAGGCGACCAAGAGGCCACCCGGCAGGCCGGGATCCCTTTCGTATACGCTTCCTACGGGTATGGCCAAGTCGAAGCCCCGGAGTATACCATCTCTCAGATCTCGGACCTGATCTCTCTTTTCTGATCTTTTTGGATCATGATCCCACCCATCAAAAAAGGACCTGCCATCCCCGCAGATCCTTTTTTCTTTCCTTAATTAAATACCACGATCGGTGTCTCCGTATCGATGATCTCATACAATTCCGCCGCTTTGTCCACCGGCAGATTGATACAGCCATGGGAGCCGTTATAGGTATACACATCCCCGCCAAAGCTGGCCTGCCAGTTGGCATCGTGGAATCCTACGCCGCCGTTGAAGGGCATCCAGTATTGGACGGGCGTCTCATACTCGTACTCGCCGTTCTCCTTCTTCTCCCCGCGCAGGGTCTCGTTGAGCTTCTTATAATACATATGACAGACACCGGTGGGCGTCTCCCGCTCGGGGATCGGTTTCCCTGACACGATGTCCGATTCGTAGATCAGCGCCCCTTCCCGGTAAAAATACATATGCTGGGTAGAGAGATCCACTTCTATATACGTGCTGCCGATGTCATCCGGTCCTGCGTGCAGCGCCGTACTGGCATAATTTGGCTCCCTGGTCACCACCTGTCCGCCGCGGATCTCCTCAAGGAGCTGTATCGCCTCCGCGTACTGATCGATCTGCCATCCGTAATTTCCCCCGGCCACATTGATCACGCGGCCCGTGCTCGTGGTGAACGTCCGGTTCGCGCCCAGGGTGTCCCGTCTGGCAGCCAATTCCGCCACAAAATTATATACGTTGCGTTCCAGCTCTTCGTCGTTGATGTCCGCGCTGCCGTCCTCCCCGGTATGGATCCAGTTGCGTATGATCTCCCCGTTCAAGACTTCCGTCTCATCGCCAAATGTGTAGGTGATGCTCGCTTTCGCATAACTGTTCAGATGCTCCAGCTCCTGGGCCAGCTGCGGATCATCCTTGGTGACAGCAGCCGCTGGATAGACGTTTTCTTTTTCCAGATCCAGGCTCTCTGAACTCTCCTCCACACATTTACAGATCAATTCCAGCACCTTCTCCGCGTCCAGCGCCGTCCCTTCTGTCTCCGGGACGATGACGAACTGGCCTTCCTGATATTCCAGATGGGCATCCGTAGGCGGCACCTGTCTGTCTGGCTGCATGCAGTCCAATTGAGCCATCTGGGCGCGCACCTTCTCACGGTCGTAGGTGATGCTCTCCCCCACCGTGTAACTGCGTGTATTGAAAAAAGAATTGACCCACTGCATGGGCTTCTGCCGCTCCATCACCTGATCCACATCGTCATGGGGCTGATATCTGTAATCGATCGAAGCCGCCGTGATCACCTGCGGCTCCACATTGCGGGCATACACGGTCAGCGAATAATCCTCCACGCTCCGGCGGATCAGCTGCTCGGCCTGCTCTGTGGTCATGCCGGAACAGTCTATATGATTGATACTTGTCCCCGGCAGAAATTTATCCTGGTAATAATTCCCCACGCCCGCATAGACGCCCACAGTCCCCACCAGCAGGACGCCGATGATGACCGCCGCGACGATCAGTCCGCGTCTGCTCTTCTTCTCAAGCTCCGGGATGATGGGCTGCGCCGGGCGGGCAGCTTCTTTTCGGGCCGTCTCTGGCTGTGGTCTTTTCTGTGGTCTCGGCTGCGGTCTTTGTTGTGGTCTCTGCTGCGCCTTTTTCTGCGGCTCTTCCCGGGATCTTATATCTTCCTTCTCTTTCTCCGACTCTTTTGAGGTGTCAGGGATCTCTTCCTCCTGCACATCGGACTCGTCGATGCGGATCCCTTTTGCCCGCGCGACCTTTATCGTCCCCGCGGTCTTCGCTTTGGGCGCCCTCTCGGCAGGACTGATGTGATCGATCGGTCCATCCCCCACTGTGTCGGAAACGATCTTCTGCATAGCCCGTTCGATCTTGCTCTCAAAATTCTCCCCGTCTTTATCTTCCCGCCCGTCTCTTTCCGAGGCGGCCACCGCCTGCAGCTGGGCCAGGGCTTTCTTTACCTCCTGGGCAGGGAGTTCTACCTTCTCATAGCTGTCCCCGCCGACGCCTGTATTCTTCTCTTCTCTGGGCGTTACTTTCTCACTGCTCATTGATCTCGGACTCCTCAAACTCACATACATGGGTAAACAACCACCAGTCAGACTGGTGGCCTTTTTACAACAGATCCATTATAACACACTTCCCCCTCCATTTGGGTATATCAGGAAAATTTAAAACAAATGTCACATTTAGAAAAACTCCTTAATGTTCTCTTCACCCTATCACATTATATCCAACTCTGAAGAAAAAGATCCATACAGAATGGATCCGTCCGTTGATAAAATGCATGCGGCATGGTAATATGTATGTGTAGAAGATCTTTATCCTGAGAAAGGAGGCATCAATATGGGTGAAAACGCAAGTGAACTGATCAATAGATTATCCAGACAGTTGGAACGGGCCAGAGAATTGGCCGATCTGTACATTAAATTCCTGGATTATGAGAAAACAGATCTGCCGCCGGAGGTAAAAGAGATATTCAAAGACAAGATCACCAGATATTCCAACGATAAAGAAGAATAGAGAGCATCATCATCTCAATGGGACGCCGGGAAGCACTGGGTATCTGTCTCCGGCCAGACCCGGGCAACGCATCGCTGAGCTGACCATTAACTCCGTCTATAGTGGCACTCAGGAAGAGCCTTCGTGCCAATGACTCCGTAAATGTTGGATCTCATCAATACTGAGAACGCCCTCTAAAAGTCTGCCCAATGACAGATACCCAGTGCTTCCCGGCTGTTCATCAGCAGACGAAAGGATCCGCAGAAAACGGAGCGACAAACAGCTCTGTTTGTCAGCGGCCAGATGGAAAGGGACAGATATCCGTCCCTTTCCATCGTCCCTCTTGACACACTGATGCCTTACAGCTCCGCCAACGTACACTCTCCGAAGACAGACTTCCAATCCGCGTCAAACGCCGCCACCGCATTTGTGATATGCGGCTGTGTCAGCACTCCTTCCAGGATAGAAGGATCCATGGTAGCCGTCTGCGCCCCGGCGAGGAATGCGCGGTCTACCTGGCCGGCGTTTTTGAAGCTGGCCGCCAGGATCTCGGTGGGATACTGATAGAGCCGGATCATTTCCGCCAGGGCCGCGATGATCCCATCCGGATCCAGCCCCATGTTCTCCATGCGGTTAAAATAGGGCGCGATACAGTCGGCGCCGGCCTCCATGGCGAGAAATCCCTGCTGGCTGCTGTAGATCGCGGTCCCGGTCACATGAACGCCCTGGGCTTTGAGCCGCTTGATCGCGCGGATCCCTTCCATCGTCACCGGGACTTTTACATAGACTTCCTTATCCACCTTCGTCAGGAGCGTATCGGCGTCCCGTATCATCCCTTCTGTATCCAGGGCCGTGACCTGGATATGGAGCGGCTTGCCCGGACCGATGATGGAGCGGATCTCATTCATATGCGCGAAAAAGTCAATCTTCCCTTCCTTCTTCACGATCGAAGGATTCGACGTCACCCCTGCCACAGGAAAAATATCACAAAAACGTCTGATGGCCGCCAGATCGGCCGTATCCAATAAATATCTCATACAAAAAACCTCCCGGATCATCCAGCGATGGTGACCTTGATCCCCCGTCCTTTCAGGTATTCCCTCTCCGACGGCGCGATCCCCTCATCTGTGATGATCTGATACACATCTTCAAGTTTCAAAAAATAGACAGCTCCCGGCTGACTGAATTTCTCAGAACCCGCCAGTACATACGTATGGTCCGCCGAGGCGATCATCGCCCCCAGCGTGTCCGCCCGGATCAAGTCTTCTCCGGTAAAACCATAGGACCGGGAATACCCATCCGTCCCGGTGAAGATCTTATCCACATGAAAAGACGCGACGGCGTTCTTGGTCAGCGGCCCCACCATCGACTGGGTATGCGGCTGCAGCGTCCCCCCCAGGAGGATCAGCTGGATGCTGCTGTAGGAGCTGACATAGCCCGCAAGATACATAGAATTCGTGATGATCGTCACATTGTGCTTCGTCTTCGCCAGCTCCTCGGCAAACAGCGCGCAGGTAGAACCGGACTCGACGATCAATGTCTCCCCGTCCTGGACGCATGCGGCCGCCGCCCGCGCGATCTTCTGCTTCGTATCCATATGAAAAGCCATCCGATAGTTGATGTCCCCCGGACTGTTGGGGACCGCATATCCCCGTTCCCGCTTTAAGATCCCCCGCTCAGCGAGATATTCCAGATCCTTGCGCACAGTCACCTTCGAAGTATGGAGATACTCCGCCAGGACTCCCACCTCGGTCTTCCCATGCTGCGTCACATATCCCAGGAGTGCAACATGCCTTTCTTTTATGCCGATCCCCCCTTCCAAACATATCCTGACACAGACTATACTACCACAGGGTCCGCGTTATGTCAATAATATAAGTTTCGTACGAAAGTTTTTTGTTTTCTATATTTACAGGATCACTTTTCTATGATAAGATAAAAACATAAGATAAATATGACGGAGGACAAGACGGATGAAGAGTGCAGTTTTTTACGGCAGACGCGATCTGCGGATCGAAGAGCGCGGCATCCCCAGGCCAGGACCCACGGAAGTCCTGATACAGGTAAAAGCCTGCGGGATCTGCGGCACGGATATACACATTTACGAAGGCGCCAAAGGTGCGGCGGACGTGGATCCCCCGACGATCTTAGGCCATGAATTTTCCGGGATCGTCGCGGAGACTGGATCTGATGTGCAGCATTTTCACAAAGGAGACCGGGTCTGCATCGACCCCAACCGGTACTGCGGCTGCTGCGATCCCTGCAGGGACGGACAGGTCCATTTCTGTGAAGATATGACCGGATACGGAACGACTGTGGACGGGGGATTTGCAGAATATTGCGTTGTGGAGGAAAGCCAGGTCTATGCCCTGGGAAAGGATACGACTTTCGAACAGGGGGCCATGGCCGAACCTGTATCCTGCTGCCTGCACGGCATCGACCTGTGCCAGATCGCGCCCGGCGAACAGGTGGTGGTGATCGGAGGCGGCATGATCGGCCTGCTGATGCTCCAGTTAGCCCGGCTCTCCGGCGCGTCGAAGACAGCACTCTTAGAACCGGCGGCCAAAAAAAGGGAGATGGGGCGCAGGCTGGGCGCGGACATCTGCATCGACCCGCTCAACGAAGACGTAAAAGAAGCCCTTTCCCAGGCAGGCATGACCTGGATCCGCACGGTCATCGAATGTGCCGGACTCCCC
>CAJTYN010000073.1 GCA_910584115.1 uncultured Lachnospiraceae bacterium
CTTTACTATAAAAAAACACATAATTCGCCTGGGAGTCATACAGGCGGAATCCTAAGTCCGCCAGCCCTTTTCGCAGATATTCCCGCTCTTCCCAGATCAGGCGCCGCCCCTCGTCCACGTACGCCTCTTCTTTTAAGGCCGCCACGCCCGCCGCCTGGGCCAGGGAGGACACGTTCCAGGGCTGGGTGACCATCTCCATCTCATCGAGCAGCTCCTGATCCGCGGACAGGCCGTACCCCAGCCGGATCCCGGCCATGGCATAGCGCTTCGTAAATGCCTTCAGGATGAAGAGCGCGGGGTGATCCCTCAGATATGCCCTCATCGTATACTGCTCCCGCTCCCGTATGAAATCATTAAAGCATTCATCCAGCACCAATCGGCTGCCCGCTCTCTCACATGCCTCCAGGATGCGGATCAGCAGCCCGCTCGGCGTGAGGACGCCTGTGGGATTGTTGGGATTGCATAGGAATACGATGTCGGGCCGTTTGTCTTCGATCGCACGGATAAATCCCTCGTCGATGCGAAAACCCTTCTCTTCTTCCAAAAACACATGCTCCACCGGACAGCCCACGCTGGTGAGCGCCTGTTCGTACTCCGCGAACGTGGGCGCTGCCACCAGGGCTTTTCGCGGCCTGAGTGCCAGGCAGAGGGAGAAGATCACCTCCGCCGCCCCGTTTCCCAGATAGAGCATCTCCGGACCGACGCCCTCATAGGCGGACAGCGCCTCCCGCAGCTTCTGGCAGCGGACATCCGGATAATCCGCCATCTGCTCCGCACTCTCTGCCGCCGCCCGGATCACGCTCTCTGGCGTGCCTAAGGGATTGCAGTTGGCGGAAAAATCGATGCAGCCTTTATAACGGTACACGTCCCCTCCGTGCTGATGTTTTTTCATAAAGCCATCGTCACCCCCATCCTCACCAGCGTAAAGCACGCCGTCGCCAAAAATGCCGTCACATACATCAGGCGGTCCATCCGCGGGATATCCTCCGGCTCGATCGCCCGGTCTTTATCCCCGATCGCGGGTTTCTCATGCAGTTTCCCAAAATACCAGGCATCCCCCGCCAGCTGCAGGTGGAGCGCCCCCGCCGCCACGGATTCTGTCTGGGCCGAATTGGGACTGGCGTGGCGGAAACGGTCCCGCCGGAAGATCCGCCAGGCATTCTTTCCGTCCAGCCCGTCTATGAAGCTGGCCAGCACCATCAGGAGCGCCGTGATCCTGGCGGGGATAAAGTTCGCCGCATCGTCAAGCCGCGCCGCACACCTCCCGAAATACAGATACCGGTCGTTCTTATAGCCCAGCATGGAATCCATGGTGTTGATGGCTTTATATAAGAACATCCCCGGCACGCCCAGTATGATCAGATAGAACATCGGCGCCACCACGCCGTCGGACGTATTCTCGGCGATCGTCTCCACCGTGGCTTTCGCCACGCCCTCTTCAGACAGGGACTGTGTATCCCGCCCCACGATCATGGAGACTGCGCAGCGGGCTTTTTCAAGATCCGGCTTGACCAGCTCCCCATAGACATTCATGCTCTCTTTTTTCAGAGAATGGGCCGCCAGGAGCTGCCAGCACCAGAAGATCTCCAGGACCACAGCCGCCTCGGGCCACGCCCTGCCCATCACGATGAGCGCCGCCAACGGGATGACATATGCGCAAAAGAGCATGAGCAGGACCAGGACGCCGCCCCAGATCATCTCCCGCCGGGGATGCTCCCCGGGCTCTTGGCAGCCTCCCAGGGCGCGCAGGGCTTTTTCCAGAAAAGCGATCCCGTCCCCGATCAGGCAGATCGGATGGTAGAGCCCCGCCGGATCCCCGAATAACAGATCCAGCAGGAAGCCCGCCGGTAAAACGATCAGATGTAAAGGATACATAAGCCCTACCGCCTGCCCTTTCTATGTACATATTTAAGGCATTTCTCCAGGAATGCCTTCGCCACCCGGGGATTGCCGTAATAATGGAAATGGGGGAACCCGGCAAACATCCGGTCATTGCTGTGCATACACTCCCAGGAACGGCTGCTGGCCGGTTTTTTTGCCAGATAGTCCGTCCCGCAGTTGGGTGAGTCAAAATAATGGAACTCATGGGCCGGGATCTCGCCCACGTCCTGGCCGAAGACCCCTTCGACCCCCTGGGAGAGGCTGATATAGCCAAATCTGTGGTTCAGCTTCGGCGTCCTGTACGCACCGCCCGGGATCACACCCACCATCTTGTGGGCGTTCCCCTCCATGTCCTCCATCGTCTCATGGAGATACATGAACCCGCCGCACTCGGCCATGCAGGGGATCCCGCCGGTGATCTTCTTATAAATGCTCTTTTTCATGGATCTGTTCTTAGACAGGATCCTAGCGTGCAGCTCAGGATAACCGCCGTAGAACAAAAGCCCCGCCGCCTCCTTCGGCACTTCCTTATCCTTCAGCGGGGAAAAATATACGATCTTCGCTCCCATCTGCTCCAGCAGGCGGAGATTATCCTCATAAAAGAAACAGAACGCGTCATCCCTGGCCACCGCGATCGTCACCGGTTCCGGCAGCCGCCAGGAAAAAGCCGGATCTTCCGATGAGAGGTCTGCTTCTTCCAGCTCCTCCGCCCCGTCCGCCAACTCCAGCAGACCGTCCATATCCATGGTCTTCTCCAGGATATTCGCCAGCCGTTTCAGCCGTTCCAGAAGATCCGGGATCTCCTCCGGCTTCACAAGCCCCAGATGGCGGCTGTCGATCACGCAGTCCTCCACCTTCGGCACGTAGCCCAAGACCTTCAGATGCAGTTTTTCTTCCAAAAGTCCTTTCATCCTCTGGTAGAGCATGGGCGAGAGCTGGTTCAGGATCACGCCCCGGATCATATTGTCCGCCTGGTATTCCAGGAAACCTTTCACATAAGCCGCGATCGAGACGCTCATCCCCCTGCAGTCCAAGACCAGCACCACCGGTGTCTCAGTCATGCAGGACAGCTCATAGGCGCTGGCCTGGGTGGTGACGCCGCCCACCCCGTCATAAAATCCCATCACGCCCTCCATCACGGCGATATCCGCGTCCCGCGCGTTTTCCCTCAGCAGATAACGGGTCACCGCCTCCCCTGTGAAAAAGGTATCCAGGTTCCTGGATCTGGTCCCCAGCACCCGGCTGTGGAACATGGGATCGATGTAATCCGGCCCGCATTTAAAGGAAGCGACTTTAAGCCCCCTCTCCTTAAGCGCCGCAAGGATCCCGCAGGTGATCAGGGTCTTCCCGCTGCCGCTGGCCCCGGCTCCGATCAGTATACGGGGTATCTTCATCGTGCTCTCCCTCCTGTACAAGAAATGATATAGATGGGATTTTCGCCCATCATCATATGGTATCTGCCCAGCGTCTTTGCCCTGGATGCCATGACCTGCACCACCTCCACGTCTGTAAAAGGCAGGGCTTTCATGGCCTCCATGGATTCCTGCAGAGTCTCCAGGGTGATGCAGTTGATCACCAGGCGCACCTGGGCGTTCTTCTCCAAGATCCGCTCCAGGATCTCACGGAGGTTTCCAGAGGATCCGCCGATAAAGCAATGGGTGGGCGCCGGCAATCCCTCAAGGGCTTTTGGAGCCACCCCCTCCACCACTTCCAGGTTGTCACGGCCAAACTTCTGGGCGTTCTTTTTGATCAGGGCCACGGCCTGGGGCTGCTTCTCCACCGCGTAGACTCTTCCCTCAAAAGCCCGCAGGGCCATCTCCACAGAGAGGGAACCCGTCCCCGCGCCCACATCGTAGCAGACGGCATCCACGGGAAGCTCCAGCTTCGATAAGGATACTGTGCGCACCTCCTCCTTTGTCATGGGCACGTTCTTCTCGTCTGCGGCATTCCGTATGAAGTCCCCGTCCCGGATACGCCCCAGATAGACGACGGGATCGGGATTTTCCGCATAAAAGACGCTCAATGGATCTCCTTCGTAGTCCACGAGCTCCCTCGCACAGGCAGAAAAGATCTTCTCCCGGGGATAGGACAGATGCTCGCCTACGTACAGACGGACGTCCCCCATGCCATAGGCGCACAGCTTCTGCGCCAGCGCCGAGATCCCCTGGGCTCTTCCCAGGATCCCGAAGGTGCCCGCGTGGGCGCGGATCTGATGGATCAGATTGCATTCCCTGCCGTGGGCGCTGACCAGCGCCGCCGTCTCCCAGCTCTTACCGATCTTTGCCATGAAATAATTCAATGAAGAGATCCCCGGCAGGGCCTGGATGACCGCCTCCGGCGGCAGTCCTTTCGCCAGCGTATCCATCAGGGAACGGCATCCGCTGTAAAAGCCCACGTCCCCGGAGAGGGCCACCGCCACTTTTTCATATTCCGGATGCTTGAGCAGGTACGCTAAGATCTCATCGGCCCGGTATTCCCGCAGCACCTGCTGCCCCGGGCTTTTTGCCGCGTCCGCCATCCGGCCCGCGCCGACCAGAAGATCCGCCTCCTGACAGGCCCTCCGCCCGGCCAGGGTCATGGTGCCCGGATCGCCCATGCCGATCCCCACCAGCGCGATCCGTGGCCGATATGGGATCTGACAGATCTTCTGCAGTTTCCTCTTACACTCCCAGAGCGTGTCCCCCTGCTCCCGGACCGGACGTCCGATCACCACGAGCTGGGCGCCCCGGCGGATCGCCGCGTCCCATTTCTCCTGGAAGCCCCCGGCCTGGCCGGTGTCCTTCGTGACCAGATATCGGCAGTCCCACTGCGCCAGCATGGCCTCATCCATCGCCTGGGAAAAAGGCCCCTGCATGCAGATCAGGTGACTGCCCGTAAATCCCAGCTCGGCACAGGAAGCGACCACCGCGGGCAGGGAGAGCACCCGGGCATAGACCCGCTCGGTATAGTCTGTCAGACGGGTAAAAGCCGCCAGCTCCTTGCTCCCGGTGGTGACCAGGATATTTCCTGTCGTGCCCTCTAAGAGATCCACGGCCGCTTCGATGCTGTCCACATAGTGGACCTGACCGTTCTTATGGTCCTCGCCATCTTCTCCGTCCGCGCCCGCCGACTCGCGCACCACCCGCAGATAAGGCGTCCCCGTTTCTTCACAGGCGCCCCGGATGTTGCTGCTCACCTGGGCCGCGTAAGGATGCGTGGCGTCCACCACATGGGTAAACCCTTTTTCTCTTAAGAAATCCTGGATCTCCCCTTTATCCATCCGGGTCCCGGAACAGCTAAAGCCCTCCCGCTCTTTGATCTTGCGGGCGCCGTACTCTGTGGCTGTACAGATATGCGCCTGGATCTCATTTTCATACAGATACTCTGCCAGGGCATACCCTTCTGCGGTTCCTGCGAATACGAGTATCTTACACATCTTTATATCCCCGGGGCGTCACCATCCGGCCCCCGATCTCCATGGTCTGGGAATTTCCGATGAAGACCGTGGTGAACATATCCACAGACGTATCCCGCAGCTCCCGCAGCGTCATCAGATGGCTCTCTTCCCCCTCCCTTCCGATATTCCCCACGGTGGCGCACACGGTGTTCTCCGACTTAAAGCGCATCATCAGGTCGCAGGCTTTCTGCAGATAGTCGCTGCGCTTCTTGCTGGACGGATTGTACAGGCAGATGACAAGATCCGCCTCCGAAGCGTGCAGGAGCCGCGCCTCGATCTTCTCCCAGGGCGTCAGAAGGTCGCTCAAGCTGATCAGGCAGAAATCGTGGATCAAAGGCGCGCCCAATACCGCCGCGCCCGCCGTCGCCGCCGTCACGCCCGGCAGCACTTCCACCTGGATCTGGGGGTATTCCCGTCCCACTTCGTACATCAGCCCGGCCATGCCGTACACACCGGCATCCCCGCTGCAGATCATGGCCACCGACTTGCCTTTGGACGCCTCCTCGAAGGCCATCTGACACCGCTGGACCTCTTTTCTCATCGGGGTGGTGAGAAATTCCTTCCCCGGGAAATGCTCTCTTACCAGGTCCACATAGACTGTATAGCCGATGATCACATCGCTGTTCTTCAAGACTTCTGCCGCCCGGATCGTCATCTGGTCATAAGACCCGGGTCCGATGCCTACCACATATATCTTACTCATAAGGAAATCCTTTCTTCTCTCGTATGCTCTCGTAAAGATCAAAATACCGGACGCCACGTCCTCACGGCGAAAGCCACCGTGACCCCCTCCCGGGCCATTTTCCCCGCGATCAGACGTCCGCCGCTTGCGCGCACCGCGCTCCGCTCACACACATTGTCCACACCAGTGACGGACGATACAAAAGAGGAGGGCGTAAACTGCCCCTCCACCGCCCGCAGCTCCTCCGCCGAAAATGTCTCAAAGGGCAGTCCCCGCCCGCGGCAGTAGGCCACGAGCCCCGGCTCGTCTTTTTTCAGGTCGATGCTGGCGACGCCTGCGATGGCCTGCAGGCAGATCCCCGCCTGCTCCGCCGCGCGGGAGACTGCCTCCGCGATCTTCTCGTCGGAAGTCCCCCTCCTGCATCCGATCCCCGCCGTGACCACCCGCGGTATCAGCCGGAGCGTCTGCGCAAAGGGCTGCAGGTCCCGGCGGACCGTCACCGCGATCCCCAGCCTTGGCCTTTGTTCAAGGTCCGTATCATCATCCACCGGGACAAGACCCCGGGGCAGATCCCCCGTCCAGGGAAAGTCGCTGTAAACTCCCACCGTCTCCCCTTCCAGGAGCCGGGCCGAGATTTCTTTGGCGTATCTCATATCTGCGATGTGACAGCCGTTCTGTTTGGCGAACACATCCACGGCGAAAACGCCATTTAGATCCGTGGCCGTCGTCACCACCGGCTGCGCTCCCACGATCCGTGCCGCCATCAGCGCCAGATCGTTGCCCCCGCCGATGTGTCCGGATAAGAGACTGATCGCGAACTGTGCCCTCTCATCCACCACCACCACCGCAGGGTCTGTGGTCTTATGACGTATGGACGGGGCGATGCTGCGCACTGCGATCCCGCAGGCGCCCACGAAGATCAGGGCGTCGGACCGAGAGAACTGCTCCCCCGTCCACTGCCCGATCGGCTCCTGGATCTTATGGATCTTATGAGTCCGCCCCGCGCCTCCCAGTTCTTCCATCTCTTCCATATACCGGCCTTTTCCAAATGCCTGCGCCTGCCAGCCCTCCTCCACGAGGCCCGCTCGCAGCCGCTCGCCTACGTCTGCCCCCCTGCGGCTGAAACTGATGATCTTGACGGTCATCTCTCTTTCCCCACCCGGAACTCTGTCGTAAACTCCGGATGATACAATTTAGACCGCTCGTAGGAATTGCTGGACACCGCATCCCCGATAATCATAAGCGCGGTCTTCGTGATGTGGTGTTCCTTAGCCGTCTGCGCCAATGTTCCCACAGTACAGATATGGGTCTGCTCGTCCTCCCAGGTAGCTTTATAGACGATCGCGGCCGGGGTGTCCTCCTTATATCCTCCGGCGATCAGCCGTTCACTCAGCTCCTCCAGCATGGACGTGCTCAAAAAGACCACCATCGTGGCCCGGTGGGCCGCGAACGACTCGATGCTCTCTTTATCCGGGACAGGCGTCCGGCCCGCCATACGGGTGATGATCACGCTCTGGGAGATCTCCGGCAGGGTGTATTCCAGATCCAGGGCCGCAGCCGCTCCGCAAAATGAGCTGACCCCCGGACAGGAGTCATATAAGATCTGGTCTTCATCCAATGCGTCCATCTGTTCCCGGATCGCTCCATAGATACAGGGATCGCCTGTATGCAGGCGCACGGTCGTCTTCCCGTCCTGCTCCGCCTGGCGCATCACCGCCAGGACCTCCTCCAGGGTCATCTCGGCGCTGTTGTAGATGCTGCAGCCCTCTTTTGCATAGTCCAGAAGCTGGGGATTGACCAGGGAGCCCGCGTAGATGATCACATCCGCCTCCTCCAACAGTCTCTTTCCCCGCAGAGTGATCAGGTCCGGCGCTCCCGGCCCCGCTCCTACAAAATGTACCATATCGTTCTTGTCCTTTCTATTCTTTTACGATGATCAGGGAATAATATCCGGCCTCTTCCGGGATCTCCTCCACGGAATCATAGATCTTCTCGTCTGCCATCCCGCAGTTTTCCACCATCCGGCAGGCCGCCCCATGGGCGCGCAGAGTCTCTTTTACCTTGCCCATCTTCTTTCCGGCCTTCATCAATACTTTCGTGCCGGACAGCTTCAGGGCCTCCTCGATCGGATAAGACGCCGGGGCCACATGGAGGGGCTCCGCTTTTTCCACCAGACCCATGTTCAGCCGGGCAGCGGCCGCGCAGAATGATGTGATCCCGCTTATGATCTCCAGCGGATAGCCCAGGGCTTCTATGCGTTTGTGGATATAGATATATGTAGAATAGACGGTCGGATCGCCCAGGGTGAGAAAAGCCACCTGCTTTCCCGCTTCCAGATATCCGGCGATCACGGCCGTGCCTTTCGCATGGCTCTCCTCCAGCTTTTCTTTATCTTTTGTCATGGGCATGGGGATCCCCACGATCTCCTTCGTATCCAGCTCGGGATACGCCCCTTTTACGATCTTATAGGCCACGCTCTCCTGGGGGACGTCCCCCGGGACAGCGATCACCTGACTCTCCTTTATGATGCGCAGCGCTTTCAATGTGAGCAGTTCCGGGTCCCCCGGCCCTACACCGATCCCGTAAAGTTTCCCTTTCATCTGTGCCTCCTTCATCTTTTATGTGATCTCTTCTATCAGCTGCCGGGCGTTCGCGGTCTCGCCCAGATATCCGCGGACACTGGAAAAGAACACCGCCCCCAGCCTGATCCGGCTGTATGAGCGATGCTCCAGATAAAACTGGATCTTGTCCGCGATCAGCCTCATCGTTTCTTCTAATACATGTTCCCCGTCCAGGATGTCCAGGGCCTCGTCTGTTGTCTTCGTCTCCAGGATGGCCAGGGCCCCCTCCCGGGAGATCCCCGCCCGCAGGGCGTTTGCGGCCATCAGCTCACACCGGCAGTCCGCGCTGTGGGAATGGGTGTTCATGATCCCGCCCGCCACTTTGATCAGTTTTCCGATGTGGCCCACGAACAGGATCCCGGAAACGCCTTTTTCCACCGCCATGTCGATCGTCTCTCCGATATAATTGCTGCATTTCATGTTCTTCTCAAAAGGCAGCGGCATGTGCTCTCTGAGAAAAGCCTCCCCGTAATTTCCCGGAGTCACCAGGAGCACGCGCATGCCCTGGGCGATGCGCACGTTCATCTCTACTTCGATGCTCTTGACCAGGGCGCGCTCGCTCATGGGTTCCACGATCCCGGATGTGCCCAGGATGGAGATCCCGCCCTGGATGCCCAGACGAGGGTTGAACGTCTTCTCGGCGGCCTTGGCGCCTTCGGGGACAGTGACCAGTACCTGGATCCCGCCGGTATACCCGTACGCCCTGCACACATCCGTCACCGCCGACTGGATCATCTGTCGGGGGACATGGTTGATCGCGGCGGCGCCTATGGGCTGGTCCAGCCCCGGCACGGTCACCCGGCCCACGCCCATGCCGCCCTCTATATGCACGCCGGGCTGGGAGCACCTGGACACCTGGGCGCAGATCAGGAGTCCATGTGTCGTATCCGGATCGTCCCCCCCGTCTTTGACCACGCCGCAGGAGACGGTATCCCCTTCCTGACGGATCTCTTCTAGGGCCAGTCTCAGCAGGATGCCTTTGGGCGTCAAGAGCTCCACGCCCTCCACCCGCTCCCCGCCCAGGAGCATCTGTGCCGCGCCTTTTGCGGCCGCCGCCGCGCAGGAGCCGGTGGTGTAGCCCCTGCGCAGCCGTTTATCTTTTTTCTCTACATACTCATCTTCTGCCTGCAGACCCAAAGAAATGCCCTCCATGTCCCAAAAAGCCTCTCTTTTTCTTCTTCTTTTCCGGCGCGGACGCGTCCATACGCTTGATCCCGCTCATGCCGCTCAATGCTGTATTGATGTCCGTCAGCTTCAGTTCGTCCAGCTGGTAGATCAGCGACCGGCTGATCCAAGTCTGATAATCCATCTCTTCCTGGGGATGTTTCCGCCTCCAGGCGTCGTAATCCCCATGGTGGTCTTTTCCCATAAATTCCTCTTGTATGGCAAAGATCGCTGAGACGGCCACATCCAGGGCCTCCAGAAAGGTCATATCGAGTTCTTCGATGTAATGGCCCCCCTCAAGGGGCAGGCCCTTCTTCTGGATCCGCTCCACTTCTTTATACAGCCTCTGAAAAAAATATGTCCCGTTGTCTGAATAGACAAAACCGATCATATCATCATAATCTTGCATCATTTTTCTCCTGTTTATCAACATAGGATACTGACCGTACCAGTATAGCACGGTCTATGAAAAAATTCCAGGTAGAGTTATGCTCAAATTTAGGATAATATTTTGTAACGAAAGTTCTTTTTTCCGGATATATAGTATAGGAGAGAGGGGGTGGCGCATTGGATGATATCAAAAAGGCCTATACGGAACACGCAAGAGATGTATACAGGTATCTGCTCAGTCTGTCCCGCGACGAGGATCTGGCGGAAGAACTGACCCAGGAGACCTTCTTTCGGGCAATGCGCACGATCCGCAGTTACGACGGGAGCTGCAAGCTGTCCGTTTGGCTCTGCCAGATCGCCAAACATCTCTGGTATCAGTGGCTGGACAAGCACGCACGCCACGAACAGGTGGAGCTCACAGATGAGATCCCCGCCCGCGGCTCGACGGAAGGGTCCGCCCTGCTGCGCATGGAAAAGACCGCCCTGTACAGCGCGATCCACCGACTGCCGGAACCCATGCGGGAACTGGTCCACATGCGCCTGACCGGTGAGTTCACTTTTGCCGAGATCGGGGAGATCATGGGCAGGAGCGAGAACTGGGCGCGCACCACGTTTTACAGGGCAAAACTGAAGATCATAGACGAAATGAGGTGATGAAAATGAAATGTTCGATCGTACAAGACCTGCTCTCCAACTACATCGACGGCCTGACCAGCCCCGAGACTGCCGCCGAGATCGAGGCGCATCTGAATGAATGTGCCGACTGCCGCGCCGTCTACAAAAAGATGACCGCCTCCCTTCCTGAGGAACCCTCCCCCCAGGACAAGGACATCGATTTTCTCAAGATCATGAAAGAGAAGATCCGCATGAAGAACGTCCTCTTCTTCCTGGGCTGGCTGGCCGCCGCCGTCTTTTTTACGGCCTTTACGAAAACTTATTCCATCGTCCTGCCCTTTGATTCCGAACGCATGTCGGTGGAGTGCTTCAGATCCGCGGTCCTCATAAACGACGCGGGACAGATCCAATGGGAAGCGCTCACCCCCGACACCCCGGGCTATGATGAAAAAAAAGCCTACGACAACACCCTGCGCCTGGCGCGGCTCGCCTTTCGCGGATATTTCCCCAGCGTCTCCGAGATGTCCATCGGCCGGGATATCGACCGGGACGGCGAACAGGTGCGGGTCGTCTACTACCGCTACACCCGGACCCTGTGGGACAGCATCTTTATCAAGCTCGGGTCCAGAGAGAGCGGCAGCAGCTATGGCACGGACATCTATGGAGACAGCTACGAGAGTGCGGATTTCGGATCGGATCCGCAGAAAAAGGAGATCTATTACCTCCCGGTAAAAGATCTGGATAAGATCGACCGGCTCTCCGACCAGGAATACGACGCACAAAAGAAAAACGCCGTGCTGGTCTGGAGCGGTGTCATCTGATAGGATCTGAATATCAAGAAAGGAGTTTTTGACTATGTTTTATATGATCTATCTATTGCTCATCTTTATCTATATCATCTGCGGGATCGGAGTCGGCAGGAACCTGTCTTCTTTTATAGACGTGATCACGCTGGCCTATACGGTGCTCCCCTGCATCCTGGTCTTATCCTGCACAAGATCCCTGCGGTCCTTTGGCAGCGCCTTCTCTTTCGCCCTGGGCCAGAAAACACCGGACCTTTCCCAGTCGAGAGACGCCCTGCGGTCCGTCAAGATGACCGGGATCACGGCCGCCCTCTTCGGCTCCTTGTGTTTCATGATCGGGATGGTCAACAGCATCAGCCATCTGGATCTCTCGGCCGCGGATCTGGGCGCATATTTCCTGCGGGATCTCTCCGTGGCCATGCTCTCGCTCTTTTATCCTGCGCTCATCTGTATCATACTGCTGCCGGTCTATTTTCTGCTGAAAAAGCATATCGCAAAACTAGAAGATATCTGAGTTGATTTTGTCCTGCAGAACGCATATAATGATAGAATGGAAAAAAATATGGACAACCGACTAAAGATACTCATCATCATCCCCGCCTACAACGAGGCCGCAAACCTCCTTCAGGTGGTGGAAAATATCAGACGGCACTGCCCCCAGTGCGATCATCTGGTGGTCGACGACGGTTCCACCGACGACACTGCGGCGCTGTGCGCCCGCCACGGCATCTGCGCCGTACACCTGCCCATCAATCTAGGCATCGGCGGCGCTGTGCAGACGGGCTACCGATATGCGTTCAAGAACCATTACGACATCGCTGTGCAGATCGACGGCGACGGCCAGCACGATGTCTCCTATCTGCCGGATCTTCTGCAGCCGCTCATCGACCAGGAAGCCGATATCGCCATCGGTTCCCGTTTTATCAACAAAGAGGGGTTCCAGTCCTCGCCGCTGCGCAGGATGGGCATCCATTTCCTGAGCTTCCTGATCCGGCTGTGCACCGGCGTACACATCTATGATGTGACCAGCGGCTTTCGGGCTGTCAACCGGAGATTCATCCGCCTCTACGCCGGACAGTACCCTGTGGACTACCCGGAGCCGGAGGCGATCATCGCCGCCGTCATGCAGCAGGGAGCGATCCGAGAGGTCCCCGTGGTCATGCGTGAGCGGGGATCCGGATCCAGCTCCATCCGCGGCCTGAAGTCCGCCTACTATATGATAAAAGTGTCCCTATCCATCCTCATCTGCCGGATCACATTCGGAATCAGGAGATAAAGATATGCTGTCTGTGAAACTCATGGTCACGCTGGGCATCGCCCTGGCTGCCTACTTTGTCCTCATCCTCGTCTTTCTCAAGAACAGGGCCATCGAACTGCGCTATACACTGCTGTGGATCTTCAGCGGGATCGTCATGGGGATCATGCTCTTATTTCCCCAGGCGTTCCGGGCGTTCATCAATCTGCTGGGCATCACCAGCACCATGAACGGCCTGTTTGTCTTTTTCATCGGGGTCCTGATCATGCTCTGCATGTCCCTGACCTCCATCGTCTCCCGGCAGACCAATAAACTGCGCACGCTCACCCAGGAACTGGCGATCCTGGAGAAGCGCATACGGGAGCTTGAAAGATCAACAAGTCCAAAAAGATCAGGACAGCTTCCGCTCCACGACTTTCCCCAGATAGATCCCGATCAGGATCAGGGAATAGACCGCCAGGGTCCCCTGACGGCTCAGGGCCACGGAGACGGATATGACGTTTAGGACCAGCATGGCCAGCATCATCGTCCACGCCTGTTTTCTGCTGGCTCTATCCCACAGGCTCTTCTTAAATGTCTTCGCAAACGCCGCCCAGAGCATCCCCCACACCACTGGAAACACGATCCGGTAGATCAGCAGGGGATACAGATCCTCCTTCCCAGACAATCTATATAAGATCCCGGGATCGGCGCAGGCCAGCAGGTTGATCGCCCATAAGATCACCCTGCTCCTTCTGTCCATGCCTCTGCGGCTGCCTATGCTTCCCACATTTTCTCTCTTTTCATCCATTCAGATCATCTCC
>CAJTYN010000074.1 GCA_910584115.1 uncultured Lachnospiraceae bacterium
CTGAAATTCAGGAAACGGATGGAGAACCCAAAGGAAAACTATCGGATATTCGAGGGAACTTTCCGGCCTTGTGCGCTGCGCCGACTGTGGCTCCAAGCTGTATTTCTGTACCAGCCGGGATTCTGCGGATGGGCGTCGGGATCATTTTGTCTGCTCGAATTACAAGAGCAGCACCGGCTCCTGTCAGATCCATTATATCCGGGAACAGACCCTTTACAGGCGTGTCCTGGAATGCGTACAGCAGACACTGACTTATGTACGGCTGTTCAGGGACGACTTCACCCAGGAGATGCTGCTGCAGGACGAAGCCAGCCGGAAAGCAGAACTGGCACAGAAACGGAAAGCCCTGTCCGGCGCACAAAAACGCATGGAGGATTTGGACAAGATCATCCAACGGCTTTATGAGGATTCCGTCCTGGGAAGATTAAGCGAAATGCGTTTCCAGAAATTATCGGCACAGTATGAAATGGAGCAGGAAGAGATCCGCCAGTTGTCGGCTGCGCTGGAAAAAGAGATTGCCGAAGGATTCGAACAGGTGTCTGATGTCGGTCAATCTCTACAGCTCGCAGAGCAATACTCGGAGATACAGGAACTGGATGCCTCCACCGTCAAATGAGCTTATTGAAAAGATTGTAATCCACAATCCGGAAAAGATAGGCGGGCGGAAACATGTAACGATTGAAATTTATTTTATTTATGTAGGAAAGATACGGATTCCGCTTCATGAGCCGGAACTGTCTTTCAACACGACCTAATATCCGGGGTTTGACGCTGAATGACTGTTATTCGGAGAAGTATGCCGTCAAGGCACAGAAGACCCTATAACGGGGGTCTCTGTGTCTGTTGGTATATGAGTCATGTATGTCAGTCTTCTACATGTCAGTCATCCCCTGTACGTTGACGGCGGTGATCTGTTTGTCTGTGAACATCACGTAATCCCGCATGCCCTTGAACACACTGCATATGGTCTCCCCCGGGACGAGCAGCGCCTGGACGTCCTTGGCTGGTCTGGTATCTTTCGCGCGGCTGAGTTTGATGATGCTGCCATTTTCAACATCGATCATAGGGCGGCGCCTCCTTATAGATCGTCGTTTACCGCATACAGTATAACATGATCTGTCGGCCTTGACACGGATCTTGACACCGAAAAAGCTTTCCCAGGGACACATTTTAGTGTTATAATGGACACGGAAATAGAAAACAACAGAAAAGAGAGAAGATATGAGAAAAAGATCGTATGTAGTCTTCGGCTTGGGCTCGTTCGGCTACAGCCTTGCGGAAACACTGGGGGACGCGGGCTATGAGGTCATGGTAGTGGACAAGGACAGCGACCCGATCCAGTCCATCTCGCCCAAGATCACCTATGCCGTCAGAGCGGACGTGACGGATCCCGGCGTACTGGAGTCGCTGGATATCTCCCAGTTTGATGTGGCGGTCATCGCTTTTACCCAGAACATGGATGCCAGCATCATGGCCACCCTGTACGCGAAGGAGTGCAAGATCCCAAAAGTGGTGGCGAAGGCCGTGACGGCTCTCCACGGGACGATCCTGCGCAAAGTGGGCGCCGACGAAGTCGTCTTCCCCGAGAGGGATATGGGCGTCCGGGTGGCGCAGAACCTGGTGGCCGGCGGCATGGTGGACTTTCTGGAGCTGTCGGATGAATACCGGCTGACGGAGATGCATGTACCGGCCCGCTGGGTGGGGCATTCCCTGAACGACCTGGACGCGCGGGGAAGATACAACATCAATGTGATCGCGTTAAAAGACGGGGAAGAGGTCTCCATGAACATCGACCCGAACCAGATCCTGCAGGAACACCAGTTCCTGGTGGTGATGGGGGACAACGAGAGCCTGGACAGGCTGCTGGATCAGGAGGGAGAGCGGTTTTGATCATCACGAGTACAGCAAACGCACAGGTGAAAAATATCATACAGCTGCTCCAGAAGACAAAAGCCCGGAAAAAACAGGGGCTTTTTGTGGTTGAGGGAAGGAAACTGTGCAGGGAGATGCCCGCGTCCTGGCAAAAAGCCGTCTATATGACGGAGGATCTTTATGAAAAGCTGC
The DNA here is from genome assembly GCA_910584115.1 of uncultured Lachnospiraceae bacterium. Lineage (GTDB taxonomy): Bacteria > Bacillota > Clostridia > Lachnospirales > Lachnospiraceae > MGBC164599. The sequence continues at coordinate 2,065 of CAJTYN010000074.1, forward strand.
CCGAGGAGGAGCGGGCCGTTTACGTGGAGCGGGGAAACTGTCAGTTGGTGGCGGACCATGTGTTCAGCCATATGAGCGACACGAAGACGCCCCAGGGGATCCTGGCCGTGGGGAGATGGCCCGCCTACACACTGGAACAGATCCTCCATCCAGAAGGGCAGGAGTCCCCGCTGGTGATGGTGCTGGAGGACCTGCAGGATCCCGGCAACGTGGGGACGATCCTGCGCACGGCGGAGAGCGCGGGCGTTTCGGGCATCATTCTCAGCCGGAAGTCGGCGGATCTCTTTAACCCGAAGACGGTGCGCTCCACCATGGGATCCATCTATCGGATGCCTTTTTATCACACGGATGATCTGCCGGGTGTGGTGGGGAAGCTAAAGGAAGATGGATTTACTGTCTACGCGGCGGATCTTCAGGGCGGGCAGATCTATGATGAGGCGGATCACACCGGGAAGACGGCGTTCATGATCGGAAACGAGGGAAACGGCCTGTCGGAGGAACTTTTGCAGGCGGCGGCCGGGGCCGTGTACATCCCCATGGCGGGGCAGGCGGAATCCTTAAACGCGGCCGTGGCGGCCGGGATCTTGATGTACGAGGCGGCGCGCCAGCGGAGAAAAAAGGTTTGCCTTAAGCCTCATTTGATGCTATGATCATAGGAGAAGAGCAAAAAGGGGGGATATCTTATGGAATTGAGTCCGGCGATGCTCTGGCTGGGGCTTTTGGTCATCCTGCTGGCGATCGAGGCGGCGACATTAGGATTGACGACGATCTGGTTCGCGGGAGGCGCTCTGGTGGCTTTTCTGGCGGCGCTCTTCGGCGCGCCTCTGGGCATACAGATCGGTCTGTTCTTCGCGGTCTCGCTGATCCTCTTGATCTTCACGCGGCCCATGGCCATACGGTTCATGGACCAGAGGACCGAGAAGACGAATGTGGACAGTCTGCTGGGGGAGAAGGCCCTGGTGACGGAGACCATCGAGAACCTTAAAGGCACCGGGAGAGTGAAGGTCAGAGGAGTGGACTGGACGGCCCGCACGAGAGAGGACGGCATGATCATCGCCCCGGATACGGTGGTGACCGTGCTGGAGGTACAAGGTGTGAAACTGATCGTAGAAGATCGGATGGAAAAGAGAGAAGACAGATCGGAGGGTTAAAAAAATGGCAGGTTTTATCGTGATCGTGATCTTTTTGATCATTGTTCTGTTCATATTGGCGTCCTGTATCAAGATCGTTCCCCAGGCATCGGCCCTGATCCTGGAACGGCTGGGCGCGTACAAGGCGACCTGGGGCGTGGGGATCCATTTCAAAGTGCCGTTCATCGAGCGGGTGGCAAAACGGGTGAACCTAAAAGAGCAGGTGGTGGATTTTCCGCCCCAGCCGGTGATCACCAAGGATAATGTCACCATGCGGATCGACACGGTGGTCTTTTTCCAGATCACGGACCCGAAGCTCTATGCCTATGGCGTGGAAAGCCCGATCATGGCCATCGAGAACCTGTCGGCGACCACGCTGCGCAACATCATCGGCGACATGGAATTAGACGAGACGCTCACGTCCAGGGAAGTGATCAACACGAAGATGCGGGCGTCCTTAGACGAGGCCACGGATCCCTGGGGCATCAAGGTCAACCGGGTGGAACTGAAGAACATCATCCCGCCGGAAGCGATCCAGGATGCCATGGAGAAGCAGATGAAAGCGGAGCGCGAGCGCCGGGAATCCATCCTGATCGCGGAAGGTGAGAAACGCTCCACGATCCTGGTGGCCGAGGGTAAAAAAGAATCGGCGATCCTGGAGGCGGAAGCGGAGAAACAAGCCGCCATCCTGCGCGCCGAAGCCCAGAAAGAGCGGATGATCCGCGAGGCGGAAGGCCAGGCGGAGGCGATCATGAAAGTGCAGCAGGCTAATGCCGACGGGATCCGTTCCATCAAAGAGGCCGGGGCCGACCAGGCAGTGCTGACATTAAAGAGCCTGGAAGCATTCACGAGAGCGGCGGACGGGAAGTCCACGAAGATCATCATCCCCTCCGAGATACAGGGGCTGGCAGGACTGGCCACATCCTTAAAAGAAGTCCTGACAGACGGATCTGAGGAGTAGCCGCGGATGGAGGCGGTGATCGATCTTTCGAGAGAATACGGGATCGTGCTGGAAGGCGGCGGCGCCCGGGGCGCGTACCAGATCGGGGCCTGGAAAGCCCTAAAAGAAGCGGGCGTGAAGATCAAAGGGATCGCCGGGACCAGTGTGGGGGCCCTAAACGGCGCCCTCATGTGCATGGACGACTACGAGAACGCCGAGAGCGTCTGGAAGGACATCTCTTACTCCAAGGTCATGGATGTGGACGACGACCTGATGAGCCAGCTGTTCCAGGGAAAAGTCCCGCTGGGGAACGCCTTTGAGATCCTTTTCCAGACCATGCGGGAGGGCGGCGTGGACATCACGCCGCTTCGGGAGCTGATCCGAGAGCATGTGGACGCGGAGAAGATCCAGGCGTCCCCCATCGGATTTTACATCCTGACTTTCTGCGTGGACGAGCTAAAAGAACTGGACGTGGACGTACACGAGCTTTCCCGGGAGGAACTGCCGGATCTGCTCTTAGCCAGCGCGTACATCTTCCCCCTATTCAAAAACGAAAAGCTCCAGGGGAAGACTTTCATAGACGGGGGCGTGATCAACAACGTCCCGCTGGGTTCCCTGGTCAACAGGGGATACACGGACATCATCATGATCCGCATCTACGGGCCGGGCCGGGAGAAACGGGTCAAAAACCTGGAGGACGTGCGCATCTTCTCGGTGGAGCCGCGGATCTCACTGGGGAACATCATCGATTTTAACCCCCGCAAGAGCAGGCGCAATATGACCGTGGGCTATTACGACGCCATGCGCATGATCTATGGGCTGAAAGGGTCGATCTACTACATCGACGCGCCGGACGACGAGAGGCTCTATCTGGACCGGCTGGCGGCGCACGGGCCGGAGGGCGGCCTGCGGCAGTTTTTGGAAAAAAGTCTGGATCAGACGGCTCATGAACTGAAGCTTTCGTCAGACTGGACATACCAGGAGCTCTACCTGGGGATCCTGGAAGCGGCCGCGAAACTCCTGCGGCTGCGCAAATATCGGATCTACACCCTGGCGGAGCTGGAGAGCGCCGTGTCCGCCCGGAAAAATGAACTGACAGACAATAAGAAGATCCCCCAGTTTGTGGGCGTGCTTCTATAAAAGATATAAGGAGGAAGAGGATAAAATGGACTCAATGGATCTAAAAGGACGTAATTTTCTGACATTAAAAGATTTTTCAGCGGAGGAGATCACCTATCTTCTGGATCTCGCTGCCGACCTGAAAGAGAAGAAGAAAAAGGGGATCCCCGTGGATCATCACAAAGGGAAGAACATCGCGCTGATCTTCGAGAAGACCAGTACCCGGACCAGGTGTGCCTTCGAAGTCGCGGCTTCTGATCTGGGCATGGGTTCCACCTACCTGGACCCCACCGGCTCCCAGATCGGGAAAAAGGAGAGCATCGCGGACACGGCCCGGGTCCTGGGGCGGATGTACGACGGGATCGAATACCGGGGCTTCGGCCAGGAAATCGTGGAGGAGCTGGCCGAGCACGCGGGCGTGCCGGTCTGGAACGGTCTGACCAACGAATACCACCCCACCCAGATGCTGGCGGACCTTCTGACCGTCCGTGAGAATTTCGGCCGGTTAAAAGGCATCAAGCTGGTCTATATGGGAGACGCCCGCTTTAACATGGGAAATTCCCTGATGATCGCCTGCGCGAAGATGGGCATGCATTTCGTGGCCTGCACCACGAAAAGATATTTCCCAAATGAGGAGCTGGTAGAGCTGTGTCAGGGCTATGCGAAAGACAGCGGCGCCACGATCACCCTCACGGAAGATGTCCGGGAAGGCGTAAAGGATGCCGACGTGATCTACACAGACGTATGGGTGTCCATGGGCGAGCCGGATGAAGTATGGGAAGAGCGCATCCGGGAGCTGACCCCTTACAAAGTGACGAAGGAAGTGATGGGCCAGGCGTCAAGAGACGCCATCTTCCTCCACTGCCTGCCCGCGTTCCACGACTTAAAGACCACCATCGGAAAAGAGATGGGCGAGCGGTTCGGCCTGAAAGACATGGAAGTGACGGACGAGGTCTTCGAGTCGGCTCAGTCGAAAGTCTTCGACGAGGCGGAAAACCGGATGCACACGATCAAAGCTGTGATGGAGGCGACTTTATAAGAGATGTCTGATACATTACGGCCGGAAGCGGTCAGAGAGCACCTGCACACAAAATGGCTGGGGCAGGAGCTTTACTATGAAGAGACACTGGACTCCACCAATACCCGCGCAAAAGCCCTGGCCAGACAGGGAGCGGCCCACGGGACCGTGGTGCTGACGGAGGAGCAGACCGGCGGCAGAGGGCGCATGGGCCGGGGCTGGGTCACGCCTAAGGGCAGTTCCGTGGCCATGACCTGCATCCTGCGCCCGGAATTTTTGCCCCAGGACGCTTCTATGCTCACGCTGCTGATGGGGCTGTCTGTGGCAAAAGCCTGCCGGCGGCTCTATCCGCTCAAAGCCCAGATCAAATGGCCCAACGACGTCCTGATCTCCCAGAAAAAGATCTGCGGCATCCTCACAGAGATGGGCGCGGACCCTGGCCGGATCCACTATGTGGTGATCGGGGTGGGGATCAACGGGAACCTGACAGAGTTTCCCCGGGAGCTGGAAGGTAAAGCCACCAGCCTGCTAAGAGAACTGGGCGTCCAGATCCGGCGCGCCCCCCTGGCCGCAGCTGTCCTGGAGGAGTTTGAAGAAATGTATGAAGAGTTTTCGGAGCGCCTGGATCTCTCAGCGTTCAGAGAAGCTTACGATGAGATCTTGATCAGCCGGGGGCGTCCGGTGGCCGTCCGCGGGGCGGCGATGGGCGCGGAGGGCTTAAGAGGCGTGGCCCGAGGGATCGATGACCGGGGAGAGCTCCTGGTGGAGCGCTCAGACGGGACCGTGGTCCGGGTCAACGCCGGGGAAGTCTCCGTCCGGGGGCTGGACGGTTATGTGTGAGAGACATGGACGGCCGCGGAGCATGCCAGCGGGGATGTTCCGCGGCCGTCTGTGCGGATGATGAGATAGAGAGGATCATATGTATCAGGAAAATATCGTGCTCTGCGGCGCGAATGCTTATGAACAGAAATACTATTTTAACCCGGATTTTGCCGCGCTGCCCCCGTCCATCCAGGATGAGCTCCAGATCATGTGCGTGCTGTACACGGAGGACGTGGGCGGGATCTTGCTCCTGGAATTTGACGAGGAGGGGAGCCTGCAGTTCAAAGTGGAGGCGATGGAGGCGGACGCCCGGTTCGACGAGATCGGGAGCGTGCTGAAGATCAAAGAGATCCGCAGGGAAAAAGAAGAGCTGCTCCAGTCCCTGGAGATGTTCTACCGGGTCTTTTGTCTGGGAGATGGATGGGAGGATGAGTGACAATGATCTTGACCATAGATGTGGGAAATACAAATGTGACGATCGGGGTGTTCGAGGGGAAGGAGCTCAGAGCGGTCTTCCGTATGACCAGCAGCCCGGTGCGCACGTCGGATGAATACGGGATCTATCTGTGCAGCCTGCTGGAACACCGGGGCATCGATCCGGCTGCGATCGAGAACGTGGTGATCAGTTCGGTGGTCCCGGATGTGATGTATTCGCTGAACAGCGCCGTGATCAAATATTTTCAGACACGGCCGATCATCGTAGGCCCCGGGATCAAGACCGGGATCAAGCTGGTGACGGGAAATCCCAAAGAGATCGGAGCCGACCGGATCGTGGACGCGGTGGCGGCGTATACCCTGTACGGGGGGCCGGTGCTGGTGGTGGATTTCGGTACGGCGACCACCTACGATCTGATCTTAGAGGACGGGAGTTTTACGGCGGGCATCACCTCCCCGGGGATCCGCATAAGCGCGAAGGCCCTGTGGGAAGATACGGCGAAGCTCCCGAAGATCGAGATCCGCAAGCCTAAGTCCATCCTGGCAAAAGATACGATCACCAGCATGCAGGCGGGCCTTGTCTACGGCTATATCGGCCAGACGGAGTACATCATCCAGAAAGTCAAGGAGGAATCCGGGCTGAAAGACCTGCGGGTGGTGGCCACCGGCGGCCTGGGCAAGATCATCGCCGACGAGACGGATGCCATAGAGATCTACGACAACAAGCTCACGCTCAAAGGCTTAAGGCTCATCTATGAAAAGAACCGCTAGAGAGACTCAAAAAAAGCAGACGCCCGTGAAGATCGGGAACGTGGAACTGGAGAACCCGATCGTGCTGGCGCCGATGGCGGGCGTGACGGATCTGCCTTTTCGCCTTCTGTGCAGGGAACAGCAGGCGGGACTACTATGCATGGAGATGGTCAGCGCGAAAGCGATCCTCTACGGCAACAAGAACACGGAAAAGCTCATGGAGATCCATCCGAAAGAGCATCCCGTCTCCCTCCAGCTCTTCGGCAACGATCCGAAGATCATCAGCGAGATGGCAAAGCGGATCGAGGAGCGGCCCTTCGACATCCTGGATCTGAACATGGGCTGCCCCGTGCCGAAGGTGGTCAACAACCGGGAGGGATCGGCGCTCCTCAAAGACCCTGCCCTGATCGGAAAGATCGTGGAGGCGACGGCGCGCGTCCTCAAAAAGCCGGTGACAGTGAAGATCCGCAAAGGCTTCGACGGGGAGGACATCGACATCGCCCAGATCGCCCGCATCATCCAGGAGAGCGGCGGGGCGGCGGTCACGGTCCACGGGCGCACCCGGGAACAGTATTATGCGGGGAAAGCCGACTGGGAGGCCATCCACCGTGTAAAAGAAGCCGTCTCCATCCCGGTGATCGGAAACGGGGACGTGGACTCCCCCGAAAAGGCGGAAGAGATGTTCGCCCAGACGGGCTGTGACGCCGTCATGATCGGCCGGGCGGCTCGGGGAAATCCCTGGATCTTCGCACGGACCCGCGCCTATCTGATGGAAGGGATCCGTCAGCCCCTCCCGGATAAAAACGAGATCCGCCGGATGATCCTGCGCCACGGGCGGCTGCTGGCGGACTGTAAAGGGGAGTACACCGGCATGCGGGAGATGCGCAAGCATGTGGCCTGGTACACCGCCGGGATGCCCCACAGCGCCAGGCTGCGCCGGGAGGTCAATACATTGGAGACGTATGGACAGCTGGAGCTGCTGATGGAGAGGATGTAGGGACTGTGAAGGGAGGATGTGGGTTTTATGGCACTGGCAAGAGATAGATATCGGAAGGATGAGAAGATAGACGGCGTCATATATGATATGTCGCCATCGCCGGATTTCAGGCACGGGGTCGTGGATGGCAATATCTATACGATCATCAAAAATGGGTTGAAAGACAGTCTGTGTCTCGTGTTCATGGAAAACCTGGATTACAGATATCATCCAGAGGAAAATGACGACTATGTAGTCCCCGATATCATGGTGGCCTGCGACAGGAAATATCTCAAAGGCGGCAGTTACAGCGGCGTGCCTGCATTTATCGCGGAGACATTGAGTCCGTCTACCGCGTTGCGGGACCGGACTGTGAAAAAAGAGATCTATGAAAAGGCAGGGGTCAGCGAATATTGGATCCTCTCCCCCCAGGGAAGATCCGTGGAGATCTATCATCTGGAAAATGGAAGATATGTGTTAAGATATAGTCACATCCTGCAGGATGATCCGGACGAAGACGACTATAATGCCCAGACGGTGATCGCCCTGCGGAGATTTCCGCATATAGAGATGAGACTGTGCGAGATCTTCGAGGGGGTGGATCAGTAGCACAGGGAATATTTTTGCACAGTAAAAAAGAGAGGGGCTGTCCGGAGACAGATCCGCCTCTCTTTTTGGCCTCATTTAAATTCCACGATAGTCACGCCGGAATCTCCTTCCCCCATGCCGCCCAGGCGGTAGGATTTCACATGTTTCTGGCGTTTCAGGTAGTCGTGGACGCCTTTTCGCAGGGCGCCGGTCCCTTTTCCGTGGACGATCCGCACCTGGCTTAAGTGGGCCAGATAGGCGTCGTCCAGATATTTATCCAGCAGGGCGATGGCTTCGTCCACGGTCTTTCCCAGGAGCTGGAGCTCGGTGGAGATCCCGGCGGATTTGGAGACTTTGATCTTGCCGGTGCCGGTACGGCTCATGGCTGGGCCGGTGATCACGGGCTCGTCCAGGAGCTCCAGGTCGGAGATGTTGACCTGTGAACGCAGGATCCCCATCTGTACGAACAGGTTGCCTTTCCCGTCGGGCAGGCTGCTGACGGTGCCTTTTAAGTTCATGGAGAGGACTCTTACGCTGTCGCCCAGATGCAGTTCGGAAGGTTTTAACTTCTTCTTGGGCTGGGTATCCTTCTTCTGGACCATCTTGTCCTCCACCTGGTCCATCTTCTTGCGTAGACGCTGCCGCTCTTTTTCCACGGCGGAGAGGTCCACATGGTTTTTCTGGAACTTGTGGTAGAGTTTGATGGACTGGTCGGCGTAATCTTTGGCGTCCTGGAGGATCTTCCGCGCTTCTTCGTTGGCGTTCTGGAGGATCTTTTCTTTTTGCTTTTCCTGTTTTTCCAGCTTTTCATCCAGCTTGGCTTTCAGGCGGCTGATCTCCTGTTTGTATTGTTCGATCTGAGTGCGCTCCCGTTCGATGGTGATCCGTTTTTCCTCCAGGTCGGAGATCACATCCTCCAGGGACTCGTCCTGCGCGCCGATCTGCTGGCGAGCTTTCTCGATCAGGAAGTCGGGCAGGCCCAGCTTGGAGGAGATGGCGAAGGCGTTGCTCTTTCCGGGGACGCCGATCAGCAGCCGGTAGGTGGGACGCAGGGTCTCCACGTCGAACTCGCAGGAGGCGTTCTCCACTCCCGGGGTGGAGAGGGCGTAGACCTTCAGCTCGCTGTAATGGGTGGTGGCCATGGTGCGGATCCCCCGCTCGTGGAGATGGGAGAGGATGGCGATGGCCAGGGCCGCTCCTTCCGTGGGGTCCGTGCCCGCGCCCAGCTCGTCGAATAAGACCAGGGACTGGGGATCCGCCTTTTCGATAAAGGAGACTACGTTGGTCATGTGGGAGGAAAAGGTGCTCAGGCTCTGCTCGATGCTCTGTTCGTCGCCGATGTCGGCGTAGACCTCCTCGAAAACGGACAGCTCGCTGCGGTCCGCCGCGGGGATGTGCAGGCCGGACTGTCCCATCAGTGTCAAAAGTCCTACGGTCTTCATGGAGACGGTCTTTCCGCCCGTGTTCGGGCCGGTGACTATCAGCAGATCGAAATCGTCGCCTAAACGGACGTCGATGGGGACGGCCTTTTTTTGTGGGATCAGCGGGTGCCTGGCTTTTCGCAGGCTGATCCTCTTTTCCTCATTGAAGATCGGCGCGGTGGCGTTCTGGTCCATGGCCAGGGAGGCCCGGGCAAAGATGAAATCCAGCTCGGCCATGACCGTAAGGTCCGTCTCGATCTCTTCTTGGCTGGCGGCGGCCTGTTCGCTGAGTGTGGCCAGCACGGCCTCGATCTCCTGCTGTTCCCGGATCTCCAGTTCCCGGATGTCGTTGTTGAGCTTTACGATGGCCATGGGTTCGATGAACAGGGTGGCGCCTGTGGAGGACTGGTCGTGGATCATGCCGGGGACCTGGTTCTTATACTCGGCTTTCACAGGGAGGCAGTAACGCCCGCTGCGCATGGTGATCAGGCTGTCCTGGAGATAGGTGCGGGCGCTGCCGTTTACGATGGAATGGAGCTGGGTGTGGATCCGGTCGTTGGTGTTCTTGAGTTCCCTGCGCACCTGCCGCAGCTTGGGACTGGCGTCGTCGCTGATCTCCTCCGGCGAGAGGATGCAGCGGCGGATCTCAGAGGAGAGGGGAAAGAGCGGCTCCAGGGAATCGAACAGGGCGCTCAGGCAGTCAGGCGCGGCATCGTCCCGGCTGGGGCGGCCATAAGACTTTACCCGGCCGGTGTTCTCCAGGAGGGCGCAGATGTCCAGAAGCTCCATGACGGACAGGGCGCTGCCCACCTCCAGGCGTTTGAGGGAGCCGCGGACATCCTTTACGCTCCCGAAGGAGATGCTCCCTTTCTGGAAGAGCCTGGAGAGGGCATGGGAGGTCTGAAGCTGCATGCTCTCGATGCGCTGCAGGTCTGTGAGGGGCTTTAGGCGGCGGCAGGCGTCTTTTCCCATGGATGAAGATGCCTTGCCGACTAAAAGGTCGATGATCTTCGTATATTCAAGTGCGGATATTGCTCTGCGATCCATTTTTATAAACCTCGATTCATGATGGTATTTTAGATATTTTACCCTATTTATGGATGGATGAAAAGAGATAAAAATGAAAAAGCTATTGACAGGCGGGGAAAAAAGTCCTATCATGATCGATAACAGTTATTGTTATCAGATACATCACGCCGGGTAAGGAGGGCAGGATGGGGGCATTGAAATACAGCCGGCAGAGAGAGTCGATCAAAGAGTTCCTGCAGGGGCGGGAAGACCATCCCACTGCTGATATGATCTATGAGAGTGTACGGCGGATATACCCGAATATCAGTCTGGGGACCGTGTACCGGAATCTGTCGCTGCTGGTCAGTATCGGAGAGATCGCGAAGATCTCCACGCCGGAAGGGGCAGACCGTTTTGACGCCAGGCTATCCCCCCATAATCATTTTATCTGCAGGCGGTGCCATAGAGTCATGGATCTTGAGATGGAGAACCTCGATCACATCATGGAGAAAGCGAGGGCGGGGGCTCCGGGCGCGATCGACGGTTATACGGTACATTTTTTCGGCTTATGCAGGGAATGTACGAAATAATGAACAATGTGCAGGAAAATAAAGGAAAGATCATATTGACAAACTGCCGCGCATGTGGTAGATTAAAACGGTAATAGTTCCTATTATCAAAATATTTGCAACGTTATAAAACATCATATCATAAAAGGAGAGAAAAAAATGGCTAAATTTGTATGTAATGTATGTGGTTATGTGCACGAAGGTGATGCTGCTCCGGAAAAATGCCCGCAGTGCGGTGCACCGGCTTCCAAGTTCACAAAACAGGAAGGCGAGATGAGCTGGGCAGCAGAGCATGTTGTCGGCGTGGCTCAGGGCGTGAGCGAAGACATCATGGCTGACTTAAGGGCAAACTTCCAGGGCGAATGTACAGAAGTCGGTATGTACCTGGCTATGGCAAGGGTCGCTTACAGGGAAGGCTATCCGGAGATCGGCACATATTGGGAAAAAGCTGCTTACGAAGAAGCAGAGCATGCTGCGAAGTTCGCTGAGCTTTTGGGCGAGGTCGTAACAGACAGCACAAAGAAGAACCTGGAGATGAGGGTAGAAGCTGAGAACGGCGCGACAGCAGGCAAGACAGACTTGGCTAAACGTGCGAAAGCTGCAAACCTGGATGCGATCCATGATACAGTACATGAGATGGCAAGGGATGAGGCAAGACATGGGAAAGCTTTTGCTGGACTGCTGAAGAGGTATTTCGGCTAAGAGCTATAAAGGGCTTTGCGTATGGAGAGGATGGACTTTTGGAGTCT
>CAJTYN010000075.1 GCA_910584115.1 uncultured Lachnospiraceae bacterium
GGGGAGATCGCGATCCCTCGTCGCTTTTGGTACTCTTCTCGCAGAAAAGTACACTTAAAAGATCTGAGCGGTTGTAGAACGCAGAAAATACCACTAAGATCCAAACTATTTACAGGATTGCGTGACGGACAGAGGAAGGAGGTCCACCATGGCACAGATTCCTGCAAGATCTTTAGTCTTCACAGAAGAAGACGACTACAAGCTCCCGGAGGACGTTCGGGCGGAACTCATCGGCGGGCAGTTTTACGTGATGTCAGCGCCCAGCCGGATACACCAGCAGATCTTAAATTATCTGAACACAGAGATCAATATCTATATCCGTTCCAAAGGCGGTCCCTGTAGGGTCTACCCGGCGCCATTTGCCGTCAAGCTCTCTGAAGATGCGCGCACAGTGGTCGAGCCGGACATAAGTATCATATGCGACCCGGACAAACTCACGGACAGAGGCTGTACAGGCGCGCCTGACTGGGTCATAGAGATATCGTCCCCCGGCAACCCCTGGCACGACTATATACGGAAATTAAACCTATATGCCGAGGCAGGGGTACGTGAATATTGGATCGTGGATCCGATGAAAAAGACCGTGCTCGTCTACCATCTCTCCGACCCGGATCTTGGTACGGACATCTACACCTTCCAGGATAAGGTGAAAGCCGGTATCTATGAGGATCTGCAGATCGACTTCGATGAGCTGGATCTGACTTGACGGCATTTTCTATTGTAATTTACCCGGCCATGTTTTATAATCTCATTAGCAATGGACACAGCTAGACAAAGGATGGAAAAAAATGGAAAAAAGAGAACAGTTATACGAAGGAAAAGCCAAGAAAGTATTTGCGACAGAAGACCCGGATGTGGTGATCGTGGACTATAAAGACGACGCTACGGCATTTAACGGCGAGAAAAAAGGCACCATCGTGGGAAAAGGCGCGATCAACAACCGGATGACCAACCATGTGTTCAGACTGATCGGCGAGAAGGGCATCCCCACCCATCTGGTGGAAGAACTCAGCGACAGGGAGACGGCTGTGAAGAAAGTGGAGATCGTACCACTTGAGGTCATCGTCCGCAACGTGGCCGCCGGCAGCTTTTCCAAGCGAATGGGCGTGGAGGAAGGCAGAGAACTCCTGTGCCCGATCTTAGAATTCAGCTATAAGAACGACGACCTGGGCGATCCGTTCATCAACGACGACTACGCGCTGGCGCTGGGCCTGGCCACCCAAGAGGAGATCGACACGATCAAGAGCTACACCCGCACGATCAACCAGGTGATGAAAGAATATTTCCTGTCCCTGGGGTTAAAGCTCATCGACTTCAAGATCGAGTTCGGCCGCTTCCACGGCGAGATCCTGCTGGCCGACGAAGTGTCCCCGGACACCTGCCGCCTGTGGGATGTAGAGACAAATGAAAAGCTGGACAAAGACCGTTTCCGCCGGGATCTTGGCAATGTGGAAGAGGCTTACGAGGAAGTCTTCAAACGCCTGGGCATCCAGTAGATATGAGATAAACGTTTAAGAGAGACAGTCTGAGAAAGGCATTTCATGATAAATAAACGAAAAGAAGCCTGCGGGGTCTTCGGGGTCTACGATCTGGACGGACACGACGTAGCGTCCACGATCTACTACGGCCTGTTTGCCCTGCAGCATCGGGGGCAGGAGAGCTGCGGGATCGCGGTCAGCGACACGGCGGGGCCGCCGAGGAGCGTCTCCTCCCACAAGGGGATGGGCCTGGTCAACGAGGTCTTCACACCGGAGACGCTGGGCGCTCTTCACGGGGACATCGGCGTGGGCCATGTGCGCTATTCCACCGCGGGGGAGAGCAGCCGGGAAAATGCCCAGCCCCTGGTGCTCAACTACATCAAAGGGACTTTTGCCCTGGCCCACAACGGGAACCTGATCAATGTAAGAGAACTGCGCCGGGAGCTGGAATACACCGGCGCGATCTTCCAGACCACGATCGACTCCGAGGTGATCGCCTACCACATCGCCCGGGAGCGGGTGCGCACACAGTCCGTCGAGGAGGCGGTGGCCAATGCCATGGCCAAGATCCGGGGGGCCTACTCCCTGATCGTCATGTCTCCGCGGAAGCTGATCGCGGCCCGGGATCCATATGGTTTCAAACCCCTCTGCATCGGAAAACGGGGGAACGCCTACATCGTCGCCTCGGAGACCTGCGCCCTGGATACGGTGGGCGCGGAGTACATCCGCGACGTAGAGCCGGGGGAGATCGTCACCATCACGGGAGAAGGCGAGCTCCGTTCCGACAGGCGCATGTGCCTAGAACCCCGGGAACAGGCCCGGTGTATCTTCGAATATATCTATTTTGCCAGGCCGGACAGCGACATCGACGGGGCCAGCGTCTATGCCTCTAGGATCCGGGCGGGGCGCTTTCTGGCCATGGACTCGCCTGTGGAGGCGGACGTGGTGGTGGGCGTGCCGGAATCGGGAAATGCGGCGGCGCTGGGTTATTCCATGGAGTCGAAGATCCCCTACGGCACGGCCTTTGTGAAAAACAACTACGTGGGCAGGACTTTCATCAAGCCTAAGCAGAGCAGCCGGGAATCCGGCGTCCGGGTCAAACTCAACGTGTTAAGAGAAGCCGTGGCGGGAAAACGGGTGATCATGATCGACGATTCCATCGTGCGGGGGACCACCAGCGACCGGATCGTAGATATGCTGCGGGAGGCGGGCGCGAAGGAGATCCATATGCGCGTCAGCTCTCCGCCTTTTCTGTGGCCCTGTTATTTTGGCACGGATGTACCCGCCCGAAAACAGCTGATCGCGCCGGGCAGGACGGTGGAGGAGATCCGGGAGATCATCGGGGCGGACAGCCTGGCCTATCTGCGGCTTGAGAGGCTAAAGGAGCTGGCGCCCGGGCTGGCTTTCTGCAGCGGCTGTTTTACAGGGGACTATCCCATGACACCGCCCGCGGAGGACATCCGGGGAGAGTACGAAGAGTAAACATTGGAGTAAAGGAGTTGCGTATGAATACAGAGATCTATCAGAGCCCGTTATCAGAACGCTATGCCAGTAAAGAGATGCAGTACATCTTCTCGCCGACGATGAAGTTTCGGACCTGGAGGAAGCTCTGGATCGCGCTGGCTGAGACGGAAAAGGAGCTGGGACTTCCCATCACCCAGGAGCAGATCGACGAACTGAAGGCCCATGCGGAGGATATCAACTTCGAAGTGGCCAAGGCGCGGGAGAGAGAGGTGCGCCACGACGTGATGTCCCATGTCTACGCCTACGGTGTCCAGTGTCCCAAGGCAAAAGGGATCATCCATCTGGGGGCTACGTCCTGCTACGTGGGAGACAATACCGATATCATCGTCATGACAGAAGCCCTCAAGCTGGTCAAGAAGAAGCTGCTCAATGTCCTGGAGAGACTGGCGGGCTTCGCACGGGAATACAAAGACCTGCCCACGCTGGCCTTTACCCATTTCCAGCCGGCCCAGCCAACGACAGTGGGAAAACGCGCCACCCTCTGGATGCAGGAATTCCTTTTGGACCTTGAGGACTTAGAGCATGTGCTGGGCAGCATGAAGCTCTTGGGATCCAAAGGGACCACGGGGACACAGGCCAGCTTCCTGGAGCTGTTCGAGGGCCGTCAGGAGATGGTGGACAAAGTGGATCCGATGATCGCAGAGAAGATGGGATTTAAGTCCTGCTATCCGGTGTCCGGGCAGACCTATTCCCGGAAGGTGGACACCCGTGTGGCCAACGTGCTGGCAGGGATCGCGGCCAGCGCCCACAAGTTCTCCAATGATATCCGGCTTTTGCAGCATCTCAAAGAAGTGGAAGAGCCTTTTGAAAAAGACCAGATCGGTTCATCGGCCATGGCCTACAAGAGGAACCCCATGCGCAGCGAGCGGATCGCGTCCCTGTCCCGGTATGTGATGGTGGATGCGCTCAATCCCGCGATCACCTCGGCCGTCCAGTGGTTCGAGCGCACGCTGGACGACTCGGCCAACAAGCGCCTGAGCATCCCGGAAGCGTTCCTGGCGGTGGACGGCATCCTGGACCTGTGCCTGAACGTGGCAGACGGTCTGGTGGTCTACCCGAAAGTGATCGAGAAGCGCCTGATGGCGGAACTGCCCTTCATGGCCACGGAAAACATCCTGATGGACGCGGTCAAAGCCGGCGGTGATCGGCAGGAGCTGCACGAGAAGATCCGGGAACTGTCCATGGAAGCGGCCAGGCATGTGAAAGCGGAAGGGCGGGAGAATGACCTCTTAGAGCTGATCGCGGCGGACGAGGCGTTCAACCTGTCCCTGGACGAACTCAAAGGCGCCATGGATCCGGCCCGGTACGTGGGCTGCGCGCCGCGCCAGGTGGAGGTATTCTTAGAACAGGTGGTCGATCCGATCCTGGAAGAGAACCGGGCATCTTTGGGATTAAAAGCTGATATCCATGTATAAGAAGCAGGCATGAGAGTGTCTGTTTGGGGGAGGTGTTTATGATGGTCATAGGGATCGTGGCCGCGGCGGTGATCGTCCTGCTGGCCCTCTGGCTGATCGGGACGTATAACGCGTTCGTGCGTTTTCGCAATAAAACAGAAGAAGCCTTTTCGGCGATGGATGTATCCCTGAAAAAAAGATACGATCTGATCCCGAATTTCGTGGAGACCGTCAAAGGGTATGCAAAACATGAGCGGGAGACACTGGAAGCGGTGATAGCCGCCCGGAACCAGGCCATCCGCTCCCATTCGGCGGAGGAGACGATCAAAAGTGAGAACATGCTGGATCAGACCCTGAAAAACCTGTTCGCGCTCACGGAAGGCTATCCGGAGCTCAAGGCGGATCAGAACTTTCTGGCGCTCCAGAACCAGCTCTCACGGATCGAGGAAGAGATCGCGGGTTCCCGCCGGTACTACAACGGGGTGATCAACAAATACAACACGCGGATAGAGATGTTCCCCGGAAATCTGGTGGCGGGGGCATTCGGCTTCCAGAGAAAGCCGCTCTATGAGGTGCAGGAGATCTACGAGCGGGACAACGTGAAAGTCACATTTTAGAGGGGAAAAGATAAAGGGGCAAAATAGATGAAAAAAATGATATATGTCCTTGTCTCCATCGTCCTCCTGTCCCTGTGTTTTCAGGGCGGGCGGCTCCTGGGATCCGCTTCCGGGAGAGAGGAGGGGCCGACCTATGACTCCGCCATGCAGACGGAACGCTACGACACCCGTGTGGACGTGCTGGAAGACGGTTCCTATCAGGTGGAGGAGACGATCAAGGTCGATATGCTGGAAGCGCGGCATGGGATCTATAGGTACATCCCTCAGTACGGGCCGAGCGTCTACCGGGATGAAAACGGAGAGCAGCAGAAGATCCCGTACTATGGAAAGGTCGAGCTGTCAGATGCCAACGCCCCGGCGGAGGTATCCGAAGAAAACGGCTGCACGGTCTTTCGGCTGGGCAGTGAGGATACGACGGTCTATGGCCCGGTGGAATACAAGATCCGTTACCAGTTTACGCCCTGGTTCCAGGAAGACGGCTACGCGAACGCTTACTACAACATCTTTCCGGGCATGTGGCAGAACCCGATCCCGGCGGGCAGTACCTTTGCCGTGCATTTCCCGAAAGCCTTTGACCACGAGACATTGAAACTCTACGCGGGGGCTTACGGCTCAGAGGAGGACGGGAGCAGCGCGGCCGATCTCAGATGGTCCGGGGATACGCTGGAAGGCGTGTTAAAAGAGGACCTCCGGATGGGAGAGGGGCTGACTTTCTTTGCCGCCCTGCCGGAAGGATATCTGACGCAGATCCATCAGAATGACTGGCTGGGGAAGGCGCTCCTGGCTCTCTCATTGACGGCCGTCGGCGCGGCGTTCTTGCTCTTTTTGGCATTCGGGCGGGATGAGCCCATCGTGCCGTCCATACAGTATCAGCCGCCTCAGGGGCTGGACAGCGCTTCGGTGGGGTATATCATCGACGGGGCGGTGGAGGACCGGGATATGCTCTCGCTGATCATCTACTGGGCGGATCAGGGATACATTAAGATCGAGGAAAATGAAAAGGGCAAGATCCGCCTCCATCGGAAACAAGACCTCCCGGCGGACGCCCCGCTCTATGCCCAGACCATCTTCCAAAAGCTCTTTATAAAAGGCGATACGTGCAAGATCGAGAAACTCGAAGGTAAGTTTTACGAGACTCTGGGGGCGGCCAAGGCGCAGGTGAAGCTGTGTTTTAAAGGAGATCGGGCCTTGTATACAGCCAGTTCCCGCTGTGCCCGGTGGATATCCGGGGTGCTGTGCATCCTTCCTTTTTTTGGATTTCTCCTGGCCATGAGCCTGACCTCTTATACGAGCGCCGGTCAGGGGATCTTGTCCGCGGCCTGCGGCGTCGCTTTTCTGGCGGGCACATGGATCTTCTGCTGCGGCGTGGATGCCTGGCACGGCACCTCCTCCCGGACACGTGTGAATACGGTGACAGCGGGCCTGCTCCTGGCGGGCATGGGCCTTGCGGCCTACGGGGGAGATTATCTGCAGCGGGTGCGGGACAGAGAGGTCTTTGCTTATCTGCCGGTGTATCTCGTCGTATGCGCGGCATCGGCGGCGCTGCTCTTTTTGACGGCTTTCATGCGCAAGAGGACACACACCTGTATCGGATGGATGGGACATCTGCTGGGCCTTCGGGATTTCATCGAGACGGCGGAGCTGGATCGGATGCAGGCTCTGGCCAAAGAGTCGCCCCAGCTCTTTTACCACATCCTCCCTTATGCTTATGTGATGGGCCTCTCAGATGTGTTTGCCCGAAAACTCAAGGGGCTGGCGCTGGAGCCGCCCCATTGGTATGCGGGAGCCTATGGAAACGGCGGATATTTCGACTACTATGTATTTCACAGGAGCCTGATGCACAGCATGGATACCGCGCAGAAAGCCCTGGTCGTACCGCCGGCGCCAAAGACCTCTGACAGCGGCGGCATCTCCGGGGGCAGTTTCGGAGGCGGAGGCGGCGGAGGCTTCTCGGGCGGCGGATTTGGCGGCGGGGGCGGCGGCTCCTGGTAAATTCAGAAGATGATCATTGAAAATCCGTCCCCGATATACTATAATAGACCAGTAGCGCGAAAACACATGCCAATGAGGAAATGGGAGGTACTGCCAAATGGTTAGAGCAATAGTGGGAGCAAACTGGGGAGATGAAGGCAAGGGAAAGATCACGGACATGCTGAGCAAGGAGTCCGATATCATAGTCCGGTTCCAGGGCGGGGCCAACGCGGGCCACACCATCGTCAACGACTATGGGAAATTTGCCCTGCACACACTGCCCTCCGGCGTATTTTACAGCCATACCACCAGCATACTGGGAAACGGCGTGGCGCTGAACATCCCTGTGTTGTTCCAGGAGATCAAGGAGGTGGTGGGAAGGGGTGTCCCGCAGCCGAAGATCCTTGTGTCAGACCGTGCCCAGATGGTCATGCCGTACCATATCTTGCTGGACGCTTATGAGGAGGAACGGCTGGCGGGCAAGTCTTTCGGCTCCACCAAGTCCGGGATCGCTCCTTTTTATTCTGATAAATACGCGAAGATCGGGTTCCAGGTCAGCGAACTCTTCGGCAGCGAAGAGACCCTGCGGGACAAAGTAGACCAGGTCTGCGAGATGAAAAATGTCCTGATCGAGCATCTCTATCATAAACCGGCCCTGGAACCGGAGAAGATCTTCCAGGAACTGATGTCCTATAAGGAGATGGTCGCACCCTATGTGTGCGACGTGTCCGCATACTTATACCAGGCCCTCAAGGAGGGAAAAGAGATCCTGCTGGAAGGCCAGTTAGGTTCCTTAAAAGACCCGGACCACGGCATCTATCCCATGGTCACATCGTCGCCCACGCTGGCCGGTTACGGTGCGATCGGCGCGGGGATCCCGCCCTATGAGATCCAGAAGATCATCACCGTGGTAAAAGCCTATTCCAGCGCCGTAGGCGCGGGCGCGTTCGTATCCGAGATCTTCGGGGCTGAGGCCGACGAGCTGAGAAAGAGAGGCGGCGACGGCGGCGAGTACGGCGCCACCACGGGCAGGCCCCGCCGGATGGGCTGGTTCGATACCGTGGCCAGCAAGTACGGATGCCGGATCCAGGGAACGACGGACGTGGCGTTCACGGTGCTGGATGTGCTGGGATATCTGGACGAGATCCCGGTCTGCACCGGGTACGAGATCGACGGGGAAGTGACCACGGAGTTCCCGGTGACCTCCAGGCTTGAGCGGGCAAAACCCGTCCTGGAAGTCCTGCCCGGCTGGAAATGTGACATACGAGGCATACGGAAATACGAAGACCTGCCGGAAAACTGCAGGCGGTACGTGGAATTTGTAGAAGAGAAGATCGGGTTCCCAATCACTATGGTGTCCAACGGGCCGGGCCGGGAAGATATCATCTACAGGAACAGATAGAACAGATGGACAAAGAAGGGCGTCGCAAGATCAGATGATCGGGCGATGCCCTTGTTTAAAAGAACTTGTTTGAAAAGGGATAATTTGTATAAGAAATTAATAAGATTAAAAAAATAAACTGATAAAAACAAAATGAGAATAAAAAAGGTTGAATTAAACAATTTTAAGCGATTTACACATCTGATTGTGGATAATATTCCGGAATCGGCAAAGCTGGTAGTGTTAGTCGGGCCAAATGGCTCAGGAAAAACGTCTTTTATGGAAGCAATGAACCATTATCAAAAATGTTCTGGATATGGTGTTATTGGTGACTATCAGTATCTTAGTAAAAAAGGAAATTTTGATAAGTATAATCTCAGCGAGTGGCATAACGCTGTACTTAATATTGTTGATATTATTTTTTATAATGTAACATTTCCCAAGCGTATTGGAGAAAGCAATATAAAAGGACATTTCTATTTTAGAAGTGCGTATAGAAATGAACCGGATTTCAAAATAGATTCAATGCGACGCCAGGGTGATCCTACAGAATCCGTTCGGCTCCAAACATTGATCCAGGATGATCAAACCGTATCCAATAATTACCAGCGCTTAGTTTCTAATACAATATCTGGTGTGTTTGATGATGCGAACGATCAAAAAACTGTTGAGTGCTTACGTGAGGAATTGGTTGGAAAAATCCGTGTTGCTATGGAACGTGTTTTTGATGACTTGAGGTTTTCCTCACTTGGAGATCCACTAAATAATGGAAATTTCTATTTTACGAAGGGAATAGTAGAAAATTTTAACTATCGGAATCTTTCTGCGGGTGAAAAATCTGCATTTGACTTAATCTTAGATATGGTGGTCCAATCGAAAAATTATCCTGATGCCGTTTATTGTATAGATGAGCCAGAGGCACATATGCATACAAAATTGCAAGGTAAGGTATTGCGCGAATTGTATCAATTGGTTCCTGGCAATTCACAACTATGGATATCCACACACTCAATTGGTATGTTACAGGAAGCGGAGGAGATTGAAAAAGAACATTCAGGTACAGTGGTTTTTTTAGATTTTGGAGGAAGGGATTTTGACACAGATCAAATCATTCGTCCTGCAAAAATTGGGAAAGCTGTATTGGATAAATTTTATGAGTTAGCATTTGGAGATTTCGCAAAACTTATGCTCCCCCAAGTAATCATTTTTTGCGAAGGAGATCCTAACGGTAAAAAACGCAAAGATTTTGATAAATCAATATATACAACGATATTTGGAGATAACCACCCAGAAGCGTTTTTTATTTCAGGAGGTTCATGCAATGATATTGAAGATATCGAATCAAAACACGGTGAAATTATAAATTCCTTATTACAAAATACAAGGTTAATAAAAATTGTTGATCGTGATGATCGAACTGACCAAGAAGTTGAAGATTTACGTCAAAAACGTATTAAAGTTTTATCAAGGAGGAATTTGGAATCTTATTTACTGGATGATATGTTGATCCAGAAATTGTGTGAACACTTTGATCAACCTGAAAAATATGAAGAATGTATAGAAAAAAAGCGGGCAGCAATCGAAAGTTCTATTGGCAGAGGACATCCGTTTGATGATATCAAATCTGCTCGCGGTGATATATACAATGCTTTGAAGAGCATACTTGGTCTAACACAATGTGGGAATAATGCCGATACATTTATTCGTGATACGATGGCACCGCTTCTCACCTCGGAGATGGATATCTATAAAGAACTTGAGCAAGAAATTTTTGGTCAACAAGATTCGGGAGGAATGGACTAATGGATAAGCTGAAAATGGAAACTCCTGACTTAACTCAAATTAACATCGAAAAAATCGCCGCCATGTTCCCTGCTTGTGTGACCGAGGCTCGGGGTGAGGATGGTAAGCTGAAAAAAGCGGTCAATTTTGAACTTTTGCGACAGATGTTGTCCGACGTGGTTCTGGAGGGAGACGAGGCCTACGAATTTACCTGGGTGGGCAAGAAGGCTGCCATCGTGGAGGCCACCCGGCCCATCCGCAAGACCCTGCGTCCCTGCCAGGAGGACAGCGTGGATTGGGACAGCACCGAGAACCTCTATATCGAAGGCGACAACCTGGAAGTTCTGAAACTCTTACAGGAGAGTTATCTGGGCAAGGTAAAGATGATTTACATCGATCCGCCTTACAACACTGGAAACGACTTCATCTACCGGGACGATTTTGCGATGAGCGGCGAGGAGTACAGCGAAGGATCCGGGCAGGTAGACGAGGAAACGGGTGACCGGCTGTTCAAGAATACCGACAGTAATGGACGCTTTCACTCCGATTGGTGCAGTATGATTTACTCCCGGTTGATTTTGGCGAGGAATCTACTCGCAGATGATGGGGCTATTTTCATTAGTATTGATGATAATGAGTTGAATAATTTGATTGCTATTGGAAAAGAAACATTTGGCACTGAAGGATATATTGCAACCTTCGTGTGGGAAAAGCGCAAAACCAGAGAAAATCGAAAGAT
Source organism: uncultured Lachnospiraceae bacterium (assembly GCA_910584115.1). Taxonomy (GTDB): domain Bacteria; phylum Bacillota; class Clostridia; order Lachnospirales; family Lachnospiraceae; genus MGBC164599. Next base: position 10,887 of record CAJTYN010000075.1, read on the forward strand.
CATTTCCATACGGCACGACTATATTGTATGTTTCACAAAGAATTATGAAAAGCGCGCAGACACTATTGGACTGGAACCTATGGATGATGATGCGATTGACAGGTATAAGAATCCAGATAACGATCCAAGAGGTATATGGACTTCCGTTCCAGCCATTGCACAGGCAGGTCATGGAACAAAAAACCAGTTTTACACATTAACATCCCCCAAAGGAATACAGTTTGATCCACCATCTGGTTCTTGCTGGAGGTACACTAAAGAGAAAATGCAGGAAGCTATTTCTGACAATAGAATATGGTTTGGAGCTGATGGAACGGGCGTTCCTAGAATTAAAAAATTTTTAACAGAAGGAAAGCAAGGCCTCACTCCAGAAACTATACTTTTTGCAGACAAGGCCGGGACAAACGATTCCGCTAAAAGGGAGGTTGTTTCACTTTTTGATGGAATTGCTGTTTTTGAAACGCCAAAACCTGTATCTATGGTTGAACATATTCTAAAAATATGTAATTACGCTACAAATGGAATATGTTTGGACTTCTTCTCTGGTTCCGCCACCACCGCCCACGCCGTGATGCAGTTAAACGCCGAGGACGGCGGACACCGAAGATTCATCATGGTGCAGTTACCGGAACCCTGCGGCGAAAAGAGCGAGGCATACAAGGCGGGCTATCCGAACATCTGCGAGATCGGCAAAGAGCGCATCCGCCGTGCTGCGAAGAAGATCACTGCGGACAACCCTGGCAAGCCCTTCGACGGCGGTTTCCGCGTCTTCAAGCTGGACGACACCAACATGACTGACGTATACTACTCCGCCGGGGAATATGACCAGGGTATGTTGGATCTGCTGGAAAACAACATCAAGCCCGACCGCACCGACCTGGATCTGCTGTTCGGCTGTCTGCTGGAATGGGGCCTGCCCCTGTCCATGCCCTACACCTCCGAGGAGATCGAGGGCTGCACTGTCCACACCTACAGCGACGGCGACCTGATCGCTTGCTTTGACGAAGATATCCCCGATACCGTGATCAAAGAGATCGCCAAACGTCAGCCCCTCCGGGCCGTGTTCCGGGACAGCAGCTTTGCCAACAGCCCCGCCAAGATCAACGTGGGCGAGATCTTCAAGATGCTGGCCCCGGATACCAGGGTGAAGGTGCTGTGAGGAGATGCGATATGAACGATGGATTTTTGAAAAATATTGCGGATGTTTTGAAAAACGCCAGAAAGAACGCTAAAACAGCAGTAAATCTCACAATGGTCTACGCCTATTTTGAGATCGGACGGATGATCATAGAAGAGGAGCAGAACGGGAAAGATCGCGCTGCCTATGGCAAACAGATCTTGCAGGAACTCTCCGGATATCTGACGGCTCAATTTGGAAAAGGTTTTTCGGTAGGAAATCTGAAAAACATCCGGCAGTTTTACCGTGTTTACGCCCACGACCAGATCGGCGAAACAGTGTTTAGCCAATCCGAGGATCTTCCCGTCACGAAAAGCGGCAGAAGGTTTTATCTTAGTTGGTCCCATTACCTGAAACTCATGCGGATTGATGATGAGGATGAGCGACATTTTTATGAGATCGAAGCGGTCAAAAACAACTGGAGCCTTTCCGAGTTAAAGCGGCAATTTAACAGTGCTTTGTATGAGCGGCTGCTTCTCAGTACCGAAAAAGACAAGGTGTATGACCTTGCTCTGAAGGGCCAGGTGATCGAAAAGCCGTCGGATCTTGTTAAGGATCCGTATGTTCTGGAATTTCTGGGTATGCAGGAGCTGCCCGAGTATTCAGAAAGTGAATTGGAAAATCGGATCATCGACCATTTACAGCAATTTCTCTTGGAACTTGGCAAGGGATTTACCTTTGTAGGGCGGCAAGTGCGCTTTACTTTTGATGAGGATCATTTTCGGGTCGATCTGGTCTTTTACAATCGGCTACTGCGTTGTTTTGTCTTATTTGACTTAAAGATCGGGAAACTGACCCATCAGGATCTGGGACAGATGCAGATGTACGTCAATTATTATGACCGATACGAAAAGACAGAGGACGAAGATCCGACCATTGGCGTGTTGCTCTGCCAGCAGAAAAGCGATGCGCTGGTTGAACTGACTTTGCCGGCGGACGCCAATATCTATGCTTCAAAATATGAGCTGTATCTGCCGGATAAAAAAGAACTTCAGGAAAAACTCAAGGAATGGATCGCTGAGGAAACGAGAGGCGAGGAGATATGAAGATACAGTACAGGAACCAAAAATTCCAGGCAGACGCGGCCAAGGCCGTTGTGGATGTGTTTGCCGGACAGCCCTATCTGACCCCGACCTATATGATGGACAGAGGCAGCGGTCACTATCAGATCGGTGTCAATGAAGAACGGGATTTCACAGGTTTTGGCAACCAGAAGATCGTGCCGGAGCTTTCTGATCGGCAGATCCTGGAGCAGCTGAATAAAGTCCAGCGCGCCAATCAGATCAGACCATCGGAAAAGCTGGAAGGCCGGGACAACGGGTATAACCTCACCGTTGAGATGGAGACTGGCGTGGGCAAGACCTATACCTACATCAAGACCATGTTCGAGCTGAATAAACATTACGGCTGGAGCAAATTCATCGTCGTTGTCCCCAGTGTGGCCATCCGGGAGGGCGTGTATAAATCCTTTGAGATGACCCAGGAGCATTTTGCCGAGGAGTACGGGAAGAAGA
>CAJTYN010000076.1 GCA_910584115.1 uncultured Lachnospiraceae bacterium
GATCATCCATGTCGCATCGTTATTGTCGTAGATCCCTTTATTTCCAGCAGCACTGATGATGAAACTGAGATAATTGGATACTTTTGGATTTTTTATCCTGATACCTACCTCAGTCGTAACGTCAGTCTCTAATCTGATATGATAACCTCCGCTAAATACAAAGGATTTATTATCGCCATCCAGATTTATAGTCTGACCTACGGTATTATTTTTGTTCACGATCTTGAGACACTTTATGGTATCTGACTGTACGCCTGTCTTTTCGATCCTGACATAAGACCCATATCTGTCCTCGATCCCAATGACTGTATCAGTGCCGGGATACATGAATATATATGGTACATTTTTATTTGTAGCTACGATCCCCTTATCACTGATCGTAAACCCGCCAAATTCCCCAGCTGTTATATATCCTATATTTGCTGATATAGCAGAAAGACCAGATACATTGAGTTTATCTGCCGTGATCGCACCGGCGGCTATCTTCGCGGCAGTGATCGCACCCGCGGCTATCTTATCTGCCGTGATCGCACCTGAAGAGATCTGTGTCGCTGTGATCGTATACGACGCGATCTTATTAGCCGTCACCGCACCCGCTGATATCTGTGTTGCAGTGACCGCATTAGCCGCGATCTTCGCGGATGTTATCGCATTTGCCGCTATCTTATCCGATGTCACAGCACTCGCTGCGATCTGCGTTGCCGTGATCGTCCCAGCGATCATCTTGCTGCCAGAGATACTGCCTGCCGCGATCCTGTCTGCGGATAATGTGCCGGTCGTGATATTCCCAGCAGATATACCAGAAGTGACCAGTGATCCCGCGATCTGTCCCGCGCTGGCGTATATCGTTCCGCTGATATATGCGTTTCCCGACGCGTCCACCGCAAGATTTGGTGTTTGGATAAGACCGGTGTCTAAGTTTATCAGCATCCCTGTCCTGCTGTACGGAGATACTACGGCTCCTGCCATGGCTGTATAGTTACTGCTCTTTATGATGCCAGCGGTCAGAGTGCCGACATCCGCCGTGATAGATGAGAGTGTTGCGACCGACATCTTTCCCGCCGTGACCGAATTTGCCGCTATCTTATCCGCTGTCACGGCGTTCGCAGCGATCTTCTCAGAAGTGATCGAAGCTGAAGATATATTTCCGCCTTCAACAGATATCGTGCCGACGACTCCAAGATCAGACCTCAAGTCGCTGACCATTTTTTCAGCGGCAGCCTTATTTACCTCGATCTGATCCAGAGCCTCCTGGATATCCACTTTTTCCGCGATCGCGCTGTTAAGTTCGGCTGAGAGTGCCTCGGCCGTTATCGTTCCCGGTCTTATGAACTGACCATTGATCGTACCGACAGTGATGTTTGAGGCGTTCAGATTTACGACCTCGATATCGGCCGCGTCGATCTTCCCGGCCGTAAGCTGGCTCGCTGATATCTTCACACCTTGCAGTTCACCAGTGATCTGCCCCTGTGAGATCACCATATCAGACACGAGCCCGATATCAGCAAATAGTCTCCCGACACTGGCCTGGGTTATGTTGGCTAGATCAATATCCGCATAATTCGCTTTCAGATGTTCCGTTGTGATCTGGTTTGCTTCCAAAACCCCTATACGGGCACTCTGAGATTCTAGTCGGTCTATTTTTGCGTAATTTGCTTCCAGGTATACTGTCGTGATCTGGTTTGCTTCCAACTCCTTTATACGGGCATCCTGAGCTTCCAGATGAGAGATTTTAGCATAGTTCGCATCCAGGTATCGCGTTGTGATCTGGTTTGCTTCCAAAACCCCTATACGAGCACTCTGCGCTTCTAGGCGGTCTATCTTTGCGTAGTTCGCATCCAGATATCCGGTTGTGATCTGCCCCGCTATCAGTGTATCGATACGGAGACTCTGTGCTTCCAGAAGAGGATCCAGATCCGTAGCCGTCCTCGCCGAAGGAGGACAAGTGACATTTCCGATCACAGTCGCCACATGATCCTGGATAGAGACCATCACCCGGTCGCCATCCCGGATATCCGTCGCTTCCGATACAGGTGTCAGGATATCAGAACCGTCGATCCGCACATATTTTATCTTCTTTACGACCGGAACTGGGTCATCATTGTCATCCTTATCTTCTGTTACTACCTCTGATACATCCGGATCCGGATCTTCTTTCTCTTCCCGGACCACGGCTGTCCCATATACAGCGAGGACCGGTCTGGTCCTATCCTTGAGATCATTCGTGATATCCGCAAATCTCTTCAGGAGGTTCCTTGATAACTCCATAAGATCACCTCCATAATCGAGTCGTATAGACTGCTGTCTCTTCTACCGAGCATCCTGTCTCACATTTTATTGATTGCGAAGTGACTCTTGCCTTGATGTTACTGATCCCGGACCGTTTGTAATCTAACAGGACACAATCCCCGATGCGTACCGGACAGTAGCCATGTGTATAAGTCAGCGTGTGCTCAAGACAGGACAGATCCCGTAACAGCTGTACCGCATATTCATCCAGCATCTCCTGTGTCGGTGTACCTACGACATCGGGACTGCTTTCCCGGTAGATCACTTCCCGTCCACGACTGCTGACCGATACGGGGCTATCTCTGTCATCGTTGACCACCCGTGCATACATATATCCGACACTCGAAGAATAGATCACCTCTACCACATTGGGGATCCCATACAGATCCCTCTCATCTTCTATATCCGGATATAAGATCGAACTGTTGCTGTCATCGTATGTCCAGACCGGCTGCAATGAAGCGATATCCTGCGCAGGCGTAAATAAGACACGCCCAAGTTCATCCAGATCAAAAGAATACCTGGCATTGGCTATCAGATCTGTTATGAAAGAGAGCCATGTATCATCGAGGTCTGCAACAAAATCCATCTCAAGCCTGTCATCACTGCTCACCGCCACGACAGGGGCTCTCAGCTTTTCACGACACAATCTTGATGCTGCTTCCATGATCTTCTCTCCCTTGGGTATCGTATACCCGACAGGCGGTAATGACCCTTTCAGCTCGATCAAAGGCGAATAAGCATCCATGGATACCTTACGAGTCTTTCCATCAAAGCTATAAGATGGCGTCTGTACCAGATATGTGCCCAGAGGTATATCTTCCCTCAGTCCATTTTGAACGGCCGAGAGATACGCTCTGATATAACATTCATCCATGATCTCACTATGATCGAACGACGCATGACCGAGCGTAGCATCAGACAGATCCCGGTCGATCGTACAGGACTCGACATCCTCTATGGCAGAACTGTCCATCCATGTGCCTGGATCCACCATATGATACTTAAAAGTCTGTTGCATGGATGCAGACCAATCCATCATGGACCACTCCCTTCTACATGTTTGATATCAAATGTGACCGGCACCACCATCTCACAATGGTTCCTGGACATCGAGACAATGACATGTGCCCAATAGCCGATCCCAGACGGTTCCCTCACATACACATCCCCCGGCCAGGCGGCCAGACGGCGGAGCGCATAGATCGTCTCCTTATCCGATTTATCGATCTCTACAGACCAGCTGGCGCTCTCACCCCGCTGCGTCCCATAGTAACTCACCGGATGCTTCCGCCCTATATATTCCACCAGGGATACATCCGGTTCGTGGTTCTCACTGATATCCACATTCCACGGTATGCGCACCATAGACCCCGTCCACGGCGGCATCTCTGTGGCATCCTCCCCTGAATAATCATACTCTGTCCACGCTTCATCCCATTGGATGACGATCGACGGCTCCAGGACCGGCTCACCCGGAAGATCCTCAAAACTGATCACACCCGTATTCTCATCCCTCGCCGCGATACGATACCGGGCATAGTCGAGCGCAGGATGCGGATCGGTGACCGTGGCGCTCCCATCATTTTCAAGACCAGTACCGATCTCTGTAAAACTCCCATCGTATTCCCGCCTATAAACAGCCAATGTGACATTCGGGACGAGCGCATCATTCTCATCCATACAGAACGGAGAGATAGAAGCGGTAAGGGTATCCCAGTCTATGACCACGGAAGCGTCTGGCTCATATTGCTCATCCTTCCAAGACACGCTAAATGTATCGCTCGCCTCAGCTGTGAGACCACTATCCATCGATACCACCATGGTTACCTTATATGACTGGTCATTTTCAAGAAAAACATCCCCGGCGGATAGAGTGATGACGAGGTTTCTTTCATCCGTATTGAATGTCTTAGAATATACCTCTTCCCCAGTATTTATGAGCACCGGAGAACCCGTGATATCCGTAGACTCATGCGTCACTTCTGCCGTGATGGAGATATGATAACCGATGGGTTTCTGAGTGACAGGGCCCGCCGTAGCGGTAATGGTATAAGGAAAACCATACAATACATCATCACTAAATCCCAATTCCAGAGTCGGCGGTTCATAGACATCGATCGTACGTTCTATCGACCATGGACCGAACTTGCCCGTGATGCCTTTCGTTCGGACACGCCAAAAATATGCGATACCGCCCTGTACCGTGAGTGCGTAGACACCTATCTCACCATCACCACGGTCATTTTTTATGATGATGTTCCGACGGGCTCCGACAGGACCTACCTCAATCTCCGCTTCTACTTCCTTGGAACCATCCTCACAATTATGAACCCAATACAGATTGACCGTTTCCCCTGTGATGACTGTAGTCGTCGACGACCATGTGGTCGGGGCATCTGGTGTTGATCCGAGTATGGTATTTACGAGACCGCTCCAACTGGACTCCCCTTGCCCATTCACAGCCCTGACCCTGAAATAATATCTGTTCCCGGGATCGAGGCCCGTCACATATGCGCGGTTCGTCTGAGAAGTCGTGGAGCTCACTTCCGAAGACGTCCCGAAATATGCTCTGTTTGTCGTGTATTCGATCTCATAACTGGTCGCGGTCGTGTTCTTATTCCAGGTGAGAACAACAGACGTCTTGCTGTCCACCGCGCATTTGATCCCGCTCACAGCGGATGGGATGGTCGTTACCTCACTGGAATACTCAGACCATCCGCTGTAATACTTCGTTTTTGATTTTCCATACAGATTTATCGCCCTGCACCGTACTCTGTATTGTGCTCCTACACTGATGTTACATGAATAAGAAGCACGGCGGGACGTTTTGTTAAGATTGACGACAGCTGACTTGAACTTCTTATTACCTTTGATGATATAAAATTCAACCTGGTCGGTCAGACTGTCCTGGGTATCGAGAGTTGCTGTGAGTTTATACTTATTTACTGTGACCGTCGGCGCTGATGGCGTAGCTGGAGGGTTTTTGGCCATCTGATAAGTCTTGGATACCACTACGCCTGTCCAGTATGGTTTGCTGACTGTCTTCTTTTTATATGTCCCATCATTGGGGTTGCCACTATCTGTCGTCACTTTACGAGTCTTCGAAACAGGTTTTACACTAACCTTCACACGGACAGCATTCGATGGCGCGCTGTAAGTCGCCTGCTTTGCTGTGATCTTCGATGATCCACCATCGAACCCGACTTTACTCTTTGCCGTATAGTACGTCCATCTGACAAGGTAATGATCAAGATTTTTTCCCTTAAACGCCCATGTGGCATATATGGTACTATCCGTACCGTTCTGAAGACCTATCTTGAGACTTGTGACCTTCGCCATCCTTTACACCCTCCTCTCTATCCTGGCTGCCCGTACGAGAGACTTGACCGCACTGGCCACATTGCTCCCATCATCATAAGTGATCCCACCTACATGGTAAGTATTACGCGGCATATCCGCGATATCCTTACGGAGTGCCTTGATCGCTGAGACGACTTCCCTTTGTCCGTCTCCATTTTGATACCTCTGCATGGATGCGGCAGCCGAACTTACATTCGCTTGGACCGCCCCGATCGACAAGGTACGTCTCCCCGACAGCATCCCGCTGATCGCGCCAACACCGGACTGAACATCCGACAGATCGAGCACAGGCCGGATCGTCGGCTGCGTATCGATACCGCTCTCGATCGTCTCCGAGACCCTCGATATTGCATTACTCAACCCATCCACAGCTGAGCCAGCGATCCTAGTCCCAGCCTTATACGCTTTCGATGTGTAACTCCCCAACGCCTTGACGAACTCGATCCCAGCATAATCGCCGATGCCATAAAATACTCTTGATGGGGAATGTTCATCCAACGCCCTCCTAGCCGCGTTCGCCGCCGCGCTGGCCATGGCGCTGGCCGCGGCTTCTGCTGCATACCGGTTCGCGTCGATACCATTTGCAAACCCATTGACGAGATGGACACCTGCGTTGTAAAAATCATTGAACCGGTAACTCAGGACATTCGCTGCCCCGCCGACGACTGAAGCACATGCTGACGATATCGTGGAACCTCTTGATGAAATCCCGGATATGAACCGATCCATGACAGACTGCCCGGCACTCTGAAAACCAGACTCTTTATTCTTGATCGCGAATAGAGCGGCCATGAGCAACGCCTCAAAAGCGGTCACGACACTCTGCTGTTTTATCCGTACCCCATCCGCAAATCTCGCCACAAGATCAGAAGCGGATCTCGTCACCCTGCTCGAAGCATTATCAATCCCAAATGTAAAACCAGTGACCTGGGCACGGCCGACATCAGACATGGCAGACTGGAACGCATCCACACCAGCCTTTATACTGTCAGACATCTCGATCAGCCTCTGCGCCTGCGCACCGACCCCATTCAATTTCGAAGTCTGGATATCACTCACATAGTCATAATAAGATTTAAAACTCTTTCCAAACGAAGACAATACTGTCCCGAAATCAGACAGACGCGTGTCGTTGCTCTGCAATCTATTTTGAAGATTTACGAGCGAAACCGCGACATCCACCGCACCGGTGACATCTTCTATACCGACTTCTGTGACAGCATTGCAGTAATCTACTAAACTTTCACCAAAAGTGAGCAGATCCTTTCCAAAGGCTTTCATACTCTTATCGCCGGTAAAAAGTGAGAACAGACCACCATCTGATGGGAGCTTCTTAGCAAGATCCGCTAAGATCTCACCGGCCCTTGCCGAAGTTTCCACATCTTCTACGCTCAGACCTCTCACATTAACTGAATATGTCTTTAACCACGGTGCGAAATTCCCTAATTCTTTTCCAAAAGTAGATAATTTGTTATCACCCAATAACCATGATAAGGCTCCGCCTTCATTTGGGACAGATTTAGCAAACTCAGATAAGATCTTAGCCGCATTTACAGATTTTTCTATATCTTCTGTGTTCAGCTCCCTTACATTGATAGCATACGCTTTTAACCACGGTGCAAAATCTCCCAACTCTTTTCCAAATGCAGATAACTTGTTATCCCCTACGATCCATGATAAAGCTCCACCCTGATTTGGCAATGCTTTGGCGAACTCAGCCAGGACCATCGCAGCCTTTGCTGATCTTTCTACGTCTTCCGTATCCAATCCACTTATATTAATCGCGTACGCTTTTAGATAAGGCGCAAAACGTCCGAGTTCCTTTCCGAATGTAGAAAGCGTGTTATCTCCTACCCATTTCGCTAATATACCTCCTTGGTTCGGAACAGCTTTAGCAAACTCAGCTAAGACCATCGCGGCCTTTGCTGATCTTTCTACATCTTCGGTACTCAATTCTCTTATATTGATCGCATACGCCTTTAACCACGGCGCAAAACGTCCGAGTTCCTTTCCAAATGTAGAAAGCGTATTATCCCCTATCCAATCTGCGAGTTTACCTCCCTGGTTCGGGATCGCCTTGGCAAATTCAGCCAACACCTTCCCCGCACTGGCCGCTTTTTCAACGGAGTCGATATTCTCGATCTCACCGACCTCAGCCGCAAATTTCTTAAAACTCTTGCCAAATTCACCGACTTCTTTACCAAAGTCAGAAAACGATACACCGCCAGTAAGGAAAGTGGTAAGCCCATCCAAGAGCCTGGCCCCGGTCAATATGAGCACCGTCTCCGCAAGGGACTTCACCCCGCTGACAACAGATCCGTCGATCGTCTTTGCCCCCTCTATGAACGGCTCCAGGTTCTCCATAAACTGGGAGAGCTTCGTCCCGATACCAGGAAGTCCCGACATGGTCCCTTCCATGAAGCCCCCGATGATATTCCCCGCAAAAGATCCAAGACCGTATCCGATCTTCTCAAGTATCGGGATCCCCTTATCCAAAAAGACCTCGACTTTAGGAAAATATTCCACCAGCGCACCAAGCCCGGTCAATACCCCACCGACAGCAGCGATCAGGGTCACCAAAGCCCCTATCCCAACAAATGCCGCTGCACCGCCCGACCCAACAGCCCGGAGGATGACACAGGCCCCCGAAAGAGCGATCAAGAGCAGTGAGAGCGACTTAGCCGTATCCAATGTAGGCCCGATCTTCATACGGGAGAGTGCCAGGAGTATCCCGCCCAGCGCCCCGACCACGAGAGTCATGACACCAACAGTGATCAGCGCCTCCGGAGAGACTTTTCCAGCCTTGCTTATGATGAACATGGCTGCTGACAGAGACAGCATCAGAGCCGATATAGACGCCGCCACCTCCAGCGTAGACCCGACCTGCAGACTGGCCAGCAGATATAAGATACCCGCCAATGCCCCCACGAGCAGCACCATAGCTGCGACTGCCGGGAGCGCTTTCTTCGCCTTCTTTCCGACTGCAGTAGACTTGATCAGCAGCGCAAATGTCGCTATGACAGCGGAAAGAGAAGCGGATGCCGTTCCGAGCTGCGTCGGATCGATCATGGATAGGGTAGCGAGAGCGATCACGAGGATGGCGATCGTCGCAGATAATATGAGCAATGTAGATTTACAATCCTTCGCCATACTGGTCACCGCGATGAGCGCGCCAAAGACTACTTCCAGCGCGACCACAGCCCCCAGAGCCCGAGCAAGACCGCTCGGATCCAGATGACTGAGCAGCATCATGACCGCCGATAGGATCAGTATGGCGCCAGACATCATAAGGAGCATCGCACCGGCTTTCATCGCGTTCTTACCGGCATACTTAGACATCATCACGATATAAGCGAAGACCTTTAAGAGTTTCTTGACCACGCCCATGGACTGATCCAGATCCTTTTGATCCATACCAGCGATCTCTTTGAGTGCATGTACGATGAGCACCACACCCGCGGACATAGCAAGGATACCGACCCCGCCCTTTGCCGCATTTTCACCGGCCAGCATCGATGCTGCCATGAGGACCGAGAACATACCGAAGACAGTTCCGATCACCGCGAGTCCTTTTACGATCGTCCCCGCGTCGATATCCGCCACATCATCAAACACCCCGATCAGCACTTTCAGCGCGATGACCGCCGCCAATATGGTGATAGCCGAACCGGCTTTCACATCCTTACAGATCTTCGCGATAAGCACCAACCCAGCCAGGGTACCCAGCAATATAGCGATCGTCTGTCCGAGGTTATCCAAACGGAGACTGTCCATATCCTTTAACGCATCCACTAAGATATGGAGAGAGATGCTGAACGCTAGGAGAAAGAAACCTCCCGATGAGAGTTTCGGGGCGACGATGCTCAGTATGGCTGCAAACGTAGTCAAGCCATAACCCAACACACCGAGGACTACCAAGTTCCTGACGATCAGGCTCCCATCCAGCTCCTCCATCTTCTTCAGAGCCGTCACGAGGATGAAGATCCCCGCTGCGATACTCAGTATCGGGAACGAGACCTTCTTATCCCCTCCGAACTTATTAACGAGTATGGAGAGCCCGACGAGCGCACCGGAGATGATCGCTAGCGCGGCGACTGATGACCAGACTTTTGCCGGGTCGAGCATAGAGAGCACCGCGATCGAACCAGCAAGCACCGCGATCGATTTCGCGATCGTATAGATGGCTTCCGCTTTCAGTTTTGTCGAATAAGCATTCAGAGAAGAAGATATCCCGTCAAGGACCCCGGTAAACGCCTCCACAGGTGACTTGATCGCATCCAGGACACCACTGATCTTCTTGAGCGCAGCGAGAAGTCCGACACCGACGAACACCGTCATGATCGCCCAGAAGTTATCAGATATGACATCCTTTATGACAGATATCCCGGTTGCTATGTTCTTAGCAAGATTTAAAAGGTTATCAATAATACCACCCGTTCCGGATACGAGGTTATCCTTAAACTCCCTGAGTCCATTTTGAATATCCTTAAGATCAAACCCATCTCCGATCCTATCCCTAAACTTATCCAGCGCATCCCTGAAACGTCCGAATATCCCATCTATATCGATGAAATAGCTGAGTACATTATCCTTAAAGTCTCTTAGGACACCTTTGATATTGTCAAATGTGATCCCATCCACAGACTCCGCACGTTTGATAAAAGCACTGACTACTTGGATCCCGCCTGAAAAATATTCTTTCAGACCGTTTGAGAGGCTCGATATCCTTTCATGCAGCTTTTCTACATTCTGGCGTACCACAGGGAGTTCCAGGAACGTATCGATCAGGACACGGACGACCTCGACCGCGACTCGGATCCCTTTCCAGAGGCCGCTGATACTCTTCGCCAGGATATCATTCTTGTTAGCCCAATCGATAAAACTGGTGACGGCCCCCGTAACGATCCCGGACACTTTTTTCACCCCTGCTCCCACCGGAGCCAGGAGCTTTTCTAACGCATCCAGACCTTTATTGAACGCACCCGAAGACTTCACAGCCTTATCGATCTTGACCAGGAAGTCACCGATCCCGGCCGTTATACCGAGGACCCCATCCCCAGCAGGAAGGACGAACCGGACGAGATCCTTGAACCCTCTGACGAGCACCCCGATCCCTTGACATCCGATATCCAATACCGCAAAGAACCCCCTGAAAGTCCGCCGGATATTCTTAGCCGTCTTATCGCTGACAATGAGACCCTTCGTAAACTTATTGATACCTTCAATGATATCATAGAGCCGCATCGAAGTCATGGCCGGGAAGATATCACGATACGCACCTTTCACAGCGCCGATGACTTTGACCAATGCCTGGAACGTATTCTTAAAAGACTCGATCAAGAGCTCCCGTCCCGTGGGCTTGTTCATACTCCCCATCAGTTCATTGAGCGGAGTCCCAGTCTCTTCAGCAGTCTTAGCAAGCTCCCGCAGCGCCCTGATCTGTTCCTGCGTATACCCGGCATTCTTAAGCTGTTCATCCGAAAGCTGGGCAAGATTAAACTCTGTCCCCAACATGACATGGTTCACATACCCCTGGACAGTCGCATAATCATACCCGGCTTCTGTGAGCGCCTTGATCCTGGCCTCACCGTTCCCATAGTCACCGCGCATGACCAAGTTCGCGATCTTCTCCAGATCCTCCAGACCCATAGTCGTCTCTCCGACCTGGCCGGTAAACTTCTTGAGCGTTTCTGTGATGATATCCGTGGTGAGCCATCCATCTTTTAATGTGGCTGCGAACGACCCCTCTTTCTCGATCATCTGGTCGATGGCGATATCGTGCTCACGGGCTGTCTCTTTTAAAGCCTTTTCCAGCGCACTGCCGGACACACCGACCTCAGAGACAAACTTCTTCCACGAAGAAACATCGATCTCCCGTGCTCCCAGAGCGCCTTTTAGGAGATTGTTCCTGGCATCCGCAGACTTCCCAATCATATCCCCGAACAGTTCGGAGAGATCCGTGAAGATCGTCTTGGCCTGGTTGAAATCACCGATCAGCAATTCCCATGTGGCAGCCCAGCCGGACTGTGCGGCTTCTTTGAGGGTATCCATCATCATGGAGAAAGTCTTCACATCTTGGGCGGACGCAAACGCCTTCTTCCCGATCTCCGTCGTCTCATCTGCATATCTCCCGAGAGTCTTGATCAGGACTTCGGATGTCATCCACTGATGGGACAGCGAGTCATTAAAATTCCCCATCGAGTCAAAGAGGTCCGACACTTTACCGTTCAGGTCAGTCGTCGTAGTCTTATATCTCCCGCTCTCCTCTACGACCGTCCCGAGTTCAACAGCCGTTTTTATCAGTTCGTTCTTAAATTCCACCGTCGCCATATTGGCGTTTTCAATGGATTTCCAGTCGATCAACTTTACGGCTCCGGAAGACAGGGCTTGCGCAAAGTTGTACATAGCATGAGACGCTTCGTTAGCATTCGCGCCGGACACAGCCGCCTCATTGCTGATACCCTGTATCGCTTTGACCGCGTCTTCGAGCTTGACCCCAGCATTAGTAAACTTGCCGATGTTGTTCGTCATATCCGCGAACGAATAGATCGTCTTATCCGAATAAGTATTCAGTTCATCCAGATATCCGTTGACCTCTTCCAGACTGGCGCCCGTGCTCGCCATGATGGTCTGCACGGAACCCATCTTGAGCTCGTATTCCTGAAATCCCGTAGTGACCGGTTCGATCGTAAAAGCGGAGACCAGCTGCTTGCCAGCGTTGATCGCGGAATTTGTGATGTTCGCAAGGGCGGTCATCGCCACGACCTGCAATCCGGAAAATCTGGCCTGGACCGTCTCGACTGCCCCACTGACCCCGGACAGATCGATCTTTTTAGCAGCCGAACCCACATTTTCAAGGCCCTTTGCCGCCCCTTCCAGATGTAAGCTCTTCTTCAGCTTTTCGAGCGTGGACATGCTCGTCTTCACATTACTCTCAAACTGCTTATTGTCAAACCGCATCTCCACGACGCGCTGATCGACTGTCCTGCTCATAGCTTCGTGACCTCCCTCCACGCATATTCTGTGATCCTATCAAAAACGGGCCGGATCGCAGGATTGATATAATCCCTCCCCTGCACCCAGCCTCCGGTACGTGTCCCGTGTCCATACTGCAGGATGACCGCGATCGGAACACCATTTTGAACATTCGAGTTGTTAAAAATTATCCTGACCGACCCTTTCTGCTGCTCGATCCTATAATACCAGGAACGGGCCGTCTGGCCGGAGTCGGCAGGCGTCGCAGACATGAGGGCGGCCACTCCTTCCCGGCCGTACTTATCAAGCCTTCCCAGCCGCACAGCCTCCCTGACTCTCTCAAAAAAACTGGTGAGTTTTGAGAAGTCGCCCTTCTGTCTGAAACTTATCACAACATCCTCCTCACACCGGTATCACGCAGTCCAGGCATATCCATCCCGCACCGGACTTGAGCCTGCCCCACCCTGAGACAGATCCCGCTCCCTCTTTCACATCCGTGATGGTAAATATGCCGATGCCCGTAAACTTTCCAGTCTTCTCATGATCTGTCCCCGGCCCGGTCCGGATATTCAGATCAGGGATCGTCACTTTGACCTTAAAAGATATATCCGACGTCTCCTCTGTGATGGGCTCCGTCCCGAGTATCCCTTTCAGGATCGTCAGGATCTTCTGTCCGTACCCCGCACCAGAAGCCCAGCCTTTCCCCTTCGGATTTTCTTTGATACCCAGATACTCGACAAACTTGGCGCAGCCGCGTTCCACATACTTAAAACGAGGATCCACACAGGCATTCACCAAGGGCCTGTCATCCGCATACGCTTTCAGATGCTGGATCTGTGCCCGGATGCCCGTCTTACGGTCTCTGAAGGAGACCCCTTTCATCC